>CAYSSF010000211.1:0-7031 GCA_964433455.1 uncultured Syntrophaceae bacterium
GGGCGGCGGCTGCGTCCGATGCCACACGGACGAGGCGCTGATGAAATCCCTGTTCGTTCCGCCGAAGATCGGCGGCGGCGAAGAAGGGGAGGGGTGAGCGGGTTCGCCTCCGCCCGTGAAGGCGGAAGAGATGTACAAAGGACTGGTGGTGGACAAGGGGATGATCGCCGCAGACCCGCATTTTTCGGAGGGCTGCATCTCCTGTCACAAGGGGGATGAAAAGGCGCAGGACCGGAAGGTCGCCCACAAAGGCGTGATCAAGAGACCCTCCGATGATATGAAAACCTGCGCATCCTGCCACGAGGATATTACGAAGACCTACGCGACTGCCCTGCATTACACCTCAGCAGGGCAAAAACACGGTGTGATGGAAAGATTTTCTCCGGCGGAACGTAAACTCTTTGACGAGAAGATCTTCGAACAATCCTGCCGGAGCTGCCATGCCTCCTGCGGCGACTGTCATGTGAAAGGGCCGGTGATCAGCGGCATCAGCGCCGGGTTGCTGAAAGGTCATCGATTCGTCAAAAGGGACGAAGGGAAGACCTGCGCCCTCTGTCACGGGGGGCGAGTCTATCCCGAGTATACCGGCGAATATGGGGGGACGCCGGACGTCCATTACCCAAAAGGGATGCAGTGCATGGACTGCCACAAGAAGGCCGAGTTCCACGGCGACGGCAAGGCTTACGCTTCCCGGCAGGAGAGGAAGGACCGCCCGGCCTGCCTCAACTGCCATCCGGCGGGGCAGGAAAAGACGGAGAAAGCGAAAACGGCCCATGCGACGCATGCCGGCAAACTGAGCTGTGCGAGTTGCCATGCTTCAGGCCAGTACAGAAACTGCTATGATTGTCATGCGGGGAAAGGGGCCACGTCAAAGCCTGCGTTTATCCTCGGTCGCAGCCCCCGCGATAAGAAAACGATCACCACGTTGCGGGTCATTCCGACCGTAAGAGATACCTTTAAGGCAGCGGGGATCAAGATGGAGAATTTCGATCTCCTGCCGAATTACTGGGACACCGTCCCGCATAACATAAAAAAGCGGACGGAGAGGACGCGCTCCTGCGATGTCTGCCACGTCGACAAGGAGGGGTTTCTCACGAAAGAAACTCTCATCCCCGGCGGGTCCAAAGCAAACGAGGGGCTGATTTTTACACCAAAACCCATTAAACAATAGGAGGTTTTTTATGAAAGGGAAGAAGTTAAGCTTGTTTTGTCTCGTACTGGCGTTTGTGTTTGCATTGCCGCTTTTCGCACTGGCGAGGGATATCGCGCCTGTCGTTTCGAGGGATTGGCTGGAGAAGAATCTCAACGATTCGAAGCTGGTCATCGTTGATATCCGCAAGGTGGAAGAATACAAGGAGGGTAATATCCCGAATTCCATCAATGTCTTCTATGGGACATGGGCCATTACAAAAAAAGGTCTCGGCAATGAACTGCCTGAAGATGACGACCTCTTCGACGTGATCGGATCGGCGGGGATCAAGTCCGGCTCTCACGTCGTGGTTGTAGGCAAGATCGACACGGTGGTCGACCAGGTGAACTTGACGAGGGTGGCCTGGACGCTCATTTACGGAGGCATTGAAAACGTCGCCGTCCTGGACGGGGGATTCAATAAATGGAAGGAGGCCAAAAAACCGGTTTCTACCGAGACAGTGAAACCCAAGGCGGGAACCTATCAAGGGAAAGCCAACAAAGCCCTGTTTGCGACAAAAGACGATGTCATCAGAAAAATCGGCAAGGCGAACATCATCGATACCAGGATGCCCGATTTTTTCTTCGGCGTGTCTAAACTCGATTTTGTGGAACGGGCCGGCCATGTCAAGGGCGCCGTCGCTTTGCCTTCTCCCTGGATCTTCGCAAAGGACGGGACCTTTAAAAGCAATGAGGATCTTGAGGCGATGGCCGCGGGCGTCATCGGCAAGGATCTGTCCAAGGAGAGTATTACGTATTGCGATACGGGAAGACTCTGTTCTGGATGGTGGTTTGTCCTGAGGGAAATGCTCGGTTACAAAGACGTGAAGGTTTATGACGGCTCATCGCAGGAATATGCAAAAGACCCGGCTGCGCCGATGGTCAAATATACCTGGCAATAACGGATCTATGAAGGAGAAAATCGCGGCTGAAAAGCCGTCAAACGTATCCCTCGTGGATGTCAGAACCCCGTTTGAGTATAAAGCCGGTCACTTCGATGGGGCCAAGCATGTATTCATCAGCGATCTCTATGACAAGGGTTGCGATGCCACGCTGGCCATCATAAAGGGCCCGGTAGTCAGATAATTTATTCCTTCCCCAAGGGAGGCAACGGATGCCTCCCTTGGGGGAAAACCATGTTTTACATCTGCCCTTTTCGACCGGGGAGATGGGGCACTGCAATCGAGGATTATTTTGACCTCACGTCCTCGCTTTTTTGCGCACTGATGAGAAATCAACGGGGTTGTCGCCTGAAAATCCTTTGACCAGAGCAATCGAATCCTTCGGACAAAAACTATCACAAAGACCGCAGCCGTTGCACAGAGAAGCGCTAAAAACCAGATCCCTGTCATCACCTTTCATCTCAATCTTCAATGCTCCGGTAGGGCACATCCCAATGCACGCGAAACAGTGATCACAGGTATCTGCAGCATCGACAGTATAGTAGTAATTACTCAGCAGCACTTTCCGGGTTTCTTCCGGTGAACTCTCTAAAACCCTGTTCAATAACCCTCTTTTGAAAGGGACTGTTTTTGCTGAATATGCCTTCCGCTCTTCGCCATGATCTTCGTCGCCGAAAATCCCTGCTGTCTGCTTACGGGTCAGATCCTTGATCGCCTTAAAAAAACCGCGCCTGTCATAGGAGACAGCCTTGAAAACGAGGTCTGTTTTATTTTTGATCAGCCTGATCTTATCAACCGCTCCAATAGAGGTCTTTGTCTCCACATTCCTAATTCTTTTATCAAGGGCATCGATAATAAAACTGTTTCTGCAATCCGCGCATTCCGATACATCGATCTGGAGATATTTATTCATAAAGACGGAAAGCGCGATGATATGCTCCTCAGAAAAAAATCCGAAGCAGAATGTCGTTACATGAGAATGGGTTTGGGGATGGTCTCTGCAGCCCAGAACAGGCGGCCCGACAGATGATTGGATTTTCCTGAGTTTACCGATCAGGGAATAAAAATCAAAACCGTTGATTTCAAAACAATCGGAAGGGCATGACGAAACACACAACATACACCCAGAGCATTTGTTCGTAGCGATCTCGACGTCTTCAACGATCGCGATGGCATTGAACCGGCATTGTTCAATGCATCCGGTGCATGAGTTCCGATTAAACCGCATTCTCAAACATCGGGAACGGTCGGTCGAAATTCTCTCTCCGGTGTTTAATGCATTGGTTATGATTTTCCCTGTTAACATGGTCGGCGTTGAACAGCCTTTGCACTCAATTCTTCCGGAATATCGTCTCCCGGACGCGCATTTCCAATAAAGACAGACACGCAATCCGCAAGGCTCGTGTAAAATTCATTATCCGTGCCCTGTTTTATTTTATCGCAAAAAGGGTTAACCCATCTCTGAAGAAAGTTGTCCAAGAAAAACTCCTGCGTCTTTATCAAATCAAGCGCTGCATCCCATTGAGATTTTTCGAGCGCCTCTACTTCCTTGAATATCAGGTAATACATAAATTCGAGTTCTACCGTGACGTGGTCGGGCAGATTCCTGAATTCGCCGTCCATGGAAAGTCCCTGCTCCTCATACATCTTGATCACTTCCATGGTAGAATCGCCCATCACCGTTTTTTCTCCGTCAAGATACACGGAGCCATAAGGCGGCGCCAAAAGCTCATTTGGACCGACAAAGAGTTTTGCATAAGCAACAAGAAGGTCTTCTTCACTGTATTTCAAAAATGCCTTTTCCATCACCGCTGCATGCGCTGCCGCATCAAGAGAAGTCTGTCCCAACAATCCCACAAGGTTCTTAAAGAGTTCTTCCTGAATGAATGCTTCCTTCTGCGGCTGGTAAAAACAGGCGGACAGCAGCCTGTAGCAATCGCCTCTTCTCTTTTCCTTTGGAATGAAATCGCCGATTTTCACTTCAGATCCGCCTCATAATAATAAGGGTGGAACTGCCTTTGAAACAGTCCCACCCTCGAAATTCCAAAAGCCCTTTACTTCTTCTTGGCGGCCGCTTTTTTCGCAGGACCTTTTGGTGCTTCTGCTCTAAAGGCCCTGATATAAAACACATTGGGCTGCGTGCCCTTCTCTCCGGGCTTTAAAAGACCGCCCTTGTTGTTTTTCAAACGGGCCGCCTTATATTTCTTGAGAAGCTGGTAGATCTCGCTGTTTGGGTCGCTCTGGTCGCCGAATATCCGCGCCTTTGCAGGGCACGATACGACACAGTACGGCTGTTCGCCGTTGAGCACCCTGTGCTCGCAGAAGATGCATTTTTCGACCTTCCCGCCCTCTCTCATGTTTGCATAGTCCGAATGATTGTACAAGGTGCGGTGCGGGGGCGTATCGCCCGCCTCTTTGGAGACCTCGGCTCCTGAAGCGGTGCAGCCGGGAATGACCTCTTTGGTGTCTTTATAGAAGGGATGAACTTCATCCGAAAAGTCGTTGAAGCTGATGACGCTGTACTGTGCGCCTTTTTTCCCTAACTCTTCCGCGCTGTAAGGACATGCATCCTGGCACTGGCGGCATCCGATACATCTTTCCATGTTGTGGATGGTCATGCCGTTTTCGTGCTTGTGCATGGCCTTGGGCGTCACCGGGCACGCCTTCACGCAGGGCGCATCCGTACAGTGATTGCAGAGAACCGGCCTGGAAGTGAATTGAACGTTCGGAAACTTGCCTTCCGTGGCCATCACATAATCAGCCCAGTTGAACCCTTGTCCCTTGGACCTGTCCTGCGTATTGTTCTCCGTCTTGCAGGCGATCGCGCAGGCGCCGCAGCCGACGCACTTCTGTAAATCTATCACCATCCCGTATTTAGGCATCGATTTTCCCCTCCTTCCCTTAGACTTTCTCGATCTTTACGCCTGTGAAGCCGCCGTTGCGCGCCGTAGCGCCGCTGAGCCGGTCGTAATCGTCAGGCATCAGATCGTTATTGTTGCCGCCGCGGGGCGTTTTACCATACTCCTTTGCGGCAACCCTGCCGTAGGCCCAGTGCCCCTGGCCGTAACACTTTGCAATCGTGCCCGGGCGCACGCCTTCCCAGAGCTTCGCCGTGGCGGTGATGCTGCCCGTCAGGGAGGTGAGTTTCACCACGCTGCCGTTCGCAATCCCCAACTTTTTCGCGTCCCCGGGGTTGATCTTCACCACGTCGTCCCAGCTTTCGTCTCCGACGTCCACCTTCTTGAATTCATGGTACCAAGGTGTGTTTTGGGAACGCCCCTCGCGGTTGAGACGGGACTTGTAGTCGATAAAGTCGAAGGGGTACTCGCTCACGCTGCCGTGGCGTTTGGGTGGTTCATAATGGGGCACGAATGCCAATTCTCCTTGTGCCGTGTAACCGCTGACTGTGAGGATATCATCCACGGTGGTATTATACTTTTTGGCATGTTCCAGCAGCCCCTTTTTCAGGGTTTCGCTGTAGAACTCGAATTTCTTGGTCTCGGTTCCGAATTTGCCCCAGTTCTTCCTGAATGAATACTTCTCGGTATTCCAGACGCCCTTTTTCCTGAACTCCTCCCAGCCGTCCAGCTTATCGCCTTTGAGGGGCTCCTTGGGCATCCAGAGCGGGGCGCTGGAGATCTTGGCTGCGATCTCGGTAAACTCGTCGACGTTGGTCGGCTTTTTCTTGGTTTCCGGATCCGCGAAGGAGGCATAGTAGTCGTAAAGGTTGGGGAACCCTTTGGCCTTCAGTTTTTCGGCCAACAGCCACATCACTTCCGTCTCCTCGGCCTTGGCCTGCCACAGCGGTTTGACCACCGGCTGCTGAATGGAGGCATGGGCGTGCAGGTTGGCCATATTGACGGAAATGGAGAGCTTTTCCGCCGGCGCGAAGGTGGCCGGCAGCACGATGTCGGCGAATTGGGTCATCTCCGCAGCGTTGGTGACCATATGGACGAAGAAGGGCACCTTGGCCATGGCCTTGTCCCACCGCTGCGCCCCGGTTGCCGAAAAGTTGAAATTGCTCCAGGTGCTGATAAACACCTGAATGGCCTCCGGGTTTTTCAGCATCCCGTTGGCCACGTTGTTGGTCACCACGCCGCTGCCCGGTTTTGCGCTCATCATGGCCGGCATGTCCTTGGCGCCGCGGCCGTCAAGCTTCTTCTCCTTGGAAAACTTTTTGGCGATCTCGTCTTCAAAGGATTCGTACTTTGGGAAGGATGCCGTGGGAACCTTCTGGGAACGGAGGACGCCTCCCTCATTGTCCACCGATCCGAGCAAGCCATTCAGGGCATGAACGGCCATAGCCGAGTAAGTGCCGCGGGGGTGCATGGCGGCGCCGGGACCCATCCAGACCGCCGTTTTTGGCGCGGCCTTTCCCATGATGCGGGCCGCGCGGATAATCTGACCCTTGGGAATCAGGGACTCTTTCTCTCCCCATGCCGGGGTTTTGTCCTTCAGTTCGATGTTCCACCATTTCACGAGACCATGGGTCTCCTTCTCGGAAAAGGTCGTTTCCTCCACAGTCTGTCCGGCTTTGAAGAGGTTCTTGCCGTCCTTGAAGTCGCCGACGAACTCCTTATTCCAGAGCCCTTCGGTCAGGATGACGTGGGCGATGGTTGATGCCAGGGCGCCGTCGGCGCCCGGTTTGAGGGGCAACCATTCCTGGGCCTTGGCGGCCGAGGCGGAAAGACGCGGGTCGACACAGATCACTGAACCCCGTTCCATGATATCGCCGAACTTGGCGATGGTGTTGGGAACCTGGCGGTTGGAACTGAGCGGGTCGCATCCCCAAACCACCAGACAGTTGGTGTTGCCAAGGTCATAGTCGCGGTAGGCGAAGAACCCTTCGGTCAGGCCGGGCCCCATCTTTTCCGCCTCGGCGCAGATGGCGCTGTGGGAATAATAGTTTGGGGTGCCGTAGATCTTGGGAAGCGTGCCGTA
>CAYSSF010000212.1:0-6999 GCA_964433455.1 uncultured Syntrophaceae bacterium
AAATCAACCGCATGCTGAGGCAGCTCATGCCGGTCACCATCGCCTTCGCCAACGCACAGTTCCGGGCCGGCGCCGATGTTGTGGTCCTGGCCGATCACGCCACCGGAAACCTGGTCGGACCTTACCATTACCGGGATTATCTGCTCCCCATCCACCAGGAGATCACCGCCCGTGTGGGCGGGCCCGTGATCCTCCACGTCTGCGGCAACTGCATGGACCGGCTGGAGTTGTTCGCCGAATCCGGCGTTGACGCCTACCACTTCGAGTGGCAGGTGGATGCCAAAGCGGCCGTCGAGAAAATCGGCGACCGGATTTCCCTGATCGGCAATCTGAACAACGCCAAGACCCTGTTCCAGGGCACACCGGAGGATGTCTACAAACAGGCCCGTTACGCAATTGAGGCGGGCGTCGATATCATCGGGCCGGAGTGCGCGATTCCCCTCACGACGCCGCTGGCCAATCTCCGAGCCATATCGGCCGCTGTGCGCGAAGGTTACTGATTCGGTTTATGGAGAGAAAGAATGAATGAATCCATCCAGAAGATCAAGGAGGGCGTTATTGAGGGGCGTCACAGGGAAATCGAATCCCTGGTCCGCGAGATCTGCAAAACCGGGATATCCCTGGATACGGTGATTCAACAGGGATTGATTGACGCGATGGGTGTGATCGGTCAGAGATTCAGCGCCGGCGAGATCTTTGTCCCCGAAATGCTGGTTTCCGCCATGACGATGAAACTCGGCCTCGGCATTGTCAAACCCCTCCTGACCGGCAATGCCGGCGCACCCAAAGGCACCGTTCTGATCGGAACCGTCAAGGGCGATCTTCACGACATCGGCAAGAATATCGTGATTATGATGCTGGAAGGGGCCGGTTTCCGGGTGATCGACCTGGGCGTGAATATTGACGCGGAAGAGGTCGTGGCCAAGGTGATCGAAATCCGCCCCCAGGTGCTGGGCCTTTCCGCGCTGCTCACCACCACCATGCCGGAGATGAAACGCGTCATCGAAGAACTCCGGGCGCGCGGCCTGAGAGACGGGGTCAGGATCATGGTGGGGGGCGCCCCCGTAGACGCCGTCTTCGCCGAAAAGATCGGCGCCGACGGCTACGGAAAGGATGCGGTGCAAGCCGTGGCCCTGGCCCACAGCTTCGTTGCTCATTAACCCGACCAGAGGAGGAGATGCGATGGATTATCCCCGTTTCGGCCTGATCCGGCAGATTTTTCCCGACGACCCGGCCCCTTCGCCCCGGCAGGCCGTGCTTGCCGAACTGGAGCGGAGCGGGCTGCTCGACCCCGTCCGGGCCGGACAGACCGTCATCATCACGGCGGGGAGCCGCGGCATTTCGTCCATGCCGGAGGTCCTCACAACCCTGGCGGACGCCATCTTAGCCCGCAAGGCCGTGCCCATCCTGCTGCCGGCCATGGGCAGCCACGGCGGGGGCACCGTCCGGGGACAGGTGCATGTGCTGACCTCGATGGGGTTGACCGAGGAAACAACCGGCGCAAGGATCCTCGATTCGCTGGAGATGATCCGGATCGGCGCGGTCGGGGAAGATGTGCCGGTCCTCGTGGAGCGCGCCGCCGCCGAAGCGGACCACGTCATCCTCGTCAACCGCGTCAAGGAACACACGGAATACATCGGCCCCACCGAATCCGGCCTCCTGAAGATGGCGGTCGTGGGCCTGGGAAGACCGGAGGGCGCTCGGATCATGCACCAACTGGCCGTGAACATCTCTTATGCCGAGGCGATCGCGTCCATCGCCCGGGTCATCCTGGACCGCCTCCCGATCCTGGGAGGCATCGCGATCCTGGAGGATCACAGAAATCGCCTGCGGCGTCTGGAGTGCGTTCCGGCGGGGAATATTTTCCGGCGCGAGCCGGAACTTCTCGAAGAATCGAAGATCTACAAGCCGAAGCTCCCCTTTGATCGGTTGGATGTTCTGCTGGTGGATGAGATCGGCAAGGACATCTCGGGATCCGGGATGGACACGAAGGTCGTCGGCCGGATCATGAACATTTACGAAAAGGAATGCACGACGCCCTGCATCACGAGGATCGTGGTCCGGGATCTGTCCGGCCAATCGGACGGCAACGCAACAGGCATCGGGCTGGCCGATTTTATCACCCGCCGCGCGTCGAACAAAGTCGATTGGGACGCGACGGCCCTGAATTGCATCACGGCCGTCGCGCCGGAGAAGGCGCGTATGCCGGTCGCGCTTCCCGATGATCGGGGGGCTCTCGATGCGGCCTTCGCCAGCATCGGCCTCTGGACGCCGGAAAAGGTCCGTGCCGCATGGATTGCCAATACACGCGATCTGGAGTGGCTTGCCGTATCCGGCGCCCTTTTTGAAGAGTCACGACAGCACCGGGGGCTGGCGATTCATGGCAGTCTTTTCACGCTCCGTTTCCGTCCGCCGGGAGAGCTGCCGTTTCTGGCCGATCTCATCCCGTCCGACCATCGCGATTCCAAGGGGCGAACGCGATGAAGAGGATCGCCAAAGGAGGTAAGAGAGATGCGTTACGCACTTCGGGTCATCGCTGTTACGTCTCTTGTATTGCTTACGTCGGCCTGTGGATTATTTACCGCCAATTACAATCAGGCCATCCTCAAAATTGAATCTGCATGGATGCAGTCGAACACCCGGATCCTCGAAAGTGATGGCCGTCGCCTGTTCAAGGCATCAAAGCAACAGGCATTCGAGGCGACGCAGTTGACCGTTCGCCGTCTTGGCATGGTCATCGAGGAGCAGAATTATGAGACCGGATTCCTGTTGGCTTCTGCGCCGGCGCCGACCCCGTTAACCATGCAGGAATGGGCCGAGGTCCAACAACGGGATACGGATGAATTTCAGACCATCATTGCCGAGGAAATGGGGACTCTTGCACTGTTTGCTACATTGGACCCGTCCGGCAAGGATGTGTTGGGCAACGTCTTTGTCACCGAGAAAGAGACGGAGGTGGAAGTCTCCATCGGACTGAGGCTGAGGAACACAAAAACCACCGCCGACCGGGTCAGGCGGCTGCAGGCGCCGCCGACTGCGGTGCGGATGGGGTTGCGCAAATTCTGGAGTGCCTTTGAAATAGAACTTGCTTCCGTGGTTGGAGCCGGAAACACTTCAAATATCAAACCAGCCGCTTCCCAACCCGCGAAAAAGTCCATCAGCCTGCCCAAAAGCGACATATCCAAAGTTCTTCGGTCCGGAGGCAACCCGGATGCCGTTGCCGTCATCATCGGGAACAAGAACTATGGGAATCGTGCCCCCGCAGTCGATTTCGCATACAATGACGCGGAGGCCATGAAACATTTCGTTGTCGAGACCCTTGGATTAAACGAAAACAATGTTATTAACTTGCGCGATGTGACGCGGGCCGATATCGAGGCCGTGTTCGGCAACGAGAGAACTCCGAAGGGCAAGCTTTGGCAATGGGTGCGACCCGGCAAATCGGATGTGTTCGTCTACTACTCCGGGCACGGCGTGCCGGGATTGAAGGACGGGCGCGAGTATCTATGGCCGGTGGATGGGAATCTCAATACACCCGAGATTTTCGGATACCCCCTTGAACTGCTCTATCGAAATCTGGACCAGATCGAGGCGCGATCCGTGACGGTGTTCATCGACGCCTGCTTTTCAGGCGAAAGTTCGCGCGGGCCCCTGATCCGGGGCGCCTCCGGGATCCGCGTGATCCCTCAAAAGACAGCGGAAGCGACATTTACCGTGATATCGGCCACCGGCCAGGGCCAGGTCGCCAGTTGGGATGAGGAGACCAGCCACGGCCTTTTTACGAAGCATCTTCTCGATGCGCTCAACGGCGCTGCGGATGACAAGCCCCACGGGAACACCGACGGCCGCATTACCCTAAGCGAAATCAAGAATTACCTGGATAGCGAAATGACATACGCCGCCAGGCGGCGCTACGGAAGAGAGCAACAGGCAACGGTCCTTGGGCAACCGGAGAGCGTGATTGTGGTCCCGCGCCAGTGACGCAATCGTACCGGCTTATCGATAACCGACGGGTGATCGATGTCAAGCGGGGTTTTTCAGTGGTGTTTTTCAGCGGAGGCCCTGCGGCGTTATTGCTTTCGGATAAACCCATCCTCTGCAACGGAAGGAGTAAACATGGAACGGAAAATCATCCAGCCGAAGGGGCTCTGGGACCCCCGGCCGCTTTTCATGGCTCGCTCCATACCCGGGGAAAAAGATCTGTCCCCCTTTTTTCGAATTCCGAATCAGCCGCTTACGCGATGCCGGCCGGCGGCGGCAGCGGGACGTCCACAGGCGTCACATAGCGGTTGACGACATCCAGCGTGTTTCCGACGTTGAGCTTCCGGAAGAGGAGGGCGAATTGCGCCTCCAGCTCTCCGCCGAGCGCCGTCCGGACGGCCTCCGGGAGATCCCAGAGCTCCCGCTTGAAAGAGCCGGTCCCCTTCTTCCTTGTCTTGTAGAAGAACTGCTCTTCCGTGTCCCCCTCCTTGCGGTCGGCGGCCGCCTCCCGTTTCAGGTAGTCGTAGATCCGCGCGCGCAGCTCCGGCGGAAAATTCGGGCTGTCATAGACGATGTTCTGGAAACCCGTCGCCAGGTGGACCTCCGCGGTGCCGGTCGCGGGGAAACGGTCAAAGGCCTCATCGGGCAGCGTGGAGGCGCCGTGCTGGACTGCGCCGGCCATCCCGTAAGCATCCCGCGCCTCCTGCGAGAGCCTCTGCAACGTGTCGAAATCGAGCTTGACCTTGGCGACGCTCCCGTCGGCCATCGGGATCCCGCCGTGGGTCGTTCCGGTCTGGACACTGATCTTGCTGATCCCCATGAGCGCGGCGCCGTTTTTGCGGAGGGTCTCCAGGTAACCTTCCATGAAGGCGCGAAGCTCTTCGACGGTGCTGTTCTTTCCGCCGACCTCGCCGATCTCCCCGCCGACGGAGATGGTGATCCCGACCGGTTCCAGATCTCGGATCATCGTCGTCATTTCAGCGGCGAGGCTATAGTTCAACCGCTGCTGTTTCTTCACGGTCTCCTCCGAGAGATCAACCAGGGTCGAGGTGTCGATGTCGATGTTGTAGAAACCGGCCTCGATGGCCTCCCAGATCAGGTCCTTGACGGCCCGTACCTCCGCCTCCGGGTCCTTCGCGAATTTTTTTGCCCCGACCTGGAAGTGGTCGCCCTGGAGAAAAATGGGGCCCTGGTATCCGGTTTTCAGGGCGGCCGCGGTCACCGCGCAGGTGTACTCCGCCGGCCGCTGGCGGGTGTAATCGATCTCCGACCGCGCGATCTCGAAGATCATCGCGCCGGCGCCGGCGGCCCGGGCCGCCCGAAAGACCGCCTGGGCCGAGTCGTACGTCAGCGCGCGGATGTTGATGGCCGGCACCGTGAAGCCGGATACCTCCCCCCGTCCCATCGCTTCGTAGAGTCCCTGGATCGAAGCGGACCGGACGTCCACCGCCGCTGCCGAACGCCGGATCAGCCAGCGGGCGGCCGCCCTCGTCTCATCGACGGAGGCGAATACCGCCGTCCCGATCAGGTCGTCGATCAGGGTCTCCCGGAGCCGCTGCTCATCCAGAACCCGGACGTCGTTTTCCGCAATTGTCAGCACCCCTTCCATCGCCTTTTTCAATGAATCGATATTGTCGCAGATCATTGCATCACCTCCTTATGGTTACGTTCCAGCCGCCAGAAATTCCATCGCCTTGTCCACTTCGAACCGGCTCCCGATGTAGATCGGGCAGCGCTGATCGAGGTTGTCCACATGGAGGGAGAGGATCGCCTCCTTGCCGTCCGTAGCAACCCCCCCCGCCTGCTCGATGATGAAGGCCATCGGCTGAAGTTCGAAGAGGAGCCGGAGTTTTCCATGGGGACTTTTCTTCAGGGCGGGATAGGTGAAGATCCCTCCCCGCTTGATCAGAATCTGGTTGATGTCCGGCACGAACCCGCCGCTATAGCGGAGCTTGTGGCCTCCCGCTTCGAGATATTCCAGGTATTTCAGATGGTTTTCGGTATAATCCTTCCGAAGGCCTCCAGGGCTGTAGATGGAGCCGCGCTCATCCATCATCAGGTTCTCTTCGGAAAGGACATACTCCCCCTCCCGGTTCAGCACAAACTCGTGGGAGCCGTTCCCCGCCGAATAGACCATCGTGATCAGCGGTCCGTAGGTGATGTAGAGGGCCGCCACCATCGAATCCCTTCCGCGTGCGAAGATCGACTCTTTGTGAATGCCGATGATCGTCCCGATGGCGAGGTTCGTATCGACCAGGGAGGAACCGTCCAGCGGGTCCGCCGTGACAAAGTACTTCTCCCGGCCCTTGCCGAGCAGCACGACGGCATCCTGCTCCTCAGACGCATACTCCCGGACGAATCCCGAAAACTGGAGCTGGTTCTTGAGGATCTCGTCGGCGCTCCGGTCGAGCGAGAGTTGCTCCTCCCCGTAGAGGTTCTTGAAACCGGCCAGCTTCCGGTTGGACTCATGGATCTTGGCGGAGATGTATTTCCCCGTCACCGCAATCTGCCAGATCAGGCGGCGGAGTTCCTCCTCCACGCCGGCCGTCCACATTTGGCGCCGCAGATCAACGGAAAACCTGTTGTAATCGCATATTCCTTCGCCCATCGCCCGTTCCCTCCATGGATTCAAAAGAGATATCACCCGACCGGGTTGATACGGGAGCGGCGTCTTTGAAGGCATCGGAACGTTCCGACCGGCGCCGCCCCCCTCGCCGGTCTCTAAGAGAGCCGCTTATGAATAATCAATTATCGGCAAAATTACAACCCCTCTTTTTGACAAAGGCCGCCTTGGAGGCGTTGAGGATCGCGGAGAACATCGATACAGATCGATATCACCGGCAGTCTCCGGTGTTTCCAAAATGCTTCCGAAGAGAATCAGGCGGGACGCCCCATACATTTTTCCCAGCTCAATGATTCTTTCTATGTGATTATCTCTTCCCCTCAATTCCATGACCGGAAGACATCGTTAATACACTTCTTCAACTTTCCTCGTGCCTGAGAAGCAGCTCAACATCC
>CAYSSF010000213.1:0-6902 GCA_964433455.1 uncultured Syntrophaceae bacterium
AAGGCGTCATCACCGTCGAGGAAGCCAAAGGGCTGGATACCGAACTGGAGATCGTCGAAGGAATGCAGTTCGACCGCGGTTATCTCTCCCCCTATTTCGTGACCAACGCCGAGAAGATGGAGGTCGAACTCGAAGACTGCCTCATCCTCATCAATGAGAAGAAGATCAGCAACATGAAGGACCTGCTCCCTGTCCTGGAACAGATCGCCAAGATGGGCCGGCCGCTATTGATCATCTCCGAGGATATCGAAGGGGAGGCGCTGGCGACCCTCGTGGTCAACAAGATCCGCGGCACCCTCCATGTGGCCGCTGTGAAGGCGCCCGGGTTCGGCGACCGTCGCAAGGCCATGCTCGAAGATATCGCCATCCTGACGGGCGGCAAGATGATCTCCGAGGACATGGGTTACAAGCTGGAGAATGCCAAGATCGAAGACCTTGGCCGTGCCAAGCGAATCACGATCGACAAGGACAACACAACGATCATCGACGGCGCCGGCGCGCGTAAGGACCTCGAAGGCCGAGTCAAGCAGATCCGCGCTCAGGTCGAGGAGACCACCTCCGATTACGACCGCGAGAAGCTTCAGGAGAGACTGGCGAAGCTGGTCGGCGGCGTGGCGGTGATCAAGGTCGGCGCCGCGACGGAGACGGAGATGAAGGAAAAGAAGGCGCGCGTTGAAGATGCGCTGAATGCAACCCGTGCAGCCGTGGAAGAGGGAATTGTCCCCGGCGGCGGCGTGGCCTACCTGCGGACCCTTGCCGCGCTGGACAAGATGAAGCTGGAAGGCGACGAGGAAGTCGGCGTCCGGATCGTAAAGAAGTCCCTCGAAGAGCCGCTCCGGATGATTGCGAACAATGCCGGCATGGAAGGCAGCATCGTCGTGGAGAAGGTCAAGGAGAAGAAGGGGTCCTTTGGATTCAACGCCCGGACCGACAAGTACGAAGACATGATCGCCGCCGGCGTTATCGATCCGACGAAGGTCACCCGCTTTGCGCTGCAGAATGCGGCGAGTGTCGCGTCCCTCATGCTGACCACCCAGTGCATGATCGCCGACAAACCGAAGGATGAACCGGCGATGCCGGGCATGCCTCCGGGCGGCGGCGGCGGATACCCCGGCATGGGGATGTAATCGCCAGCCAAGGTTGATTTAAAAAGGGGTCCCTGTTCTTGAGAACAGGGACCCTTTCGTTTTGGCAAGACCCGCATGAATGTCGAAAGAGGAACTGTTGCAAAGCGGTCCAAGTTGGGCTAAGTAACGAAGGCATTCAGCTTTGTGGCGTGGGATTGACGATATTCGATCGCATCACCGGGAAACGAGATATGTTCAAATGGACAACAGCGCGATGGCCGACGCTCCTTTGCCTCTGCCTGACCCCCCTTGTGCTGGGTTTGGGGGGAGAGCGATTGCAAATCTTTCCCCGGCAGGGTACAGAGTCGCGGATCCCAGGAAGGGCGGAGTTTCATCCTTACCGGGTTATCCGTTCCTATCCTCACGACCGCAGCGCATTTACCCAGGGGCTCGTCTATAACGGCGGTTATTTTTATGAGGGCACGGGACTGCACGGCCGCTCCACCTTGCGCAAAGTTGACCCGGCATCGGGCCGGGTCATCAAGGAGGTCGCACTGCCGCCCTCCCTTTTTGGAGAAGGGGTTGCCGTTTTCGGCGACCGGATTTTCCAGATTACATGGCAGTCCCGGATCGGCTTCATCTACGAAAAGAGCTCTTTTCGTCTGTTGCAAAAATTCTCCTACCCCCATGAAGGGTGGGGCATCACCCATGACGGGAAACGGCTGATCATCAGCGATGGGACCTCCGTCCTGCATCTGCTGGATCCGAAGGATCTTCATGAAACGGGGACCCTGCGCGTCCATGATGATCGTGGTCCTGTGGAGGGGATCAACGAATTGGAATATGTCCGGGGGGCCATTTATGCGAATGTCTGGCCGACGGATAATGTCGCCGTCATTGACGCACGGACGGGACGGGTTACGAACTGGATCGATTTGAGGGGGTTGTTGGCGAAGGAGGATTTGCAGGGGGTGGATGTGACAAACGGCATCGCTTACGATGCCGAGGGCGACCGTTTGTTCGTTACGGGGAAATTCTGGCCGAAACTATTTGAAATCAGATTGATCAGGTGACAGGCAGGACGGGATGGAAGGTTGGATGGCCGCCGGGATTCGATGGGGAGGGTTTTGTACGATAGATCATGGATGTCCGCAGAAATGGCTTGACTTTCCCCTTTTCCACGGCGTAAAAGTATCATCACGTGTCGGAGGATGCAAGGCGGACGTCCAGGGTGCGACCGGCAGGATCCGCGTATAGACAGGATGAAGCGTAAGGTGAACCGCCGGACTCTTCAGAGTCTGGGCGGTTTTTTCTTTGTAAGACCTTCATGCACCGGCCGGATGCCGCGGCATGAACAGGCCCCGGAACCATCGCTGCCCTTCGCCAGGTCAGGATGGGGGGGTATTCCGAAACGAACGAGGAGGCGAACCATGAACAAGAATCTGTATGTAGGGAACCTGTCCCAGAAAGTTACCGAAGAGGACCTGAAGAACAATTTTTCCGAAGCCGGAGCGGTTGCAACCGTGTCCGTCATCAAGGATAAGTTCTCCGGGGTCTCTCGGGGCTTCGGCTTTGTAGAGATGGAGACGGAGGAAGGCGCCCAGGAGGCGATCAAGAAATTCAACGGCGGCGATCTCGACGGTAAGACGATTACGGTCAATGAGGCTCGGCCGAAGACGGAATCCGACGGTCCCCGGCGGGACTCGAACCGGGGCGGCGGTGGCTTCCGGGGCGGGCGCAGTGGAAGCGGCGGCGGCGGTGGCCGCGGCAGGTACTAAAACCTGTTTTTTTTGAACTTTCCACCGCCGATGAAGAGCGAGGCAGGATGATGACCGGTTGACACGGGGTTTTGGCCCTGTGTCAACCGGTTTTTTTTGGATGGGCAAAGGATGCGGACCGGTCCGCGTTAACCATATCCCAGTTTCTCCAGACGCTCCTCGCCGATCCCGAGGAAATGGGCGATCTCGTGGACGACGGTGATCTCGATCTCCCGCTCCAGCTCGGCCAGGCTCTCGCACATCTCCTCCAGTGGTTCCTGAAAGATGAAGATCGTATCCGGATGAAGTTGAGGAGCGTCGAAGAAGGAGCGCTCTTGAAGAGAAGCCCCGTCATAGAGGCCGAGGAGTTGCTCGTCCGGGGGATACCCCATCTCCTCCAGCATCTCCCGCGTGGGGCGTTTCTGCACGGTCAGGACGACGTTCTCCATCCGCCCCCGGATCTCCGCCGGGATACGGCTGTACGCCCGTCCTACCGCCCTGTCGAACTCCTTCCGGTTGAGTTTCATGAGAGTACCGCTACCCAAGTCATTCGATGTCCCGCTCTTCGTTTTGAAACCGAACCGCTGTCACTATAAGGGTACAGGGCCGGTCTGTCAATAAGGACCGCCGGCCGGCGCTTCCATAACCATTCTTCCATAAAATAGGCCACAGACTCGATACCCTACCTGCTCCCCTCCCTTTTTCTCTCGTGCGACGAGAATAAAAAATAGGCCCAGTATCCCTCCCTGATTCTGTTGGTAAATATTTTCTTGACAACCGGCGGCGGGCAGTATACCTACCGGTCGGTAGAATTTCATGGGGAGATCGGTCATGGCTGAAAATGTGCGCCCGGAGAGGCCGGAAGGTTCGGCAGCGCAGGAGGAGCGCCGGGGAAAGCGGCAACGGGCTTCGTTAAAACCGGAGGGCCGCATTCGGGAGGAGCTCATGGGGGCTGCGCTCAGACTGTTCACGCAGCGGGGCTATTCCGCGACCACGGTCCGGGAACTCGTGGAGGCGGCCGGTGTAACGAAACCGGTCCTCTACTATTATTTCGGGAGCAAGGAGGGTCTCTTCCTGGAGCTGATGCGGACGCACTTCGGCCGTCTCGAAGCGGTGGTCGATGTCTACCGGACGGGGGAGGGGAGTGTCCGGAAGCGGCTCATGGCGATGCTGGATAAAGGCTTTGCCTATGTCCGGCAGGACCGGGACTTCATCCGCCTGATGCATGCGGTCTACTTCGGTCCGCCCGGGGAGGCCCCCTATTTCGACTTTGATGCCTACCATCAGCGTTATCATGATCTGATTACGCGATTATTCGAGGAGGGGATCGATCGTGGTGAATTCAAGCCGGAAAACGCCGGCGACATGGCCTGGATTGTCCTCGGCACCGTAGAGATTGCGATTGAAGACCAGATCTGCAGCCAGGATTCCCGGATTGACCGGGAAACCCTCCAGCGGCTTCTGAGTCTCGTTTTTGACGGCCTGGCGGCCGATAACGATAAGGGAAAAGGAAAAAAGGAATGAAACGGATCCTGTTTTTTGCATGCATTCCGGCAGTGGTCTTTCTTATGGCGGCCTGTTCCAAGGGGGGGGATGCCGCAAAACAAGAGACCCCGGTGGAGGCTCGTCCCCCCGTTGCGGTGGAGGCATCGCTGACCACGTCCGGCGTTCTGACGGAAGGCATCGACGTGACGGGCACCCTCGCCCCCAAATTTGAGGTGGACGTCAAATCCGAAGTGGCGGGTCTGGTCAGCGAAGTCTACGTTACGGAATGGGTCCGGGTGAAAAAGGGAGAGCCGCTGGCCCGGATCGACATCCGCGAGCAGGAGGCTTTTGTCAAGCGGACCGAGGCCGCTCTGGAATCGGCGAAATCCTCAGAGCTGCAGGCACGGGTCGCCGATAACCGCGCCCGCCGTGAACTCGAAAGAATGAAAAAACTCAAGGAATATGGGCTCGCGACCGAGCAGGCGCTCGACGACGCCCTGTCGGAGGCGGAGGCCGCGGCATCGCGGGTCGAAGCGGCGCACTCTCAGGTCCGCGCCGCGGAAGAGGATCTCAATCAGGTGCGGACCCGTCTTGACAAGGGACGGATCTTTGCCCCGATTGATGGGATCGTCTCCGAACGACGTGCAAACGTGGGCGATCTCGTCGGCGAGGCCGGCGCAAACCAACCCCTCTTTCACATCGTGGACAACCGCGTCCTGAACCTGACCGTTTCCGTGCCTTCGGCCGCGATGGGCAATCTGCATCGGGGACAGCCTCTGGAATTCACAACGGACGCCTTTGCCGGCAAGACCTTCCGGGGCACGGTCATGTTCATCAACCCGGCGGTCAACGAAGCCGACCGCTCGGTCCGGGTCATTGCGGAGGTGGACAACGCCGCCGGCGAGCTCAAGGGCGGCCTGTTCGTTCAGGGACGGATCGTGACGGGAAAGCGCGGGGTCATCCTCGTTCCCCGCGAGGCCCTCTCGGGTTGGGACGTCGTCGGAAGGAAGGCGAAGCTCTTCATCGCTGAAGGAGACCGGGCGAAGTCCCGGGAGGTCCGGACAGGCGCCACAACGGGAGGAGCGGTGGAGATCACCGCCGGCCTGAAAGCCTCAGAGACCTACGTCGTCAGGGGCGCCTTCAATGTCAAAGAGGGCGACAGGCTCATCATCGCCCGGAAACAGGGGAACTGAGCCATGATCCTCTCCGATCTCTCCATCCGCCGGCCGGTCTTCGCGACCGTGATGGTCCTGGTGCTCATCACGCTCGGCATTTTTTCGTATCGGTGGCTTCCCGTAGAGATGTATCCGAACGTGGAGATTCCCGTCCTTTCCATCGTGACAAAATTCCCCGGCGCCAGTCCCGAGAGCGTGGAACGCGAGGTCTCCAAAAGGGTTGAGGAGGCCGTGAACGGGATTTCCGGCGTGAAGCATGTCTATTCCTTCTCCCGCGAGGGGGTTTCCACCGTCGTGGTCGAATTCCGCCTGGAGGAGAAGATCAACGAGGTGGCCCAGGAGGCGCGCGCCAAGGTGAACGCGATCCGCGGCATTCTCCCCCAGGGGATCGAGGATCCGATCATCCAGAAGCTGGACTTCAACGCGATGCCGATTGTGTCGCTTGCCGTCCGGTCGGACATCCTCTCGCCCCGGGATCTGACCATCCTGGTCGAGAAGAGCGTCAAACGACGTTTCGAGGGAATCGCCGGGGTCGGCAAGGTGGACCTGGTCGGCGCCGCGAAGCGGGAAGTCAACGTGATCATCGATCCCGAGCGGCTGAATGCCCTGGGACTCGGTGTCGATGTCGTCGTGGCCGGACTCCGATCGGAAAACGTCAATACCCCTCTGGGCCGGCTGAACCGGGGGAGCACGGAGGTCAATCTCCGGATCTCCGGGAAGCCTGACCGCGTCGAACAGTTCAGGGAGATGGTGATTACCGCACGCAATGGCCGTCCGATCCGCCTGGGCGAAGTTGCCGAGGTCAGGGACGGGGTCGAGGAGCAGCGCTCGCTGGCGCTCGTCAATGGGATTCCGGCGGTGTCGCTGGACGTCCTCAAGCAGGCGGGGGCCAACATCGTCGAGGTCGCCGACACGGTCAAGCGGACGGCGGAAGGCATGCGGAGCGAACTTCCGCCCGGCACGACGATCTCGGTTGTCCGCGACAGCTCCCTGTTCATCCGGGAATCCCTCGACGACGTTCAACAGACCCTTATCCTGGGCGGAATCCTGACGATCCTGATCGTCTTTTGCTTCATCAACTCCTGGCGCTCTACGGTGATCACCGGGGTGACGCTGCCGATCTCGGTGATCGCGTCCTTCATCGTCATGAAGGCGCTGGGCATGTCGATCAACGTGATGACGATGATGGCCCTGTCGCTGGCGATCGGGCTGCTGATCGACGATGCGATCGTCGTCCGGGAGAACATCGTCCGCCACCTGGAGCGCGGGGAGGACCATCTGACCGCCGCCCGGAACGGGACGAGCGAGATCGGGCTCGCCGTGTTCGCCACGACGATGTCGATCGTCGCCGTCTTCGTTCCGGTCGCCTTCATGAAGGGGATCGTCGGCCGCTTCTTCTTCCAGTTCGGGATGACGGT
>CAYSSF010000214.1:0-6881 GCA_964433455.1 uncultured Syntrophaceae bacterium
AGAATCTCGATATGGGGGCGTTCCTCCGGAAGGACAAGGCGGAGATCCTCAGGGATATCGAGTATATCTTCACTCTCTTTCCGATTCTCAAGGATAGACGGCACCAGCCGGGGGGGACGTTAAGCGGAGGAGAACAGCAGATGCTGGCCATCTCCCGCGCCCTGATGGCCAGGCCCCGCCTGCTGCTCCTCGACGAGCCGTCCCTCGGTCTCGCCCCGCTGATCTTCCAACTCATCTTCCAAATCATCCGAAAGATCAACGAGGAGGGGCGTACGACGGTCCTCCTCGTTGAGCAGAACGCAAATATGGCCCTCCAGATTGCCCACCGCGGCTACGTCATGGAAAACGGCCGGATCACCTTGGAGGGGGCCGCCGAAAGCCTTCTCAACAACGAAGAGGTGAAACGGGCCTATCTGGGGTTATAGACAGACGCGCGCCCCGCGGGGAATTCTATCACCCGGTAAACTTTATTGCCGCATTCAGGGCAAACATAGCGGTCTTCTTCATCTTGAATCCACCGTACAGTCCCCACCTCTCGCCGATATGGAATAGCCCGCAAAATAACCTTTTTGCCAACGGCCGTTGGGAAATTGTCAATGTATTGGCAAGGAAATTCATCGCACTGATGACATCCAGCGTAGCTCTTTTCCTTAGGTGCATTTCCTGATCGCACACTGTCGGCAATGCATAAAAAGCTCATCAGACAGGCAGCCACGGCACTTAATATCTTCTATGGAAAGCTTTTCACTATTGGGAAGTTTACCTTTGCCATGAACTTTTCCCTGGTAAAGACTCACTAACCGTTCCTTGAATTTGTGATTATTGCCACGGTGTGCGATATAAATCGCACAGACTCCGCAATAGAGACCACAAGGAGAAATATGAGTCGGATTTATCGTCATAATTCTAAGCCCTGTTTTTCATCTATTTTCCCCCTGGCTTTAATTATAGCCAGTGTCCGATTCATTTCGTTATAGACGATCATGAATCCTACATCCACATCCATTCCCGGTTTTGCCAGGCACTGATCGGCTCCGCAAGCCAGCGCAATATTGGTGCAGACCTGAGCGGAACGATCCGTCTCATTGCAGGATCCCCCGCAGTAGGCACCCACTCCTTTTTCCTTGCAGTAAAGAATCGCCTTGATAATATTGTTGACGCCGCCAAGATCCGGAGTTTTAATCTGGATCATGTCAACAGCTCCTTCATCGGCGAAGAGTTTAATGTCTTCCCAGGTATTACACCACTCGTCGGCCACAATTTCCACTTTGATCCTCTTTCGATTTAATTCCTTGCGCAGTTCCTTCAATGCTTGCAGCTGTCCCATCCTATCCTCCACATCCATAGGTCCTTCGATTCGCAGAGAAAAAGGCGCAGCCACTTTTTCCAGTTCTCCCAGGTAAGCGGCCATCTTCCCAGTATCATTGGCAAAAGCCATACCGATGGTACCGTACACATCTATGTGCAGGACAGGTTTATAGTCCACTCTGGTCCGCAGGGCTATAATCCTTTCCCGCAACCAGGCCACATATTCCTTTAGAATTTCTCCTTGGTGCCCTAATTTCTCAGGTACACTGTTAATCAAGGCATGAGGTAAAACATCTGCACCTTTGATTATCATTTTATCCACATTTAAATAGCGGTCATCTCCGGATTGGGTAAAAATGGGGATTTTCTTCCATTCGCCTTTGATCCCGTACTCCTGGCGAATAACTTCCGCCATAGTCAACTTTTTCGCTTTGGCCACTGCATCCAGGAGAGCTTGAGTAATTCCATAGCGCAGGGCCGTATGAAGTCTGTTCCCGTTTATGATCAGCCCATCCACTTCCTCGGCTATTTCCTGAAAATTATTCAACTCTCTTCCTTCAAGCAACGGGGCAATTTGTTTTTCAATAACCGGGATAAAATCCTCGGCCAGGAAAAGGGGATCTCTTCCTCCCGCTCCGGAGTACTGTACAGCAGCACAATCGCCCCAAGCAATCTGTCCATCCTCCAGGACCAGCAGCACAGAGATTGATTCACCGGCCTGCCGTATTGACTTAAAACCGTCTGTTACCGGTTCTCCCACATAGCTGAATCCATCATGAGC
Organism: uncultured Syntrophaceae bacterium; assembly: GCA_964433455.1. GTDB lineage: Bacteria > Desulfobacterota > Syntrophia > Syntrophales > UBA5619 > UBA5619. The sequence goes on from CAYSSF010000214.1 coordinate 2,090, forward strand.
TGCTCCATTTTTAATAGCCCGCTGGTCATCAAAGAAAAAACCCGTACGACCTACAGTGCAAATAACATCCACTATTCTCATTTTTCTTCACCATTCATTCTATAATACGTTATTTTTGAACTTTACAGAAAGCCATTTATTTCTGTAATAACCCCAAAATCTATTATAATATGCATATTGTACAGAGAAATACCGTCAAACAAAGTCAACGGTATTATGGAATATCATTTTCTCAGCATATTCAATAATAACTCTAAAAATGCACTTAATTTCGAAGTACCTATTTTGAATTTGTTTTTCTATAATCATTTATTAGATTTTTCTTTATTTCTTCTTTGTCTTCATGATCTAACTTTATGGCTTTTTGTTCAATTTCACCTTTTTTGATCAAAGGTTTGTGAGGTTCTTTATTTAGAATTAAAGAAAATACATTGAATTGATTGTAGTGCCCGGTAATATCCTGCATCATTTTGGGTATAATGAGGTCATCCAAATCTATATCAGCATAGACAATTCCTTCCTCATCAATTAGTGGCCCGCCTATACAACTACCATCAGGACCATAAATTGCGGATAGTGCATAATTTTTCCCTGCCATTAATTTTTTCTTTTCTGGGGTGCGAGCTACCATCTCTAAAGTTTGTTCATCCATATATCCGGTTGAAGCAATTACAAATATTTTTCCTTCAAAAGCATGTGCTTGCACACGGATACGTATCGCTTCTGATTCTTCATACCAATTTGTAAATGGAAATGCCGGGAAATTTGCCACATGAATCTGCTCTCCTTGAGCAAGCAAAGAAAACCGTGCAAGTGTATTGGTGTTTTCTCCGCACAAAAGAGTTCCTATCCTTCCGCAATCAGTTTGATACACCTGGTAAGTGCTACCATCTCCATATCCCCAAACCAACTTTTCAGCATTAGTTGGTACAAGCTTTCTGTGTTTACCTAATAGATTACCATGATTGTCAATAATAATATTAGTATTATATATAGTCCCGGTTAACAAAGGATCGATTTCATTCACACCGACAACAACTATAATATTATTTATTTTTGCAGCTTGAGCAAGCATATCTGTCCAAGGCCCTGGAATAGTCATTGAATTTTTATAAAGTATTTTAAACCATTCAGTGGTATCAAGCGGTCTATCTAACCACACCCAATAAGGATAGCCAGGTATATACGATTCTGGAAAAGCTGCAAGGGAAGCACGATTTTTTGCAGCTTCTTCAATGATATTTATTGTCTTTTTAACAGTGGCTTCCAAATCCATAAATACCGAAGGCGCTTGTACGGCCGCAACTTTAAATTTACTCATAAATATTCCTCCTATGTCGTCTCATTCGTTATCCTTAAATAATTTGATTTAAGTAAACTACCACCGACCTTGTCGGTGGCTTTAAGCGGAAGGTTCTCTGTCGAAACTCGCCAACTATGTTGGCTCGCTAAAGGAGTGGGCCTTGCCCCCACACCCCACCACTGACAATGTCAGTGGTTTTGGAAGACAGTAAAGTCATGTTTTTGTTTACCTGCCTAAATTCACTTCCTTTCCTTTTTATTTAGGTGTTTATTTTCCGTAATTCCAATTTCTGTAAGCATTAGTAACTGACCTTCAGCCGTGGCCCCACCATGTCTACTTATAGCGGGTACGATAAACGGGTCAGCCCCTAAAGCCTTTAATGTCTCAATTACAGATTTTATAATTAGACATATATTGCTTATACCTCTGCTTCTGGCAGCTATAGCTATCCGGTTGCCTTTATTGATAAAGGCTGGAAATATTTAATGATATGCTTTAGCAAATATCATGCCAGTAAAAGAAAAGTATTTTTGCGTCAGTATGGTCCGGTTAGGGATTTGCATATGATGACATGCCGTACGAAAGTTAATGCTGCCTTTGAAAAAGCTGGCCTTTTCTATACCGCCTTTGGTCACGATATGTTGTCGTGTAAATTGCTTCTCTTCCAGAACCTCAAGGAGGTGCCTTCCTTATGTGATGAGAGAATTTGACCGCTCGATGCGCAGGTGCATCAAATATTGATGCATTATAGCATCACTGATAAGTCCCAAAGACAAACAGCCGGTTTTTTACCGGAATCATTTAGCTAATTCTAACAAGACCATTCGGCTAATTTTAAAGCTTATCAAAAATTCTTCAATAAAATTCAAGTGAATTACCCCGCCCACAGGGCGGGGCATCTCAAAAAACTGGATGAGGGGAATTGCATCCCCCTTACCCCCGCTCCGCATTCATCCCCGTCCACAGGACGGGGTATTCTGCGGGAGGATTTCATAATGATCGCCTAATTTATCCAGTAAAACTAGAATGAATTTAATGGAATGAAGTAATAAATACATTGCCGGCTAATCTGGCACATTCCTTGCTAAAATATTCCACACAAAAGTAATTACATTCAATTGAAGTGAGATTTTAAAATACATAAAAGGGGAAAAGTGTGAAACCCTACCGTAGTGCACTTTTTGTTCCGTCAAGTGATTTGCGCAAAGCGGAAAAGGCGTTATCGCTTAATGCCGATTGTATAATACTTGATTTGGAAGATGCTGTAGCTATATCCGAAAAGTCCAACGCTAGAAGTATCGCATTGGACATATTAACTCGTGCCTCAAATAAGGCCATTTATGTACGAATAAATGGCATATATACGCCATTTGTTTTGAACGATTTAATGGTTGTGATGAAGGGCAATCCAGCCGGTATCATTCTACCGAAGGCCGAATCGAAGGAAGAAATATTGCGGGTAGACTGGCTCCTAAGCCAGTTGGAAAATGAGTACAAATTATCTCTTGGAAGGGTCGGTCTAATACCTCTGATTGAAACAGCCAAGGGAGTACTTAATGCATATGAAATAGCTTCTGCCTGTACGCGTGTAAGATGCCTGGCATTTGGGTCTATAGATTACACTTTGGATATTGGTACAAGTATGAGCGCCGAGGGTCAGGAAATATTCTATGCTCGTGCCCATTTGGTTGTGGTTAGTCGGGCCGCAAAATGCGGGGCTCCTATAGATACTGTGTATCCTGAAATACGTAATGTGGATGGAATGAGGGCAGAGAGTATATTGGCCCGTCAGCTAGGTTTCCAAGGCAAGCTGGTTATTCATCCTAGCCAGATAGAAATTGCCAATGAGATATTCTCACCTACGGAAAAAGAAATTGAATATGCGCGAAAAGTGATTAAGGCTTTTAAAGAGGCTGAAAGCCAAGGTATCGCGGCCGTGCAGATAGAAGGAAAATTTATTGATTATCCCGTTGCGGCTTGGGCGCAGAAAGTATTGGATGCAGAAAACTTCATAAAAAACGCTAAAAATCAATCAGGAGTGATGTAGGCCATTACGAAAATGAACAACTATAACGGTTGAAGTATGGCATGGATTGTACTGACATTATAAAAAAGAATAAAGGAAGTAAGAGTTAAGTCAATTTAATCAAGCAAGGAGGTCAGGTATTGGGAAAATTACTTGAGAATTACAGCAAGCAGTTGCTAGGGAGAATGGGGGTTGCGGTGCCGGCAAGCGAGGTGGCCAATAATCCAGAAGAAGCGAGAGAAGCTGCACGCCGCTTGGGTAAGGCAGTGGTAATCAAGGCACTAGTTCCTGTAGGCAAGAGAGGGAAGGCGGGGGCAATCAAATTTGCTGATACTCCGGACGAAACAGCGGCAAGAACCGAAGAATTGCTTTCCTTGACAGTCCGCAATTTCCCTGTGGAAAAGGTCTTGGTGGAAGAAAAGATTGACATTGACCAAGAATGGTACCTTTCCATTACTTACAATAAAAATAAAAAGTTACCGGTGATTATTGCCAGTACCAGGGGCGGGGTGGATGTTGAGGAATTAAGTCGTTCTTATCCCAATGAGATGGTTATTTACGAGGTAGATCCGGTGAATGGCCTTGCCAGTTACCAGGCCAGAGAGATATGGGCTTCTTTAGGGGTTAAGGGGAAGCTTTTGGTAGCCGCTGGAGGGATATTGAGCAAGATTTACGATACCTTTAACCATTATGACGCTTACCTTTTAGAAATTAACCCAATAGTAGTAGATAAAAAAGGCAACTTGGTTGCGGCGGCGGCGGTGATGAGCGTTGATGACAATGCTATTTACCGACAACCGGAGCTTGCCGATATGGTCCAGTTGGGTAGCGAACGAGTCTGGCGTCCGCTTACGGAGTTGGAAAAGAAGATGGTGGATGTGAATGAAGCAGACCCGTATAGAGGAACAGCCCGCTACACGGAATTCCCGGGCGGAGACATAGGTTTTATGTGCGGCGGCGGTGGCGGTAGCTTGGTGTGCTTTGATAGTCTGGTTGATAAAGGATGCCAGCCGGCCAACTATTCAGAGGTGGGTGGCAATCCTCCCGAACCCAAAGTGTACGGCCTCACTAAAGGTATCTTGTCCAAACCAGGCGTAAAGGGGCTGTTTGTAGCTCACAATATTACAAATAACACTCAGGTGGATGTACTCGCTCGGGGTATTACAAAAGCTTTGAAAGAATTGAATATCAATCCGGCTATCTTCCCGGTAGTAGTTCGAGAGGCCGGTGTTAATGACACCGTGGCCAGGGAAATATTTATGGAAGCCGGAGTCGAGTATTATGGCGATGATATTACGTTAAGTGAGGCGTGTGCTAGGATGGTAGCCCGAATGAATGAAATAGCTAAAGGAGTGAATTAAATGGGGATTCTCATTGATAAAGAGTCACGTATTGTTATACAGGGGATAACCCCGGGCGGCCACCCAAAATCCCCCATCTGTGGCCACTTCAAAATCCCCCAC
>CAYSSF010000215.1:0-4813 GCA_964433455.1 uncultured Syntrophaceae bacterium
ACAAGTCCATTGCTGCTTATTCTTCTTCCGCCAAAAGCAATATCTTATCAATTATCAATATTTGTCTCACCGAGAGCGGGCGTACCGAAAAGGAGCAGAGTAATGGTAAACAGGGCAAGCATAGGGCCTTTCATCAAACGGTTCGGACTTGGCGCAGTGCTGGCGGGAATCATACTGTTCTGGTGGACTGCGGCACAGGCCGTCACGATCAACGGCGGCGTGGCTCAGGTGAACACTCCCTCCGTGGAGTTGACGCTCTCTTTGCCGGCGAATTGCTACCAGGCCCAGTTCCAGAATGAGGGGGGAACCGCCGTCACGTTCACCTCACCGGCGGCCACGATGCCCTGGACCCTCTCTCCGGGGGATGGGCCAAAGATGGTGACCGTCACCTACTCTTACTGGTACTACTTTACCTACGAGTGCGGGCAATACCAGTGCGGCTCTTATTGCTCTCATTATAACTGGTGGAACAGATGCGACAGTTATTCCCCTACCTATTGCACCCAATACTGTCAGGGGCAACAGGGCGGAACCAGCTCCGCATCGGCCTATGTCACCCTCGATCGGACCCCCCCGGTTCTGACCTTCTCCAACCTCGCCGACGGCAGTTTCACCAACAACCCCACGCTGAACGTCAACGGAATCGCAAGGGACTTCAACGGTATCCACGATCTGACGGTTGCCGGTTCACCCGTCATTGTCGGCATCTGGGACATGTATGCGATCACGGTTTCGCTCCACCCCGGGCCCAACATCATCACGGCGGTGGCCAATGACAACGCCGGGAATACATCGACGGTTTCAAGAATCATCCATTTCGACAGCCAGAACCCCGCCCTCTCGGTGACGGACCCGGTAAAGGACGGGATTACGGATCAACCATTCATTACGGTAAAGGGAGAGGTCACGGATCTGTCGGGTGTGACGATCGCTATCCGCGTGGACGATGAAACGTACAGTCCATCGGTCAGCAACGGCAGATACGAACAGCGAATCCCCTTCACCTCGGAAAAAACATATGAGATCACGGTGACGGCCACCGATACCGCCGGCAACACCTCGGTTGTGACCAGATACATGACCTATGCCGCAACGGCGCTCCCCCTATCCGGGATCTGCGGTGCATCCAACGGGCAGACCCTCACGGCGGCGCCCGGCGCGAACCTTTGCGATGCGGGAACGGCGTCAGCGATAACCGGCGCAGGCCCGTGGACATGGAGTTGTGCGGGGTCCAATGGGGGAGCAACGGCCGACTGCACGGCTGACATCCGGACCTGGACGGTGACGTCATCCGCCGGAGCGGGCGGGACGGTCAGCCCGGACACCCCGCAGATCGTGAGCCACAATGCCACAGCGCAGTTCGCGGTAACGGCAAACTCAGGCTATACGGCTTCCGTGGGCGGCACATGCGGCGGATCACTGAGCGGCGCGATTTATACAACGAACCCGGTGACCGCGAATTGTACGATATCCGCGTCGTTTACAGCCGATCCCGTGAACGGCATCTGCGGGACACCCAACGGCGGATCATTTACCGCCGCGCCTGCCGAATATCTCTGTAGTGCAGGGACTCCGAATGAGGTGAGCGGCAGCGGGCCGTGGACATGGAGTTGCACTGGGACAGACGGGGGCGCCACAGCCGAATGCACGGCAGCCCGTCTCGGCGAAACGCCCGTGTCCGGTCTGTGCGGAACAGCCAACGGTCAGACATTCACGGCTGCGCCCACCGAAAATCTCTGCAGCGCCGGGACCCCGACCACCGTAAGCGGCAGCGGCCCATGGACATGGGGCTGTGCCGGGTCTGACGGGGGAACTGCAGCGGCTTGTATCGCCGACAGACAGAACCTGACGGTGACGCCATCGGCCGGAACGGGCGGAACGATCAGCCCGGGCAATCCGCAGACCGTGAACCACAACACGGCCACGCAGTTCACGGTAACGGCAGACCCAGGCTATACGGCTTCGGTGGGCGGCACATGCGGCGGGAGTTTAAACGGCAGCACCTATACGACCCATGCCGTGACCGCAGACTGTACCGTAATCGCTGCATTTACACCGGGAACCTATCTGCTTACGGCAAACAAGGCCGGAACCGGCACGGGCACGGTCACATTTTCCTCCGCCGAGATCACGGGAACGTCCCACACCGGAACATTGATCAACGGGCCGACCTGGACGGCGGGCAAGTTCAACAATGGCCTGAGCTTGTCCAATGGCCAATACGTCTCCATCCCCCATGACGACGTTTTCAATATTACCGGCGACTTGACGATCGGCATGTGGGTGAAGCCCAATTCCATTTCCTGCAGCGGACCCGATCCTGCATATGCCCTTGTATCCAAAAGAAGTTCCAATATACAGGTGCCTTATGAATTCATGATCGGCTGCGGCGGAACGTTGCGTTACGGCGCCTGGGGAACGAACATTCCGTGGCCCGGGGCTTCATCCACGGGGACAATTACAACGGGCGCCTGGCAACACGTCGCGATGACGCGATCCTATTCCGGAATCACGGCCACCGTGACGTTTTATATCAACGGCGTCGCCGCGGGCAGCAGCTCTCAAGAGAGCGGTCCGACACTGGCCAATTCCGATCCGGTTTGGATTTCGAGAAGCGGGTATTTTACCGGATATACCAATGAGGGGTCCTATTCCGGCCTGATGGACGAGGTTCAGATGTACAATCGCGCCCTGTCCGCTTCAGAAATGGCGCAAATTTATAATAACAGCTATTCGTCTTTAGCGAATATTACAGGTGATTGGAAACTGGATGAAACGAGCGGGACAACCGCGCTCGACTCAACGTCCGACCCGAATCTTTTCCACTGCGCTGCGGACTGCAGCAAGGGCTACCCCCAGGGAACGGCAGTGCTCCTAACGGCCGCCCCTGCCGCAGGTTCGACATTTGCAGGGTGGAGCGGCGACGCTGACTGTTCGGATGGTCGGGTCACCATGAATGCGGCAAAGAGCTGCACGGCAACCTTCGCGCCGGGTACGAGCAACGACACTCACCTGCTTACTGCAAACAAGGCCGGAACCGGCACGGGCGCGGTCACATTTTCCTCCGCCGAGATCACGGGAACGCCCCATGACGGAACATTGATCAACGGGCCAACCTGGACGGCGGGAAAGTACAACAATGGTCTGAGCTTGTCCAACGGCCAATACGTCTCCGTCCCCCATGACGACGTCTTCAATATTACCGGCGACCTGACGATCGGCATGTGGGTGAAGCCCAATTCCGTTTCCTGCAGCGGACCCGATCCTGCATATGCGCTCGTATCCAAAAGAAGTTCCAATATACAGGTGCCTTATGAATTCATGATCGGCTGCGGCGGAACGTTGCGTTACGGCGCCTGGGGAACGAACATTCCGTGGCCCGGGGCTTCATCCACGGGGACAATTACAACGGGCGCCTGGCAACACGTCGCGATGACGCGATCCTATTCCGGAATCACGGCCACCGTGACGTTTTATATCAACGGCGTCGCCGCGGGCAGCAGCTCTCAGGAGAGCGGCCCGACATTGACGAATTCCGATCCGGTCTGGATTTCAAGAAGCGGGTATCATACCGGATATACCAGTCAGGGGTCCTATTCCGGCCTGATGGACGAGGTTCAGATTTACAGCCGCGCCCTGTCCGCTTCGGAAATGGCCCAGATCTATGACAACAGCTATGGGTCTGTAACCAATATGGTTGCTGACTGGAAGCTGGATGAAACGAGCGGCACAACCGCATCCGACTCAAAGTCTTCTCCAAATCTTTATCACTGTGATGCCAACTGCAGCAAGGGCTACCCCCAGGGAACGGTCGTGGCCCTCACGGCCGCCCCTGACGCAGGTTCGACATTTGCGGGGTGGAGCGGCGACACCGACTGTTCAGACGGTCAGGTCACCATGAATGCGGCAAAGAGCTGCACGGCGACGTTCACTGACGCCACCCCTCCTGTTGTCTCGGCATCAGGCTTTCCCTCATCTCCTACCCCTTCCACCACAGCGACTCTGACGGTGTCGGGGACGGATGTTGTTGCCTATCGATACAAGCTCGATGATGGTCCATATTCGGACGAAACAGACCCTGCGACGCCCATCACCCTTTCTTCGCTGGCAGGAGGTTCGCACACGATCTCCATCATCGGAAAAGATGCCGCCGGCAACTGGCAGTCGGGATCGGCCACCACCTACACATGGGTCGTGACCTCATACGAGGGGATTGATACCTGGACACAGAAGGACGATTTCAGTGGGACCGCGCGGTATGGCGCCGTCGGTTTATCCATCGGGAGCAAGGGTTATATCGGGACGGGCTACGATGGATCATTCAAGAAAGACTTCTGGGAATACGACCCTGTTGCCAATACCTGGACACAGAAGGCGGATGTCGGGGGAATGGTGCGATTTGACGCCGTCGGTTTCTCCATCGGGGGCAAGGGCTACATCGGGACGGGAAGCGATGATTCCGTGGCTACAAAAGAGTTCTGGGAGTACGATCCTGTTGCCAATACCTGGACACGGAAGGCCGATTTCGGAGGAACCGCGCGATCGAATGCCGTCGGCTTTTCCATCGGGAGCAAGGGCTACATCGGGACGGGATACGATGGATCATTCAAGAAAGACTTCTGGGAGTACGATCCTGCCGTCGATATCTGGACAAAGAAGGCCGATTTCGGAGGGAGCGCACGTTATATTGCCGCCGGCTTTTCCATCGGGAACAAAGGCTACATCGGGACAGGATCGGAGGATGGTGTATCAGGGATAAAAGACTTCTGGGAGTACGATCCTGCCGTCGATATCTGGACAAAGAAGGCCGATT
>CAYSSF010000215.1:4913-6880 GCA_964433455.1 uncultured Syntrophaceae bacterium
TCGGAGGAGATGTGCTGCACAGTGCCGTCGGCTTTTCCATCGGAGGCAGAGGCTACATCGGGACGGGATACGACGGTTCATCATTTAAAAAAGAGATCTGGGAGTACGATCCTGTTGCCAATACCTGGGCTCAGAAGGCCGATTTCGGGGGGACAGCGCGAGCCAACGCCGTCGGCCTCTCGGTGGGGAGCAAGGGCTACATCGGAACGGGATACGGTATCGATGGTTCATATTCCCCTTACCCAGACTTCTGGGAGCACGATATTGTTACAACCACCGATGGGGTCTGCGGAACATCCAGCGGTCAGGCCTTTACGTCTGCGCCTGCCACCAATCTCTGTAGTGTCGGGACCCCGACTGTGGTTACCGGCAGTGGGCCATGGGCCTGGATGTGCGAAGGATTCAATGGGGGAACAGCGGCTGTTTGCAACGCCGGCATGGCTGTCGAGAAGATCCCGATGATGACTTTTACCGATTCGGGAATGAATTTATATCTCTATAACAAGGTCTTGCAGACCATGGATACGGTAAAGCAGAACAATGACGCCATGATAGCAAGTCTGAATAGCGGTCAGACCATGCTGGTATACACGGAACTCTTCAGCGAAGACCCGAACAACGGCAGCAAGACATACAAAATGTGTCTCTACGACATTGCTTCAAAAACCACGAACTGTCTGGCGACACCCACGGTCGAAGAGGATTCCGCGGCTTTTGACAGCAATGGGAAGATCCTGTTTATCGACAATGGCGGCGATGGACTTATCAAAAAGATGAATCCTGACGGGACGAATATTACGACGATCGCAACCCCCGTATCGCCTTACCGCTTCAATGTTTTTTGGTTGTCCCCCGACCGTCAAAAAATGATTGCCGTCGAAGAAACGCATCCGCCCGATTATTTCAATTATGACACGATGAACCTCGCACGGTTGGTGCTGATGAACGCAGACGGCTCGGGCAGGACCGTCATCAAAACGGAATACCTGGGGGAGTGGAATATGCTCTTCTGGAATGCGGATTCCAGCAAGATTTTTTATTACTATCATACCTTTAATGTCATGGAGGGGGTGTATCAGGGAAAAACCCCGCATTATGCGGTGATCGACATTCCCGGCGGGGCGGAAACGGATTTGACCGGCTCGGCCTTGGGAGGGAAAGACGAAAATGTCTGCGGTTTTACGAAGTCCGGAAATTTATTAAGTTTGACCCATCATGAGCTCTACAACGGCCAAACCGGGGCGCTGATCGCCGTCAGGGCCGATGCCCCATCGATGATGGAGGCCAGGGTCGGCTTTGGCATGGACGGCGAAATTTACTTTGCCGGCCTGGATGGAACGAATTTCAGGAGATTTATCGAATTTGCCAAGGGGGATCTCAACAGCGATGGTCAGGTGAACCTCACGGATGCCATCCTGTCGATGCAGGTCCTCGTGGGGATGAATCCGACGGTTCACGTGAGCCCCGACGCCAACGTCAACGAGGATGCAAAGATCGGCCCGGCGGGGCTGATCTATATCCTGCAGAGGGTGGCGGATCTGAGACAGAACTAGATACTTTTAGACCTCAATAACCGCTAACCGTCATTGCCTCCGGACAGCGTTTCCGGCTTGTACCTGTGCGGCGAGACCGGCGGCCAGGTCCAGAAGCTTGCCGGCATCTTCCAGTCCGTTGAGGAAGCGCTTCGGGATGCGGGACAGCCCCGTCTGGGCGCCGACCAGCGCGCCGGCGAGGGCGGCCCGCGCCTGGTTTTTACCCCCGCCGTTGACCGCGTGGAGCACGGCGGATTCGAAATCGTCACGGAAGCGGGCGGCAAGATAGTAGGCGGCAGGGAGCTGGTGGTAGATGGCGCAGGGCATCCCGTAAACGATGGAGACCTAAGGCCGGGTGCAGGACTACATCTAACATCCCCCCCTGTCCCTGTGCCGCGATCTGCGGCAGGCCGGAAACCGGCTGCGGATCGAGGC
>CAYSSF010000216.1:0-6825 GCA_964433455.1 uncultured Syntrophaceae bacterium
TTCCGATGCCCGGATCGGTCGACAGTCTCAACGCGGCGATGGCAGCCGGGATCGACGGACTGTTTCTTGAAGTTCATCCAGACCCTGACCGAGCACTCTGCGACGGACCGAATTCCCTCGCTATGGATAGCCTGCCGGAGCTTCTCGCGACGCTCCTGAAGATCGATGCTGCGGTGCATATAAAACAGAACTGAATCCATAGAAATGAGAGGCAACATGGTTGAAGAGGTGATCGAAGAGAAACTTTTGAACAAGATCCGCGGGGTGAAGCTCCTGATCCTGGATGTGGACGGAGTTTTGACCGACGGCAGGATCATCATCGACGATGCGGGGTTGGAGAGCAAGCAGTTTGACGTGAGAGACGGCCATGGCCTGAAAATTCTGATGAGATACGGAATCGACGTGGTGCTTCTGACCGGAAGGCGATCTCGCGTGGTCGAGCACCGCGCCGCCGATTTGGGGATTATCGAGGTTTATCAGGGGATTCGGAACAAGGTCGAGGCCTTTGACGGGATTCTGAGCCGGAGGCAAATTACCCCAGAGGAGACCTCTTGTATCGGGGATGATGTGGTGGATATCCCGCTTCTCAGACGGGCAGGGTTTTCCGTGGCCGTTGCCGACGCGGTATCGGAGGCGCGGCAGATCGCCGATTATGTAACGCATCATCCGGGAGGCCGCGGGGCTGTTCGGGAGGTTTGCGAACTGATCCTCAAGGCGCAGAATCGATGGTTGGAAGTGGCTGTGAGATATGAATTTACATAAGATTGGGGAAACGCTGTGGCATCGTCTCCCCCTCCGAGAGCGAGGTTTGGTCTTTACATCCGTGGGCGTGGATGGTAGGGTTTCGGAAAGGTACGGGTGGTCAAGGGGGACAGGCTACGGTGTCATGCGCCCCCGGAGATGATGAAGAGAAGAACGAAAACGGTGCTCATCGTCTTGATTTCGGTGGTGATCCTCTCCATGGCCGTGATTTTCGTGATCGGCCTCCCAGTGGCGCCGGAGAAGGCGCTGCTGAAGATCATGGCGGACAAGGTTGACCTGCAGATCAAAAATGTCCATTATACGGAGGTCGGGGACGCCGGCATGAAATGGGAGATCACCGCGGACACGGCGCGTTATCTGAAGAAGGAGAATCTGGCCCTCTTTGAGAAGCTGATGGTCCGGGTTGTGATGAAGGACGGTCAGACGTTTTCGATGAATGGCGATTATGGGCGACTCCATACCGAGTCTCGGGATATGGAAATCGACGGGAATGTCGGCATCGTTTCGGGAAACGGAGATCGCTTTGCGACAGACCGTCTCCGATACCGGAATGCCGCCCGACAGATCGAAACGGACCGGCCTGTTGTAATGGAAAACGCGAATTTCCGGATCAGCGGCGTGGGGATGATTTTTTATCTGGACGGGAAAAAGATCACGCTGCTTTCGCAGATTCGGGCAAGTTCCGGGTTGAAAGAAGAGGCAAAATAAGATGGTAAATGGTTACTTCCGAATCCTCCTTTGTATCGCCATGCTGATGACGGTCCTCTATTTGCCGGATGAGGTCCGGTGCGAGGCAAGGGAGAAGTCCGGGGTTGAAAAGAATCAACCGATTCAGATCGTCTCCGACCGTCTGGATGCCTACAATGAAAAGAGGATGGTCGTTTTTTCAGGCAATACGTTGGCTACGCAAGGTGCGCGGACGATCCGTGCCGACCGGTTGACGTTTTATTACAGGGATGATCAAATGAAGGCCGGCGGGTCGACCGTGAGCGGAGGGGGCGAAGGAACGGGGAATCTGGAAAGGATGGAGGCCAAGGGGCATGTTACGATCACGGAGGGCGAGCGGCTCGTGACCGGGGATGAGGCCCTCTTCGAACAGGATGCCCAGAAGATCACAATGACGGGAAACGCCGTCCTGCGCGAGGGCGACAACATCATCCAGGGGGACAGGATCATCGTATTCCTGAACGAAAACAGAGGCGTGGTCGAAGGTGCCGAGAGTCAGCGCGTTAAGGCCACCATCTATCCCGGGGAGACGAAAAAACGGTGACCTATTCCATCCGGTATTATGGGATCTTTTCATGGGTAAACTGACGGCGACAGGCCTGGTCAAGACCTACAACAGGCGGCGGGTGGTCGACCGGATCGACCTTGAGATTCATCCCGGCGAGGTGGTCGGCCTCCTGGGACCGAACGGCGCCGGTAAGACGACAACCTTCTACATGATCGTCGGGCTGATCAAACCGGATGGCGGGGCGATCTTCCTCGACGGTGAGGATCTGAGCCGCAGTCCGATGTACATGCGGGCGAGAAAGGGGCTGAATTACCTGCCGCAGGAGCCCTCCATCTTCCGGAAACTGACGGTGCGGGAGAATATCCTGGCCATACTTGAAACGCTTCCGATGGCGCCGGAAGAGAGAGAGGAGCGTCTCCATCGCCTGTTGGCGAAGCTGGATCTGACCCAAATCGCGGGCAACAGGGCCTATTCTCTGTCGGGAGGGGAGCGGAGGCGGGTGGAGATCACCCGGGCGCTCGTAACCTCTCCGAAATACATTCTTCTGGATGAGCCTTTTGCAGGGATCGACCCGCTGGCGGTGGCGGATATCGGAAAGATCATCGGCAGTCTGCGGACGATGGGGATCGGGGTCATCATCTCCGACCACAACGTCCGGGAGACCCTTTCCGTCTGCGACCGGGCTTATATCGTCAACGAGGGGAAGGTCCTCGTAGAAGGAACACCGGAATGTATTTCACGCTCCGAGATCGCGAGGAGGATCTATTTCGGTGACGATTTTAAATTCTGATCGATAATGGAAGGCAGAACAGTCGAAACATGGCATTTGAACTAAGACAGAATCTGAAATTGACCCAGCAATTGATCATGACGCCGCAGCTTCAGCAGGCAATCAAGCTTCTGCAGATGTCCCGATTGGATCTGGTCGACATGGTCAATCAGGAGATGGAAGAAAATCCATTGCTGGAAGAGGTCGTCTCCGAAGAGGTCCCCGAAGCGGAAAAAAAGATCGAACCTGAACAAACCGAGGAAGGCGATCGGGAAGAGAGTACGCCGGTCGAGCGGACAGAAGAGCTGACGGGCGAGGGTGATGGCCGGGAGGAGTTTGACTGGGAGGGTTATCTGGAAGACTATGGTCCGATGGGGGTCACCTATGATCGGCAAGAGGGGCCTGCGCCTTCCTGGGACAATCTCCTGGTTGTGAAAACCTCGCTTACGGATCATCTGATGTGGCAACTCCTTCTTTCCCGTTTTACCGCGGAGGAGCACCGAATTGGCGAGCAGATCATCGGTAATCTGGATCAAAACGGATATCTGGTTGCCACGCTGGATGAGATGGCCGCCCAGGAGAAGGTGTCGACCGCTTTTATCGAAGAAGTACTGAAAAAAATTCAGGAATTCGATCCAGTCGGGATTGCCGCCCGCGACCTTCGGGAGTGCCTGCTTATTCAGGCGAAGATGACGGGGGATGCGCGGTCCCTTGTGGAGAGGATTATTCTTGGCCATCTGAAAGATCTTGAAGTGAAGAATTATGCCCAGATTGCCAGGAAATTGAAAGTCTCCCTCGATGACGTCCTTGCGGCTGTATTGATCATCATCAATATGGACCCCCACCCGGGGAGCATCTACAATGAGGAACGCATCCAGGCCATCGTTCCCGATGTCTATGTCTTCAAGAGCGGTGATGATTATAAGATCGTACTGAACGATGAAGGGCTTCCACGACTCCGGATCAGTAATTTCTACAAGGAGATCATGGGTGGAATGAACGCCGGTGTGAAGCAGGAAACCGGGAAAAAATATATCAAGGAACGGATCCAGTCGGCAACCTGGCTGATCAAGAGCATTCAGCAGCGGCAGAAGACGATCTACCGGGTAACCGAGAGCATTGTGCGGTTTCAGCGTGATTTTTTTGACCGGGGGATCAGCGCCATGAAACCATTGATCCTGCGGGAAATCGCCGATGACGTGGAGATGCATGAATCCACGATCAGCAGGGTTGTGACGAATAAATACATGCACACGCCGCGGGGCCTCTTCGAGCTGAAATACTTCTTCGGCAGCGGCATTCACAAGCCGGGGAGCGATGATGTTTCATCCAAAAGTGTACAAGACGATATCCGTAAGATCATCAGCAGGGAGGATCCGCGCAAACCGATCAGCGATCAGATCATTGTCTCGCATCTTTCGGATGCGGGGATCACCATCGCCCGGCGGACGGTTGCGAAATACAGGGAGATGATGGGTATTTTACCCTCTTCCATGCGAAAGAAATATTTTTAAAAAGCGTTGACAAGGCGAAGAGATATCCGTATAGTCCGCGACTTTGTCGCTCCGGCCCCGGAGACGCGGTGTAGCATCATTCAGGGGGACACGATGCGGCATCATGTCCCCACGGTTGAAATCAGAAACGGGAGGA
The DNA here is from genome assembly GCA_964433455.1 of uncultured Syntrophaceae bacterium. Lineage (GTDB taxonomy): Bacteria > Desulfobacterota > Syntrophia > Syntrophales > UBA5619 > UBA5619. The sequence continues at coordinate 4,416 of CAYSSF010000216.1, forward strand.
ATCGAACATGAAAATTTCTGTGACATTCAGGAATACCGAAGGGGAGAACTGGCAGAAGGAATATGTGGAAGAAAGATTGAAAAAACTGGAAAAATATATCGATAATCCGGTGGATGCCCGTGTTATCCTGTCGGTTGAAAAATTCCGGAGCACGGCGGATATCAATCTGATGGCAAGCGGGTTGACCCTCAATGGCAGGGAAGAAGGGAAGGATATGCGTCTGGCCATCGACAATGCCATCGAAAAGATTGAGCGGCAGCTCAAAAAACGGAAGGAAAAGGTGCGCGTATTTAAGACTACTCCTCCACGGGACGGAGAATTTGACGGAGAATCTGCTGCCGAAGAAGGGGACGAATCACCGGATGCCAAGGTGGTCGAAACACGTAAAGTGGTGTTGATGCCGATGTCGATTGACGACGCCGTCCTGGAAATGGAAACGACAAAAAACAGGTTTGTGATCTATCGCGACTCGTCCACAGAAAACGTCAACGTCATTTATCGGCGTGAGGATGGAAAATTTGGGCTGATGGAAGTCAGCCGTTAATTATTAAGGATAAGGAATGAAAATTACTGAGTTGCTCAGGCGCGAGTTCGTTCTTGAGCAGTTGAAGGCAGAAAACAAGCGTGATGCGCTTGCGGAACTGGTGGGAGTTTTTTCACAGGCAAAGATGAACGTTGATTCCGAGGCGATGCTCCATGTCCTTCTCGATCGAGAAAGGTTGGGGAGTACCGGCATCGGTGATGGTATCGCCATTCCCCACGGTAAGCTTCCCGAACTTGCAGAGATGGTGGTCTCTTTCGGCAGGAGTCGGGAGGGGATCGCCTTCGATGCGATGGACGGGAAACCCGTGCATCTTTTCTTTTTGTTGATGGCGCCCGAGAATTCGGCGGGCCAGCATCTCAAGGCGCTGGCGAAGATCTCTCGAATGCTGAAGGATGCGATCTTCCGAAAGAACCTTCTGGAAGCGAAAAGGGAGGAGGACCTTTTCCGGATTATCGCCGAAAAAGACGACGAGACTTGATCTGAAACCCGGGGGGCCCATGAGACCCGTAACGGTAAGGGAAATCCTGACACACAAGGAGCGGCTCGGGATTACGGAAATGATCGAACCTCCCGGCGCCTGTGCGTCTGTCCGTCATCTGTTCCGGTATGCCGGCAGCGAACCGGGACGCGACGTGACGCCCTTGCCGCACACCATGTTCATCCTTCCACCGACCTGGTTGTATGCGACGAATGAAAACGGATGGGATGGATCTGTTGCGCCATCACCCTTCCGGAACATCTCCTGCTTGGCCCTGACAGCGCAAAGAATACCCGTTTTTCTTCGGAAATATTCGGAACGGACGGAGACTGCCATCTTTTCATCCTCGTATGACGACGCGTTGCTCCACAGCCGTTTGATCGGCCTGCTTCGGGAGAAGGGAGATCGTCAAGTCATGGTCCACGCGGTGCTTATTCAGGTTTGGGGTTTCGGCGTTCTGCTGCTTGGTGAAAGCGGCGTCGGCAAAACCGCCTGCGGTCTTGCCCTTATGGCCAACGGCAGTCGCTGGGTGGCGGATGATGCCGTCGTTCTTGAAGGGAGGGGAGATGCGGTTTATGGAAGGGGCCATTGGCGAACCGGGGGATGGATTGCCGTTCGGGGGAAGGGGTTTATCCGGGTGGCCGATCTGTTCGGAAGGGATGGCCGACTCTCGGAAACCCGTGTGGAGATGCTCATCCGGCTTGTCCGCAGGTCCGGGAGAAATGCGGCAGAAAAAGGAGAGTCATTGCAAAAGATGGTTGGCGTATCGCTTCCCTGCCGGGATCTTGAAGCAGACATCGATCCCCGGCGAGTGGCCGAACAGGTGAAGGGTTGCGTTCGCCCTCTTTTGATGAGATCATCGGGCGTTATGGGCAGGGCCGCAACAGCGTAAGGGCAACCGTTCGGGCCGGATGCACCGGCCACCCGGAGACGGCGGGCCTTTTCCGGTCGAAGGGGGATCAGGATGAAGCAGCTTCGTGTCGTCATCATCACGGGACTTTCGGGTTCGGGTAAGAGTACCGCCCTGCGGGCGCTGGAAGATATCGGCTTTTTCTGCGTCGACAATATGCCGGTGGTTCTGCTCTCGAAGTTTCTTCAGATCCAGTCCGATCCGGCCAAGGAGATCTCGCAGGTTGCAATGGTCATGGATATGCGGGAGCAGGCCTTCCTGGAAAAGTACCCGCGGATCTTCATCCGTCTCAAGGAAAAAGGATTTCGGATCGAGATCCTTTTTTTTGATGCCACCGACGATGCGATCCTGCGCCGTTTCAGCGAGACCAGGCGCACACACCCCCTCGCCCCTCTCGGTTCAATCATGGAAGGCATACAACTGGAAAGGAAAAAACTCGCTCCGTTGAGACAGATGGCAGACAAGGTCATCGATACCA
>CAYSSF010000217.1:0-6776 GCA_964433455.1 uncultured Syntrophaceae bacterium
CCTCAGGGGCTGGCATGTCCCTTGCCTCTTCCGGGGTGGCGGTCGGGGATGTCGGCGGGATTAAACGCCGCGCGAAGAAAAGCAAGGGCGGTGCCGGTCCATGGGGCAGCGGAAATGGCCGGCGACGCCCTTGCCTGAGCGCGGAAAGGGAAAATGCAGGCGGCGTGACAGGGCTGGAGCAGAGGAATGCCCTGGCGCGACGCCTGCCTACCGCCTGATGGGGTGGCGGGCGGGAAATCCCCCTTGGGGGGGGATGACAGGGGGGAAAAGGGAAAGCTGCAAGGGGCGTGACGGCCATCCCGGTGGCCGGCGCGAACCTTGCCTACCGCTTAGCGTGCCAGGTGATCCACTTCAAGAGAAATCAAATAGCGTGGCTCCTATCTTGGCTTTCCTGTGCTGCCGTCCGTTTATTCGGCGAGGTCCTTCTTCATCCGGTCAAAGTCCTCCTTCGTGATCTCCCCCCGGGCATAACGCTTCTTCAAAATATCCAGAGGCGCTTCCAGGGGCCGTTCGCTTCCCTTCGACGACCGCACGAGAAGATAGATCAACAGACCGATGAGACCGATAAAGAGGACCCCCATAAACATCCCTCCGAATCCAAAATGCATCATGGGCCACCAGCCGCCGCCCGGACCTCCCATCCCCATAGGACCGTAACCGTGTTCCCCTGTACAGGACGACAATAAGCCGACAGCGACGATACTGAAAAATAATGCCTTCATGGCAATCCTCCGTTCTCAGTTGTAAATGGGTCTATTCTCTATCTTGACGGGTTCATTCTCCCAAAGCGCTTTCCGGCATCAGAGCCTGACCCGCCTCAGCCGGAGGGCATTTCCGATCACAGAGACGGAGCTGAAACTCATGGCGGCCGCCGCGATGATCGGGCTCAGCAGGATGCCGAGAAAGGGATACAAAACGCCAGCGGCGATCGGCACCCCGAGCGCGTTATAAATGAACGCGAAGAAGAGATTCTGCTTGATGTTGCGCATCGTAAGCCTGCTGAGCCGCCTGGCCTTGACAATGCCCCTCAGGTCGCCCTTGACGAGGGTGACGCCGGCGCTTTGCATGGCGATATCGGTTCCGGTGCCCATGGCAATCCCGACGTGGGCCTGTGCCAGAGCGGGCGCATCGTTGATGCCGTCCCCGGCCATCGCGACGATTTTGCCTTTTTGCTGCAGTTTTTTGACTTCTTCCACTTTTCTTTCGGGGAGAACCTCGGCGATCACTTCATCAATCCGGAGACGGCCCGCAACGCTTTGGGCAGTTGTCCTGTTGTCTCCGGTCACCATGACAATCCTGATTCCTTCCCCATGAAGCCCCCGGACCGCTTCGGGAGTCGAACCCTTGATCGGGTCCGAAACGCCGATCAGGCCGATGACCTTTCCGTCCAGAGCGACCAGCATGACCCCCTCGCCTTCTTTACGCATCCGTTCCGCTTCTTCGGCCGATGGACTGCTGTCGATTCGGAGATCTTCCATCAACGTCCGGTTTCCGACCGCCACGGCATGGCCGTTTATTTCACCCGTGACGCCCCTGCCCGTCATACTCCTGAAATTTGCGACCCGGGCCAAAGAGATACCCCGCTCTCCTGCCCCCGCGGTGATTGCTGAAGCCAGGGGATGTTCGCTCCCGACTTCGAGACTCGCTCCATAAAGCAGTACGGATTCTTCATTCTGGTCATTGAAGGCTGCGACTTCGGCGATCTTCGGTTTCCCGGCCGTCATTTTCCATGATCTCGATGGCTTCGGCGTTCTTGAAAAGCACCCCGGCCGTGGCACCCATGCCTGTCGCCACCATGATGGACATGGGAGTTGCCAATCCGAGGGCGCACGGGCAGGCGATAATGAGTACGGCCACGGCGTTGATGATTCCATAAGCGAGGCGCGGTTCGGGTCCCCATTCAAACCAGACAACGAACGTCAGAAGGGCAACAGCAACCACGGCCAGGACAAACCAGCCCGAGACTTTGTCGGCCAGCTTCTGGATCGGCGCGCGGCTCCGCTGCGCCTCGGAAACCATATGGACGATCTGCGCCAGAAGCGTGTCCGCGCCGACCTTCTCGGCCTTCATGAGAACCGTTCCCGTTCCATTGACGGTGGCCCCGATGACGCTGTCTCCAGGCTGTTTGGAGACCGGGATCGACTCTCCGGTGACCATCGATTCGTCCACTGCGGTCGCCCCCTCCGTCACGACCCCGTCCACCGGGACCTTCTCGCCGGGACGAACCCGCAGGACGTCGCCGGGAAGAACCTGGTCGAGCGGCACGTCCTCCTCTTTTCCGTTCTCCTGCACCCTTCTTGCCGTTTTGGGCGCCAGCCCCAGCAGGGCCTTGATCGCAGCACCCGTACGGCTGCGCGCTTTCAATTCGAGCACCTGCCCCAAAAGAACGAGGGTCGTGATGACCGCGGCCGCCTCGAAATAGGTGCCGATTCCGCCTTCCGTTCCTCCCAGGGAAGAGGGGAACAGGCCCGGAAAGAACACGGCCGCAAGGCTGTAAAGGTAAGCGACTCCGACGCCGAGCCCTATTAAGGTAAACATGTTGGGGCTCCGGTTGACCACCGATTGCCACCCCCGGACAAAAAACGGCCATCCCCCCCAGAGGGCCACGGGGGTTGCGAGCAACAGCTCCACCCATTTGAGCGCGCCGGATGAAATCATATTCTCAAGTCTCAGACCGGGAATGAGATCCCGCATGGCAATGAGAACGAGTGGGATCGAGAGAACGACGCCGACCCGGAAGCGGCGCCGCATGTCGAGGTATTCGGGATTCTCCTCTTCTCCGGCCTGCGCCGTCCTCGGTTCCAGGGCCATTCCGCAGATGGGGCAGTTGCCCGGTCGATCCCGCACGATCTGGGTGTGTATGGGACAGGTCCATTCGGTTTTGGGAGAGGCGACCGGCATGACCGGTTCCAGGGTCATGCCGCACTTCGGACAGGCGCCCGGCTGCGACCGGTGTACCTCCGGGTGCATGGGGCAGGTGTAAAGCGGACTCTGACTGTGCTGGCGGCCCTCATGCAGGGCATCTGATTGGATCGTTTTCATGATTCATACCTCGCTCGGCGCCCTGGAAATGGAGAAGGCCCTATTGCCGGGGATAGCGAACCCAGAACAAAACCGCAACTTGATGCCCATTGCCGTGCGATATCAGCTTACGGTTTCACTCCCGGCATCTTTTTCTGCAACTTGTTCATCTTTTCATGCAGCGCCTTCATTTCCTTGTCCGTCATGGTCCCTTTTTTCATGGCCTTGGACATATCCATCATCTGTGCGGACATCGCTTTCATCATGTCGGCCATCTTCGTTCCCTGCTCGGGGGGCATATTCTGCATCATGGTTTCCATGTTCCCCATCATTCCCGACATCTGGTGCATCATATCCATCATGCCGGGCATCATCTCATTCTGCCCCATCATGCCTTTGTGGTCCATCATCTTTCCTTTTTGATCGCCCATCCCCGCGCCGGTTTGAGCGTAGGAATAGGACACCATCAACATGAGAACCAAACCTGCGAAAAATAATCTTTTCATCTTTCTTATTTCCTCCTTCTCTGGTTATTCATACCCATCCTCTCCGTACATGACCGATTACTGCTCCTCAATCGGGCGCCACTTTCTGCTCAGGTAATTATAGATCGGAACATAGACGAGACCGATATATGCGCCGTACAGAAAGCTCTCGATCAAGCCGAGGATGAACCCGCCGAAACTGATCCACTTGAAAGCGGGAAGCACTGCCTCCAGAAATCCGGACATCCCGTGAAGCCGCGGCGGCACAATCAATCCGTAAACGACGCAAAAAACGAAAGAGATCGAAAACAACAACCCCAGCGACCAACTGACGACCCGGATGTTAAGCATGACTTCACCTCCTTATCGCTCTTGCTTTTCGGGGCGGTCCTTTTCAGGGCGCACCGCGGAACTTTCTTCATTTCCGAGTCCATGTCCTCCATGGCCGTGGCCTCCGCAACCGTGGCCGGACAAATGCATCCAGGCGAAAAAAATGAAAAAAAGAATAAAGAACCAATTTTCCCGGACCCAGTCCATGAGATCACCTGCCTTTCTCCAGAAATTCACCCTGTCCAAAAATAGGCATTGATAATTGAGAAGGATGCACGATCTCAGGCAGACGTTTCTCTGCGAAAAGAAACTGAAGCCCGAGAAGGAACTCCCTACTGAATCAGTTTAGCAGCATTTTCGGCCAAATTCTACGCCTATTTCGAACGAGAGTTCTTTGAAACGGTTCGGCGACCAAGGCGGAACGAGGCGCAAAGGATTCAGTACCGCAGTTGTATGAGGCGGCTACATCCAGGATCCAATATAGAAATATGACATGACGGAAAAACAGGAAAGAGGTATAGATTCAAAGGGGGAATGGCGCATTCCTGATTTGGAGGATAAATCATCATGACTTCTTTCAGATTCAAGCTCGGCATCCTTCTGGCGATCATCGCCGGTGCCTTGGTCGTTTCGCAGGTCGTGTACCGGAACACCATAACCGCAATGCATGATGCCGTCTTCCTTCTGCCGTCCGGAGAGCCGGCGAATAAAATCACCGCCAACTTCGGAATCGCATCGTTTCCCGACGACGGCATCGGGAAATTCAAGGCGCTGCTCAAGAAAGCAGACGAGCGCCTCTATCTCGCCAAATCATCAGGCAGGAACCGGGTCGTTTGTTAAAGAAACGCTATGCCCAGGAGGAAATCACGAAAGAACAGCTTCAAAGCACAAAGGACCTGCGGGCGTGAGACGCCTTGCTGAACGGAAGTGGGCGCGCGGACGGGACCGAAATGAGCCAGAACGTCAATCGTAAATTGATCGTCAGGCTGCTGCTGGCATGGATCGTTCACTCCATCCTCATCGGCGCGGCGTTGTTCTTCCTCGAAGCGAAGAAGATCGACGCCTATGTCGTCACGCTGGCAACAGAGGAGTCAAGGGGCTTCATCACGGGGGACCGGGACGACCTCAACAGCGCGGATCCACTCCGGCAGGAATGACTCTCCCGGGAGAGCATGAAACACATCGAAGCCGGACATTTCATCGCTGTCAAGCTCTATAACCGGGACAAGGCCCTGATCATCGAGGCGAACCATCCGGCCGTCCGGTCGATCGAGAAGGTCATCAACCGCCACCGGCTGGAGATGGACTTCACGGATACCGTCCATTCCCGAAAATTCTACGGCGACGGCGGCCAGATCTACGTGCTGATCGTAACGCCCCTCAAAACGGAAGATCGCAAAACCGCAGGCTATTTCGAGGGGATCTACAAGGTCCCGCCCCAAACGATGGAGGAACTGAAAAACAGGATTTTTCTGTCTCTCCTGCAGGTCGTGGTGATCATCTTCTTCACGACGCTGACGATCTATCCGATCGTCCTGACGCTGAACCGGGGGCTGATCCGGCGGACCGGGGAACTCTTCCGCGCCAATATCGGGATGCTCAAGGTCCTGGGCAGCGCCATCGCCAAGCGGGACAGCGATACGAACCTTCACAATTACCGAGTGACCCTTTATGCCATCCGCCTGGCGGAGGCGGTAAGCCTGAAGCGGGAATCCGTCACCGGACTCATCAAAGGATCCTTCCTCCATGACGTGGAAAGATTGCAATCAGCGATCTCATCCTGCTCAAACCCGGCAGGCTTACGGCTGAAGAGATGGACGCCATGAAGACCCATGTCACCACGGCATGGATATCATCGGGTGTTACGACTGTCTCAAGGACGCGCTGGACGTCGTCCGGTGCCATCACGAAAAATTTGACGGGGCAGGCTATCCGGCAGGGCTCCGGGGACACGACATCCCCATCGCCGCCCGGATCTTTTCCCTGGCCGACGTCTTTGACGCCCTGATCTCCCGGCGCCCTTACAAGGAACCGATTCCCCTGGAAAAGGCCGTGCAGATCCTGAAGGAAGGCAGCGGGAGTGCTTTCGATCCGGTGCTGGTCGATGTCTTCGTCGGGATGTCCGGATCACTCCTCGCTGAAATCGGCGAGGCGGAGGATGCGCTCCTGGAAGGGAGACTGGACGGCCTCATCGACCGGTATTTTTCCGCGGATCTCGGGGAAACAGGCCGCCTGAACTGAAACAACCTGCCAGTAGTTTATCCCTATCAGTCCCCTTACAGTAATTTCCTATTCTCAGGTATAGATCAAAGTAGTAGTTCTATGCTGAAAAAATTTGCAGGATTCATCGGTTCTCGGCTTGGCGTACAATTACACTATTTGCCTTCATGATGAGAAGAAGAAAAGCAGCTCAAACAGGAAGGGTACTACGGATTAGCTTCTCATGCATCGCGGTACCTTAATTGTAAAGGAGATGAAAATGAAAAAAAATACAAATGGATGGGCAATGCTGGTTTTAATACTGGCAATCGGGTCCTCGTTATTGCTGTTCGGTTGTGGCAGCGGAGGAGGCAGCGACGCGGCGGCACCCGGTACGAATGGCACGATCACGGGAACAGCGGTGAAAGGACCGGTAAGCGGCGCTACCGTGACGGCATTTGCCATCAGCAGTGGGGTGATGGGCGCGCAGATCGGGACGGGAACTACGGACGCGCAGGGGAATTTCACTATGTCCATCGGCGCTTACTCGGGTCCCGTCATGCTGCGGATGAGCGGAGGGACCTACACGGATGAGGCGACCGGCGCCTCTATGACCTCGCAGTCCGGCGACATCATGACGAGCATGATGCCCCAGGCAATCGCCGGCGCAGTAATGTCGGGCGTGCAGATAACTCCTCTCACCTCCATGGCCCAGGCGATGGCGCAAGCGATGAGCGGCGG
>CAYSSF010000218.1:0-6700 GCA_964433455.1 uncultured Syntrophaceae bacterium
ATCATCCACTGGATCGCCTGGAAGGAGCCGATGTTCTTCCCGAACTGTTTGCGCGTCTTCGCGTACGCGACCGACTCGTGAAGGCAGGCGCGGGCAATCCCGAGGGACTGGGAGGCGATCCCGATCCGGCCGCTGTCGAGTGCGACCATTGCGATCTTGAGGCCGATCCCCTCCCTTCCGAGCAGGTTCTCCTTCGGGATCCGGCAGTCGTCGAAGAGAAGCTCGACGGTATCGGAGGCCCGAAGCCCCATCTTGTCCTCTCTCCGGCCGATGCAGAAACCCGGCGTCCCCTTCGTCAGCAGGAAGGCGGAAAGCCCGCGGTTCGACTTCTCGGAGCCGATCCGGGCGATCAGCACAATCACGTCGGCATGAGAACCGTTCGTGATGAAGATCTTCGAGCCGTTCACCAGATAGTGGTCGCCCTTCTCCTCGGCGCGCGTCGTCATCCCCCCGGGGTCGGAACCCGCATCCGCCTCCGTAACGGCGAAGGCCCCGAGCATCTCCCCGCGGGCGAGCGGCATAAGGTAGCGCCGTTTCTGCTCCTCGCTGCCGAACTTGAGGATCGGATCGGAGGAGAGGTTCGTCACCGACATTGTAACCGCCGTGGAGGCGCAGGCGTAGGCGATCTCCTGGAGGGCGAGGGAGTAGCTCACCGCGCCGGCCCCGGCGCCGTCATACTCAACCGGAACCATCATCCCCATGAGGCCGAGCCCCCCCATCTTCCGGATCGCCTTTTCCGGGAAGGTCTCCTGCCGATCCCACTCCCCGGCGAAGGGTTCCAACTCCTTCTTCGCAAAGTCGCGCGCCATCAACCGGATCATCTCCTGCTCCGGTGTCAGTTGGAAAGCCATCGCATTCTCCTTTCTAAGGAACGTAGACGACGACCAGCAGTTCCGCAGCCTCCGGGTTGGGGTTGCTCAGCTTGTGATGAAGAGCGGAATTGAAATGGATGCTCTCTCCCCGGGCCAGTTGGGTGACGTTCTCACCGATCTGGATCGTGATCCCCCCCTTCAGGACGTAGTGGAACTCCTCCCCTTCATGGTGGAACTCGACCCCCTTGTGGTCGGTGTTCGCGTCGACCGTGACCAGGTAGCCGCGAAGGTGCTTGTCCGGCCCCGGCTTGCTCAGCGATGTATAAGCATAGGAGTCCACTCGCTTCTTGTGGCTTTTCGACCGCCGCTTCGTCGCCTGTGTCTCCCCCTCCGTCTCCAACTCGTCCATGTTCAGTTTGAGGACACGGCTGAGCTGGAGGACGAGCGACACGGGAGGCACGGTCCGATCCTCTTCAACCCCTTTGAGGATCTCGGGTTGGTACCCCGTCTCCAGCGCAAGGTCCGCGACGCTCATCCCCATCTTCTCCCGGCCGGCCTTCATCCGCTGGCCGAGGGAGCTCTTCTCGCTTTTCTTTTTGGCCATCTGACGCCTCCTTTTATAAATTGATCTCTGTGCGGTGATGCCCTTTTAACACAAGTCGGAATCCATTCGCAATGACGATAACGGATACAGCGTCTCTTCACCTTTCAGAAGACGGCGGGGGCGCAGCCTCAGCGGCGCGGCAGGCCAACGAGCTTCTTTCCCAGCTCCTCTGCCGCCTTCATCAGCGCCTCGTTCGCCCGGATCTCCCCTGCTCCAAACGCGCTCCCGTAGACCATCCCGACGATCTTTGCCCCGGCATATCGGAATGCGTCCTGAAAGGTTCTGAGCGCGTTCACACAGCCTGAAGCGAATGGGTCGGCGTCGCCGTAGCTCATCGCGATGGCGATCCTTTTTCCGGCGAAGGCATCCTGGCCGTACGCAAGCAGTGCGAAGCAGCGATCCATGAAGAGCTTCGTCTGCGCCGACATCGTGAACCAGTAGACGGGGCTCGCGATGACCCAGCCATCCGCCGCAAGAAGCTTCGGATAAAGATCCTGCATGGCATCCCTGACGGCGCACCCCTTGCTTCCCTTCTTCTGGCAGGCGTAGCAGGAGTTGCACGGGGCGATCTTCAGACCGTGAAGGAAGATGGTCTCCACCTTCGCCCCGGCCGCCTTGGCCCCTTTGACGATCTGCGCCGCAAGGATGGCGCTGTTTCCCTTTTTTCGTGGACTCCCGAGCAATACGACCACTTTTTTCACTTCCTTTTTCTCCGTCATGACTCACCTCCTGTAAAAAAGGATGATGCCCTTTCCCCCTCATGCGCGGGCAACAGACCTAAAAGAGTGGCTTTCGCAGGTCGAACCTTTTCGCCCCCCCTCGCCCGGGAAACAGAAATCATTCCCCAACCCCGGTCAAAAAGTTTTTTTGAATTTACCTCTTACGGCGGGAAAGTCAATATAAGAAACCCTTGCAAAGCGCCATCGGTCATCATGAAGTGGCAGAGGGCGATGAAGCAATATCTCATAACGATTCAATAAACCATGAGATTGCTCCGTCGCCGAAGCTGCAGGCAATGACGGAAAAGGGCCAGACACTCAAAAATTCCACAATTATTTTTAAAATATGCTTGACTTCCATACCCCGGATGGGTATTTATACTGGCAGGGGGTATCTTGAAGATGGATTGCAAATCGAAAAAAAAGATCATCAACCGCTTCCGGAGGATCGAGGGGCAGATCCGCGGCCTGCAGAAACTGGTGGAGGGCGAGGCGCCCTGCATTGATATCCTGACGCAGGTGTCTGCCGTCACCGCCGCCGTCAAAAAGGCGGGCACGGAGGTTATCCACGTCTATATCGACCAGTGCATGGCGGAGACCTCCGGAAAACCGGAGGCGCAGAGGACGCAAAAGATGGAGGAATTCCAGAGGGCTCTTTCACGTTACATCGACATGGCCTGATTATTTGAGAGGAGAAAAGAGATATGACGAACACATTGAACATGAACCGCCGCCGATTCCTGAAATCGGCGGGTGCGGCTGCGGTAATCGGAACGGCCGGCGCTCTGGCCGTGCCGCGGAAAGCCGAGGCCGGTGAGGGAAAGCTGGCGACGCTGATCGACCTGACGAAATGCGACGGTTGCCCGGACCGGGAGAGGCCGGCCTGCGTCACCGCATGCAAGACCACCAAGACGGGCCGCATCCCCGAACCGGTGGATCCGATCCCGATGCCCTTCCCCACGCGGAAGGTGGAAGACTGGTCGAAAAAAAGGGAGGTGAGCAACCGCCTGACCCCCTATAACCTGATTTTCGTCCAGAAGGTCGAAACGGAGCAGGACGGTCAGAAGAAGACCGTATTCGTTCCGAGAAGATGCATGCACTGCGACAATCCGGCCTGCGCCACCCTCTGTCCGTTCGCGGCGAACCACAAGTTCGAGAACGGCGCCGTCGTCATCGACCAGGAGGCCTGCTTCGGGGGCGCCAAGTGCCAGACGCTCTGCCCGTGGAAGATCCCCCAGCGTCAGTCGGGTGTCGGCGTCTATCTGAAGGTCCTGCCGACCCTGATGGGAAACGGCGTCATGTACAAATGCGACCTCTGCGCCGACCTGCTGAAAGAGAACAAGCGGCCCGCCTGCATCGAAGCCTGTCCCCGGAAAGCGATGTCGATCGGACCGCGGAACGAGATCTATGCCCAGGCGGAGGAAGCGGCAAAAAAGATCGGGGGGTATCTTTACGGCAAAGAGGAAAACGGCGGCACAAGCACGCTGTACCTTTCCCCGGTTCCATTCGAAACGCTCGACGCCGCCATTCAGAAAGGACCCGGTCAGCCGGGCCTGGGTCGCGTCAAAAGGCAGATGGCGGGCACGGACGGGATCGGAAAGGCGGTTCTCGCCGCACCGGCGCTTGGAATCGCCGCGGGAATCGCGGGCGCCTTCGCGTTCATTTCGAAAAGAAAAAAGCAGTTTGCAAAGAGGGAGGAATAGACCATGTCACACATTGTCGAAGAAAAAAACCGGGTCGTACGCCATGGGTGGATCGAACTGGCGGGGCACTGGACCATCGCCCTTTCCGGGCTGGCGCTGCTGCTGTCGGGAATGTTCGAGCTTCCGATGGCCGCCCGCTTCGGAATCACGAAGATCCCCGGTTTCGGATGGTCCGGGGACTTCATCACCTCCCTCTACGTCCACTACATCGCCTCTGTGATTTTTGTGGCCGCGGCCTTTTTCCATCTGGTCTACCACGGCCTGCTGAAAGATCGAGGATTGCTGCCGCAGAAGGGCGACCTCAAGGCCTCCGTCGAGGTCGTGAAAACGTTTTTTGGCTTCGGAGAGGAGCCGCCGTTCGGCAAATACCTCCCGGAGCAGCGGATCGCCTATCTGGGCATGGCCGTCGTCATCGGCGTGCTCGTCCTGACGGGTCTGATCAAGACCTACAAGAACATCTACGCCCCGGATCTCGCCCACACGGTGATCATCTGGACGACGACGCTGCACAACCTCTTCTTCGTGCTGTTCATTCTCGCCTTTGTCGGGCACATCGGCGCGCTCATCCTGAAACCGAACCGGCCGATGGTCCGGGGGATCTTGACCGGCAAAGTGAGGCTCGACTACGCGAAACACCGCCATCCCCTCTGGATCGCCGGGATGAACCCTCCGGAATCCCTTCCGATCATCGCAAAGCCGGACGAGGCGATCTCTGTGACACCGGCCCCCGTCGAGGCCGCGTCCCCGGATGGAGAGACGGCGGAGACGGCAACCCTGGCCGCCGACACCGGCGATGCGGCCTCCCCGCAGGATCCCGTCACATCCGCCGCACCGGAAACGGATCGGGATAACGGAGGCGATCCTAAGGCTTCGAACCCACCAGCGGCGTGACCGGACTGGCGATGAACATAATGTAATCAGAATCTTAGAGGTACATTTCAGATGAAAATGCCCCTTTCCTTGTATTCCTCCCCCTCGACGGGGGAGGGAAGGGTGGGGTGATTTTGCCCGCGCCGGGCATCGGGGGGGTTAGACCCATTGGAAGATCGCCTTGGGAACCACACCGGCAAAGTCGATGAAGTTGATCGTAAAATGGGCGAGCATGAGGGAATCTCCGTCAACGGAAATCGATTGGCAATGTTTTTAAATTGACGGCCCATCGACCGTCACCTATAATCGCCGCCGGAAAACACCGGATCCGTCGTTCATGAAGATAGACGATTGGCTTCGACAAAGGATGGCGCGCTGGGAGCATTTCACTTCCCGGATGGGCGGTTGTCCGTTTCTTATCGGACATCAGGTCGGAACCCTTATGCGAATGATCGAAGGAGGCTGTGCGATGCGTTGGAATCGGCGTGTGGGAAAAGGAATCCTGACGGCCTTCTTTGGATTGGCGGTTCTCATGCCGCCGGCGTTGCTGCTCGCCTGGAGCGAACACCCTCTGATCACCTATCCTGTGCTGGCGGCCATGCCCGGCGTGGCGGACGGCCGGGAGGTTCGGGTGGAAAGCATCGACGCCTTCCTCGTCGCGGAGGGGGAGAAGATCGAGAAACTGCTTGCCGAAGAGGAGGCTTGGGCGAAAAAAAATCTTGTCTGGTATCCCCCGCTTCCCGAATCGCTGCTCTTCAAGGCATCCGGCAGTCCCGACGGCCTGCGTGAACGTTTCTGCCGGGCGATCCGGATCAATCCGCGGGTCAAATTCCCCCTTTACCTGCAACTTCTGCCCGGAAATCCGTCCGGGGAAAGGCAAGCCCTGCAACCCGCCGAGATCAGTTTCCTCACGGATCTTTCCGACTGGAAAGAGACCCGTTTCGTCTCGCTGAAAGAGGGCGACAGCGCAACACCCCTGGATGTGGCCGTCTCGGCCACGGACGAACCGGATCTTCTGGGTCTCGACATCGGTCTCTTCGAAGACAATGCGACGGAGTTCGGAAAGCGGTATGGGTTCGGTCTCCAGCCCTTCGGCAATCCCAATCTGGAATACGGGAGCCAGGCGCCGTTCCACATGGGCTTCTACCATGAGTCCGACATCATGTACCTCTTTGCGGGTTTCCTGAAAAAGTGCCTGCCGGAGGCCCGGATCCATCTCTACAAAGGGCTCGCCCGGCTCGCCTTCGAGAGCGGGCATTTCTACTGGGGGTGGCGGTTTACCGGCCTCGGCCTCCATTATCTGGCGGATCTGGCCCAACCCTACCACGCCACCGTGCTGCCCGGCGTCAGCACCGCGTACGCCCTCTGGATCAACACGATCGATATGGCCGGCGTCCACGGCCCCAAGGCCGATGCGATCCAACTGGTCTCCAATCGTCACACGGCGCTGGAGAAGTTCGCACAGATTTATCTTCAGCGCGCCTATCAAAAAGGGGAGAGCGCCCACCCGCTACTGGCGGCCCTGCGCTCCGCTCCGGATGGAACCCCTTACGATGACGGCGTCCCGCGGAACGTGGTTTCCCGGCTGGCCCACGACAAGGCTGAACAGACGGATGAGATTCTGGAGGAAGCGATGCCGAAGAAGTTTGTTTCGGATCCCCGTTTCGAACTGGGATCGAGCGCGGAGAGGATGCAGATCGTGGAACGGGCCGCAGACGAAAGGGGCCAGGCGGCCATCGACCGTTTGACCCTGCTGCTCCGGGAGCTGTTGACCCCCTTTGCCACCCAGGGCCGCGGCTATGTTCGGGCGGTGCTGAGGACCGACCGCTGATCGGAAGACGACGACTTTTATATGATTTTCATCCGCCGTTGAGCCCATTTCGGGCACGGGGGTTAGTATACATAGAGAACAGCAATCCCGAAGGAGAGCCTCTCGGTATACTGCCCTTCCAGATTCAGACGGAATCCCTTTGCCAGAGGCGCCTCGATCCC
>CAYSSF010000219.1:0-6603 GCA_964433455.1 uncultured Syntrophaceae bacterium
GGGGATCAGGTGGTTGCTCATGATGATAAACTTCAGGTCGCGCTCCCGGTCGGTGATGACCGCGCAGGGGTTGACCTCGCTCCCGGTCCCGGAGGTGGTCGGAATGCAGACGAGCGGCGGCAGGACGGGTTTGATCTTTCCGCCTCCCCCGATGATTCCCTCATACTCCCGCAGCTCGCCGGGATGGGTGACCCGAAGCGCGACCGCCTTGGCCGTGTCCATCGAACTCCCGCCGCCGAGGCCCGCGATGCCGTCGCAGCCCTGCTCGCGGTAGATCCGCGCGGCCCGTTCGATCAGTTCGATGTCCGGGTCAGGCGCGACCTCCGAAAAGAGGATCGTGGCCATGCCTCCGGCCTCCAGAATTCGGCAGACCTCCCTGGCCCTGCCGATTTCGACCATCACCGGATCGGTGATCAGGAACAGCTTTTTTACGTTCAGCCGGCCGATCCGCCCGCCCATGTTTTCCGCAACCCCGGCGCCGAACAACATCTCCGGCAACGGCGGAATCCGGATCTCGATAACCTTCTCTTTTTGCTGAAACGCGTCCAACCCCTTCCAAAAATTTTGGATCTCGGCCTCGTCCACATCGAAGCGCTGCCCCGTGGGGGCAATCGGCTCCTCGCGGAGAAACGCCGGAAGCGTTGCATCCCTCTTGCCGAACTCGGACCTTTCGTTAAAGGCAAGCTGGTCGCGCAGCGTCTGTTTGCCGGTCTCCATCACATCCTCCGGCGTCATCCGGCAGCCATAGCGGGCGTTCATCAGCTCCGCAATGAATCGATTGACGGAGTCGCTGCCGGGAACGGCGTTCAGACAGTAGCCGAAGCTGTCGCAGACCGCGGCCTGAATCTGGGATCTCAGCGAATTTTCTACCTGTTTCGACCGGTTCCGGGGGATGCGGTAGGTCAGTCCCGCCGTATGGTCCGCCCCCATCGGACTCGTGAAATAGGTCACGCCGGTCCCCTTGACCGATCTGGGATCATGGGCGGGTATCGCCTGTCCTTTATAGGCCGGGACGCGGGAGAGGTTGAAATAGCGGGCGGCGGCGACGACCCCGTTTCCCAGGGCCCGGCCCAGCGGCGTCCCCTTTTCAATCTCCGCCAGCAGCCGCGCGGCAGACTCCCCGTCCCCCCAGGCCATCTTTCCGGCCTCCGCCGCGAGACCCAGGCTGCTTCCGGTTTCGACGGCATCCACCCCCAGATCGTCGCAGAGGTATTTGAGCCGGGCAATCGCGTCGGGGTCGGTAACGCCCAGATTGGTTCCGAGCATCGCGATCGTCTCATATTCATAGGCGGCGCAGAGTTGTTTCCCATCCTTGCCGGGATAAACGATGGAGCAGCGGACCACGCAGCCGGGCATGCAGCCGTGCATCTTCCCGCCCCGTTCGAAGAGGATCTTCTGGATGCTGTTGCCGCTGACGTCGATGAAACGGTCCGGTCGGCCCGAACGATAATTGTTTGCCGGCAGGGTCCCGTGGCCGGCGGAATTGGAGATCGCAAACGGGGTGCCGAAGCGGGAAAAGAGGCTGCACCCGACATCGTGCTTCAGCGCAGCTACCCAGGATTTTACAATCCGGCGGAATTCAGCCGGATCGGCGATCGCAACCGGTCCGGCGCCGGCTGGGTCGATCACAACAAACTTGAGTCCCTTCGATCCCATGACGGCCCCGAGGCCGCCCCGGGCGGCGTTCCGCGAGGGATCGCCGAAGATGTCCGTAAAGGAGACGGAGGCCCCCGTGTACTGGCGCTCTCCGGCGATCCCGGTCGACAGTACGGCGATCTTCTCTCCGAACTGCTTTCGCAGCCGGTCGACCAGATTGTAGTTTTTCGCGCCGCGGTACTCCTCCGCCGGGATCAGCGCGGCCCGGTCCTTCGAGATCGACAGGCCGTATAACCGATGGTCCTGAGGCACACCCTGAAAGACAACCGCGCGAATTCCCAGCCGGTCGAGGATTTGCGCGGCGGGTCCTCCGGAGTTGGACTCCTTGATGCCGAGCGTGAGCGGGCTTAGCGCGCCGACGGAGATGCGCCCGAGCTGGGGGGCCCCGGTGCCTGCCAGCGGGCCTGCGGCCACGACAAAATGGTTTTCGGGGCCGAGCGGGTCCACCGTCGGCGCCACCTCCCGGTTCAGGATCTTCGCGATCAGGGCGCTGCCGCCAAGGTATTGCCACTCCTCCTCGAGATTTTCGAACGCAACCGTTCCGCGCCGCAGATCCACCCGTAGAATCTTCATCATGTCCTCCCCTCCAATTTTGAAGGCCGCGCAAACAGTAAAATTCCCCTCCCCAGGCAGGACGGGCTTAACGGGGAGGGGGATAGAACGCTATGAAATCCGGGGACTTCCCACCCTCACCCTGACCCTCCCCCGTCAAGGGGGAGGGAATGCTGGATTTTTGACGAGATCATCAACGTGGTTTGATCACTTTAAGACATGGGACTCAACGCGAGCAACGCCCCCGGTAAAATATTCCTTTCGGTGCGTTGAATATATCAGCATTGAGAGCAGCGGGGAAAACGGGTCTCAGGTCGAGGCGTAGTCCCGGCGGTACTTTTCATCGAGCATCCGGTCGATGCTCTCCATCACGATCCGCGTAACCCCTTCAAACTGCTCCCGATAGCGCTGCTGCGATTCACGGGAGAGAAGACGGAACGGTTCGCAGATCCGGAACTCCTTCAGCCGGTCGTTCACGGAGAGCGGTTCGCCGATCCGGTAGGTGATCCGGCCGCTCCGCGCAAACGGGAGGCTCCCCCGGTACACCTCTTCGGAGTTGTTGCAGGCGACGGGGACGATCCGCTTTTCCGTGTGGAGGGCAAGCTGGGCGAGGCCGGTCCGGCCTTCGGCCAGCTTCACGGAACGGGTCCCCTCCGGAAAGATGATCAGATTGAGCTTCTGCTCGCAGAGGGCGATCCGGCTCAATTCCGCGACCTTTTCCATCATCCCCTCGTATTGACCGCGAATATATTCTGAAAACTGCTCACCCATCGACTGGATTGCCTCGATCGCGGCCCGTTCCTGCGGTCCCGCCTCCGCAAGCCGTCCCTCGATCATGTCCCTGACGGCGCGGTAAAGCCCCCTGTCCATCTTGCGGTTGAAGGTCTTCTTGTAATACTCCTCGATGAGATACCCCATCGACGGCACGGGGATCAGGTTGCAGAGGTCAAGCCCCTTCGCCAGCAGCGCGTTCTTGTAGTATTTGGCCTTTACCCAGACGGTCGTGAACGGGAATTCCCTCATTTTCAATAGTTTGTACTGAAATGGCCAGTAGTTGAACCGGTCCGTGTGGTTCATCGCAAAGATCACGCTCTCCCCGCGGGGGATCCGTTCGGCATTCTCGATCCGGATGTCCACCTTCTGAAAGAGATGGTAGTTCGGCAGAAGCAGGCAATGCGCCACAATCTTCTGGGCCAGCGGCTCGGAAACCAGCCGGATTTTATTCAAATAATCGATATCAATCACAATGAACTCCTTTCAATTATCCGCCGGACGCGCTCCAACTCCTGGGGCGTATCCACCTCGACGGAATCGTGCGGGGTGACGACCACCTTGATCCGATAGCCGTGCTCGAGCGCGCGGAGCTGTTCGAGCGCCTCCAGACGCTCCAGGACCCCCTCGGGAAGGGCGGTGAAGGTGCGCAGAAAATCACGGCGGTAGGCGTAGATTCCGTGGTGCTTGAAATAGTCGGCCCTCTTTCCCGGATCGCGGACGAACGGGATCGTCGCGCGGGAGAAGTAGAGTGCGAAATGGTTGTCGTCGAATACGGTCTTGACGGCGTTCGGGTGGGTGATCTCCTCGTCGCGGACGATCCGGTAGATCAGCGTCGACATCGGGATGGCCGCGTCCGCCAGGAGCGGCGCGACCACCTCATCCACCTGGTCCGGCTCGAAGATGGGCTGATCGCCCTGGATGTTGACGACGATATCGTCGTCCCGAAGCCCCATCGTTTCGACCGCCTCGGCGATCCGGTCCGTTCCGGAGCGGTGGCGGGGCGAGGTCATCACCGCCCGGCCGCCGAAGGCATGAACCGCATGGAAGATCCGCTCGTCGTCGGTCGCCACGGCGGCAAAGGAGACGCTCTTTGCCCGGAGCACCCTCTCGTAGACGTGCTGGATCATCGGCTTTCCGCAGAGATCGGTGAGCGGCTTGCCGGGAAAGCGGGTCGATTCGTAGCGGGACGGGATGATGCAAACCACCTGGACGGACATGAAAACCTCTTTACAGATAGGGATCTTCCCGGAGGAGGTGCCCCTGGACGTAATCCGCCGTTGACTCCTCCAGCGGACGAAACGCGGCGGGGCAGCCGGCGGTGCGGAGTTTCTCCATCCGCGCTTCGGTAAAATACTGGTACTGCCCCCGGATCGCCTCGGGCATCTCGATGTATTCGATCTGCGGCGGGCGGCCGAGTGCGGCAAATACCGCCCCGATCAGATCGTTCCAGGTCCGCGCCTTTCCCGTCCCGAGGTTGAAGATCCCGTTTGCCTCCCTGTGGTTCAGAAGCCACCAGAGCACATCGACGCAATCCTTGACGTAGACGAAGTCCCGCATCTGGCCGCCGTCGGGATATTCCGGTTTGTAGGATTTGAAAAGCCTTACCTTTCCGGTTTCGCGGATCTGGTGGAAAGCCTTGAAGATCACGCTCGTCATGTCGTCCTTGTGGTACTCGTTCGGACCGAAGACGTTGAAGAACTTGATCCCGGCGACGCGGTCCGCGATCCGCTCGCGGAGGAGCTTCAGGTCGAAGAGCTGTTTGGAGTAGCCGTACATGTTGATCGGCCGAAGGCCGCGGGTCGTTTCGTCCGCGTCGGAGAAACCCTGCACTCCGTCCCCATAGGTCGCCGCGGAACTGGCGTAGATGAACCGGACCCCGTGCTTGATGGCCCAACCCGCAATGCGGCAGGTGTAATGGAAATTGTTCTCCATCAGGTAGTCGGCGTCGCG
The DNA here is from genome assembly GCA_964433455.1 of uncultured Syntrophaceae bacterium. GTDB lineage: Bacteria > Desulfobacterota > Syntrophia > Syntrophales > UBA5619 > UBA5619. Next base: position 4,933 of record CAYSSF010000219.1, read on the forward strand.
TTCCGTCGTCGAGGAGCATGCGCCCATATGGACGACCGCATCGACGGGAAAGGGAAGCTTCTCCGCATCGACCATCCGGAGGAAGGCGGCCTTGTGGAGATAGTCGGTGTACCGGCGCTTGACGAGGTTCTGCCACTTCCCGGAGCACCCCAACTCATCGACGATCACGATGTCGTCGATTCCCTCTGCGTTCAGCTTCGCAACGAAGGCGCTTCCGATAAACCCGGCGCCGCCGGTTACAACGATCATGTTTCCAACTCCCCAATATACAACCACTTTGTCATTCCCGCCCCGTATCCGGTACGGGGCGGGAATGATGACTTGCCGAATTTCAGGAGTATTTTAATGCTCTCGATCCATGCAATTCTCTACAGCACCCTGGCCGCATTCGCGATCGCCTTCCGGATCGCCTTCATCCTCGCGGCCGGCATCTTGACGCAGATCCCCATGATCAGCGTCCGGCCGAGGAGATCCTCCGCATGGGGGATCGCCTTCCGGCTGTAGGTCGCCTTTTTGTTGCGCGGATCGGAGAAGGGCTGCTTCTTCGAGTTCGCCGTCGACTTCGCAAGGAAGTGCTCCCAGTTCGGAACATAGTGCCAGAAATTGTCCTTGAAGCGAACCGTATCGACCCCCTCGGCCTTGAGCGCCTTCTGGAATGCCTGGGTCTGCTCCTCCTTGGGCAGGTTGAAGGCGAGGAAGGTCGCCGAATCTCCTTCCGGATCGGCCATTCCGCGGAATTGAATCCCCGGAAGTCCGGCCAGCGCCTCCATGACGACCGCCTGGTTCTTCCGCTGCGCGGCGATGACCCGGTCGAGTTTCCGGAGCTGGGCAAGACCCAGGGCCCCCTGGAGCTCGTTCATCCGGTAGTTGAAGCCGAGGATCGTCCGCCCGTCGAGCGCCCGGCTGACCGGGGAGAGGTGGTCGTGACCGTGGTCGTGGTACCATTCGGCGCGGTGGTAGAGGTCGGGATCGTTCGTGATCACCATGCCGCCCTCGCCCGTCGTGATCGTCTTGTAGTGGTCGAAGCTGAAGATCCCCATGTGGCCGAAGCTGCCCAGTTTTTTACCCTTGAAGCTCGCCCCCAGCCCCTGGGCGGTGTCCTCGAGAACCAGCAGCTTGTGCTTTTTGGCCACCTTCATGATCTTGTCGATCCGGGCGGGCGCGCCGCACATGTGGACGGGAATGACCGCTTTCGTGCGCGGTGTGAGCTTGTTCGGGATGTCGTCGGGATCGAGGTTCAGCGTATCGTCGATGTCCGCCATGACCGGGATCGCGCCGACTTCGAGGACCGCCTCGTAGGTGGCCATGAAGGTGAAGGCCGGACAGATCACCTCATCCCCGGGTCCCACGTCGAGGGCGGTCAGCGCGATTTTGAGGGCCGCGGAGCCCGAGGTCACCCCCAGGGCGTACTGGGTCCCGCAGTACTTTGCGAAGGCCCTCTCAAAATCCCTCACCTTCCAGATCCCCTGCCGTTCGTTGTCGAAGGCATATCGGGCAAAGACGCCCGTTCGGAGGACATCCATCACCTCCTTGATCTCTTCCTTTCCGATCAGTTCCGCACCGGCCATAATCTTGTTCCTCCTTTATCCGGAAACATCTTCATGTTTGAGGTAATTGCAAAAGTACCAATAAATCCCCTCCCCCCTGGCGGGGGAGGGTTAGGGTGGGGGG
>CAYSSF010000220.1:0-6594 GCA_964433455.1 uncultured Syntrophaceae bacterium
AGGAGCGGATCGGCACCTTGGAGTGGATCAGGTTGTCGTCATGCTGGACCGGCCCGAGGTACATCATGTTGTGGGCGCCATAGGCCTGGCGGGCGATCTCCTTGCCTCCCAAAACGTCGTACCAGGTGTCCCACTGATCGGGACGGTCCAGCGCGAAGGGGTAGGAGGAGAGGAAGGTCGCGACGGGGATCTTGCCGGGCCAGTAGACGTCGAAGCAGTGCATGGAATCGAACACGCCGGACTTGACGGCGTCGAACATCTCGAAGGTCCCGACGAGCGCGCCGGCAGGCAGACACTCGATCAGCAGCTTGCCCTCGGTCACTTCGGCCACCTTTTTCCCGAAGTCCTGGAATTTCGTGTAGCCGACGGTTCCGGCATCCCAGGCGGTCTGCATCTTCATCTTGATCGGGGCCGCCGCCGACAGGCGCATCACGCCGGGGAACCCCATCACGCCCGCCGCGCCGCCGGCCACCACGGCCGCGGTCTTCAGGAACTTACGACGGGACCCTTTTTCTACGCTGGTCTTGTCCTGCTTCACTTTCTTGTCCATAACATCTCCTCCTTCTTTGGTTAGGTGTTTAGACTGGCCTTGCCGTAGAAACTTTACGCCGACACGGCGGCATCAAGAGACACGAAGTGATGAACGCCCTCTTTTCTACCGCCGATTACTACTATCGCCGCCGGGCGGTGTCAAGCAGATTCATGACCCCTTCCGTCGGAAAACATCATCATCCATCTAACGCTTTAAAGCCTCCTGCAGCAGTTGAACCGGATGCATCACCCGGATTGCCGGATCGAGGTGGTTCGAAATGGTCAGGTTGCACCCGGGGCAGCAGGTGGTCAATACCTGCGCACCGGTCTCCCGGATATTGTCTACCTTCCGTTTCGTGATCTTTCGCGAGATCTCGGCATGTTCCACCTGGAAGGAACCGCCGCCGCCGCAGCAGTCATTCGCGCCGGGGAGTTCCACATATTCGACGCCCGGCAGCCCCTTGAGGAGATTCCGGGGCTGGGCGCTCACCTTCTGCCCCTTCACGAGGTGGCAGGGATCATGGTAGGTTACACGGATCTTCTTCCCCTCTCCCTTGAGTTTGGGGAGCCACTCCTTGTGGGCGTCGATGAAGACGGTCACATCCGTCGTCTTGGAAGCGAGCAGTTCCGCTGCCTTGATCTCCTCGTCCGTCACCTTCTCGCCGAGTTCACGAAGATCCTTCAGCAGATGTGGATATTCGTTCTTCAGGGCGGCGCCGCAGGTTCCGCAGTCGACGATCACCGCATCCACATCCGCCCGGGCAAAGATCCGCAGCGTCTCGCGGATCACTTCGACCGATGTTTCCCGGTCGCCGGACAGGAAAATCGGCAAGCCGCAGCAACCCTGATCCTTGGGGGTCGTGACCTCCACCCCCATCCGGCCGAGCACGTCGACCACCGCATTGCCGATGTCGCCGAAAACGAAGTTCGTCGCACAGCCGTGGAAATAGAGAACCCGCGCCTTCGCCTTGCCCGATTTGGGGGCGGTCACCTCGGCCACCGTCTCCGAAAAGGCCCTCTTGTTGAACGGCGGAATGCGGTCCACCGAGAGGGCGCCCGCCTTGAGCTTCGATTCGATCCAGGGGCCGCTGAAATTGCGGCGCGCCCACCCACCCAGCGCGGCGGACTTCGACATCAGCCAGCGGCTGGCGAGGACCTGGAACATCACCTTCTTGCGCCAGTCGATCCCGTATTTCTGTTTCGCGCGCCACCGGACGCCGGAGAAGAGGTGATCCCCGTGCACGCCGCTCGGGCAGTTCGCGACACAGGAGCCGCAGAGCAGGCAGGTGGAGAAGAAGGCGTCCTTCACCTCCTCGGTCAGCTCCAGCTTCCCTTCGACGAGGCTCCGGGAGATCTGGACCTTGCCGCGGGGGCTCGCCACCTCCAGAAGCTCCTCCTTGTAGACCGGACAGTGGGCCAGGCAGAGGCCGCACTTGATGCAATGATAGATGTTTTCACCCGTATTTTCACTGAGCAATGTCTTTTCTTCCATATCGACCCTACCCTCTCTTTCCCAAGCGATCTCAGACCCCGCCCACATACCGGCCGGGATTCAGGATGCCGGACGGATCCAGCCTCTCTTTCAGGCGACGGACGACGACCACGTCGCTGCGGGCCTGACCCCACACGTTCACCTTCTCTTTGACTGTCTTCGGGGCCCGCTCAACGATGAGGTTGCCTTCGTTCTTGACCGATACGGCGGTGAGTTTGCCGATCAGGCCGGCCACGGCGGCTGTTTTGGCGTCCTCCCCTTCCGAAAGCGGCAGCATTGCGTAAAGTATCCCGTTCCCGGCACGGCAGGCCATAGCAAAGTCCAGACCCGCTTCCCGGAAGGCGCCCTCAAAGGCGTCCACCATGTCCGTCACCTTGGAGAGCGCGAAGTTGGCTTTCAGGCAGATGAGATTCGCGTGGGTCCCGGCCAGTTCCCCGGCCAGATCCCGATAGGCGATCCAGAAGTCCCGATGGGCCTCCGCCATGAGAACGACGACGTCGGCGGCGCCCTCCTTTCGCCCCATCCCGCCAAGATCGGCGCTCTGCCTCGCAACGGCCTCCTCGATCCCTTCCAGCGCGACGGCCGCAATGTACGGCCCCTTCAGCGCGGCGGTCGCCCCGAAATGGGCGGCCATCCCGGTGTTGATCAGTTCCAGCGAGGCCGGGTAGTACTTCGAATGGAGGATCTTGCGCAGAAATCCGGCGGCCTCCTTCAGGCCGTTGAAAGGGAGCAGCAGCGTCGCCTCCGCGTCCGGCCTGGGGGAGATCCGAAAGGTGATCTCGCAGATGATCCCGACCGCTCCCAGCGATCCGATCATCAGTTTGGTCATGTCGTAGCCGGCGACGTTCTTGACCGCTTTCCCGCCCGAAACGACGATATCCCCGTTGGGGGAAACGGCTTTGATGCCCAGAATGATGTCCCGCGCGGACCCGTAGAGGAATCGCTTCGGACCGCTGTCGTTGGTCGCGACGATTCCGCCCAGGGTTGCCTTTTGGGTATGGGGGGGGTCGATGGCCAGAAAATACCCTTTTCCCTCGCCGGCCAGTTTTTCCTGAACCTCCGCCAGCGTCATGCCGCATTCGACAGATAGCGTCAGGTTTGCGATATCATAATCCGAATAGCGGTTCAATCTTCGGGTCGAAAGGAGAATATCCACCTTTTGAGGAATTCCGCCCAACGCCATTTTGGTTCCGTTTCCGATCGGGACGACGGTCCGTTTTTCGGCATGGGCACAGGCGACCACCTTCGACGTCTCTTCGATCGTTCCCGGAGCAACCCATATCCCGGGAATCACGCCATCCACCGCAAGGGCCCTGAGTTTCTCCTGATCCTCTGTCACATTGGCTTCGCCGACGATTTCCCTCAGCGTCGAAACCCATTTATCCTTATTGGACATACCGTTTCTCCTTTCCTCGATCATGCCGCCTTTTCGGCCGGGAGCAGCTTTCCGGGATTGTATATGCCCTCCGGGTCAAAGGCCTTTTTCACTTTCCACATCGCGGCGAGGTCCTTCTCGCTGAAAATGAAGGGCATGCCCGCGAGTTTTTCGACCCCGATGCCGTGCTCGCCGCTGATCGTCCCTCCCATGAGAGCGCACATCTCCATGATCTCGAAGGCCGCCTTGTGAACGCGGTCCAGTTCATCCTTGTCCCTTTCGTCAAACAGGATCAGCGGATGGAGGTTTCCGTCGCCCGCATGGAACACATTGGCGATCGGGAGCCGGTACTTCGTGCCGATCTCGACCACCTTCGCCAGAGCCTCGGGAAGCCGGGTCCGCGGAACGGTCGGGTCGTTGACCAGATAGTTGGGACGCAGCCTTCCGACCGCCCCGAAGGCGCCCTTCCGGCCTGCCCAGATCTTTTCCCGTTCGACGTCGTTCTTCGCCACGCGGACCTCGCGGACGTTGTTCTGCTTGCAGATGGCGACCACCTGATCGGTAAGCCGATCCATCCCGTCGGTGAGGCCGTCCAGCTCGATGAGCAGAATGGCCGCGGCATCTTCGGGAAATCCGACATGGTAGGCCGCCTCGACCGCCTTGATCGTCAGGTTGTCCATCATCTCCAGCGTCGTCGGGATCATCCCGGCCTTGACGATGTCGCTGACAGTGTTGGCCCCGTCGGCGATCGTGTCGTAGATCGCGAGCATCGTCTTGACCGCCTCGGTTTTCGGCATCATGCGGAGGATCAGCTTCGTCACCATGCCGAGCGTTCCTTCCGAACCGACCAGCACTCCGGGCAGGTCGAAGCCGGGATTGTCGAGCGACTTGCCGCCCACTTCGATTACCTCGCCGTCATACAGAACGACCTCCGCCCCGAGGACATGGTTGCTCGTCACGCCGTACTTGAAGCAGTGGGCGCCGCCGGCGTTCTCCCCCAGGTTGCCTGCGATCGTGGTCGCCTTTTCGCTGGAGGGGTCCGGGTGGTAGAGATAGCCGTATTTCGCGATCGCGTTCTTGATGTCCAGCGTGATCGCGCCGGGCTCGACCACGACGCGCTGATTGTCCACGTCGATTTCGAGAATCCGGTTCATCCGGGTGAAGAGCAGCGCGATTCCGCCCCGGGTAGGAGAGCTGCCGCCGCTGAGATTCGTACCGGAGCCCCGTGCCACGACCGGCATCCCGTTTTCGCGCGCAAACTTGACCACCTCGGAGACCTCCTCGGTAGAGGCGGGTATCACGATGCAATCGGGCCTTCCCCGGTTCAGGGAGGCGTCATATCCATAGAGCTGGAGCTCCATTTCGGAGGTCATGACATCTTCCTTTCCGACGATCTCCCCCAGCTCCCGGATCATTTTTTCACGTTCCATGGCTGAACTCCTTTCAACGCGAGCGGCCGGGCTTTTGCACAAGAGGCGCCGGCGTTTCTTCAATAAAAAAGCGAAGCAACCCGGCATTCCGGGATTGCTTCGCTTCTGGTGACTTCAGTGTTTCAATCTGCCCATGATCATGAACCAGAGGATCCAAACAATTTGTTGCCGCATCCGTTCCCCAAGCCCCGGCCGCCATCAAAGCGGAGTCCTCAGCTTCCGCGACGGCCTCAAGGAACGAAAACGCCTGCAACCGCTACTTCTTGCTCCGCAGGGCCTCCATATCGGAAATTTCCTTCATCGTTGCGAGGATCTGCCGTGCATTCTCATAGACCGGCGTATCGACCATCTTGCCCTTGAAGGAGACGGCGGCGGCCCCCTTGGCGATCCCCTCTTCCTCGAAGATCTTCACGACGCCGGTCGCCCATTCGATATCGTCGGCCGAGGGCATGTAGAGTTTGTGGGAGGGTTCGATCTGGCTCGGATGGATCAGCATCCGGCCCTCGTAGCCCATCTGGCGGCCCTGCATGACGCTCGCCTCGAATGCCTCGACATTCTTGAAATCGACGAAGGGGCAGTCGATGGCGACGCAGCCGGCGGCGCGGGCGGCCACGGCGGTATAGTAACGGCCGTAGAGCTGCTCTACGGCTTCGGGGGGCAGCCTCACCCGCATGTCCTTCGTGTAGTCCACGGCGCCGAAGATCAGGGAGTTGACGCGCGGGCTCGCAGTCGCGGAGGCATAGGCGTTGATCATGCCCTTGGCCGTTTCGATCAGAAGCTGAATCGCGATGCTCCCCTCCTTCAGGCCTCTTCTGCGCTCGAGTTCCTCGAGCTTCCAGTCGAGCCGCTTTACGTTGTCCGCCTCGCCGGTCTTGGCCAGGCAGACGCCGGAAAGACCTTCGTGGACGATCGCTTCGAGATCGTCGTTCGTCATCAGCGTTTCCCAGTTGTTGATCCGCGAATAGACCTTGGAACCGCCGGTGCCGGCAAATTTCAGGTTTTCCCGGACGCACTCGCGCGCCTTTACCTTTTCGGCGGGGGGAACGGAGTCCTCCAGGTCCAGCGTGATGATGTCCGCCGGAAATTCAGGCGCCTTGCCAACCATCTTCTCGTTGTTCCCCGGGATATAGAATACTGATCTCATGACTGCCATAATCGTTTCTCCTTTCATGCTTGTCTCGTGATGGGGACAGATTTGAAATCTGCCCCCCCAGTTTTTGGGGCTATTTTACCCGTAGTTTTCCCTGTTGCCTGAGCTCCTTCAATCGCGCGGGAATCTCGTTGGGATTGTCCACCACGATGATTCCCGCTTCCCGGAGCCGTGTAATTTTGTCCTGCGTGGAGCCGCTGCCACGCTCGACGATCGCGCTGGCATGGGAGAACTTCATTCCCGCAGGCGCCCAGGCGCCGGAGACGTAGATGATGATCGGTTTGGTGAACTTACCGGACTTCACCAGTTGCGCCGCCTCCTCCTCGTGGGAACCGCCCATCTCGCCGAAGATGGCCATCACGTCCGTGTCCGGATCCTCCTGAAAGAGAGGCAGCACGTCGGAGAAGGACATCCCCGTCACCGGCTCCGTGCCGACGTGAAGGACGGTGCTGACGCCGAACCCCGCCTGGGCGATGACATAGGGAAGCGTCCCCGACTGCCCGCCGCTGCGGGAGATCACCCCGACATGTCCCGGCACGAAATGCTTGGTGGCAAATTCGAGCGAACCGCCCAGCCAGCCCAAAGCACCGATTCCGGGCGTGTTCAGCCCGATGGA
>CAYSSF010000221.1:0-4824 GCA_964433455.1 uncultured Syntrophaceae bacterium
TGATCTGGGGCGGAGAGGCCGCCGCGGTCCGGCACGACGGGCGCGCCAATCCGAACCAACTGCTGGTCAGTGAAAACACGCTACATGATCTGGCCGCGCTGCGGGAGGGATTGATCGCCGCGCACCCGGGCAGGACCGACGACCTCCTCATCGGCCTGCAACTGACCCACTCGGGGCGATACTCGAAGCCGAACGACCAGAAGCGCGGCGAACCGATGATCCTCTACCACCATCCCTTCCTCGACCGCCGGCTGGGGATCGGGCCGGACTATCCCGTCATGACCGACGACGAGATCAAACGGCTGGTCGACGACTTCATCGTTGCGGCACGGTTGGCCAAGCGCGCCGGTTTTGCGTTTGTGGACATCAAGCACTGCCACGGCTACCTGGGGCACGAATTCCTGAGCGCGGTGGACCGCCCGGGGCTCTATGGCGGCAGCTTTGAAAATCGGACCCGCTTTTTGCGCGAAATCGCCGAGGGCATTCGCGCGGCTGTGCCCGGACTGGAGATTGGCGTGCGCCTGAGCGCGTTTGATTTTATCCCGTTTCGCAAGGGCGCCGGTGATGTCGGCGAGCCGGAACCTTTGTCGGAACCATACCGCTTCGCCTTCGGCGGCGACGGCACGGGGCTGGGGATCGATCTTACCGGGTCGAAACAATTCCTCGATCTGCTGGCGTCGCTCGGCATCCGGATGGTCTGCATCACCGGCGGCAGCCCCTACTACAATCCGCACCTGATGCGTCCCGCGACGTTCCCGCCCTCGGACGGCTACCAGCCGCCGGAGGAGCCGCTGATCGGCGTCGCGCGGCAGATCAAGGTTACATCGGATCTCAAGCGATACCGCCCCGATCTGCTGGTGGTCGGCTCGGCCTATTCCTACCTGCAGGAGTGGCTGCCGAACGTCGCGCAGCGCGTCGTGCGCGAAGGCGACGCCGATTTCGTCGGTTTGGGGCGAATGGTGCTGCCCTATCCCGAGATCAGTGCGGACGTCCTCGCCGGACGGCCGCTGCAGACCAAACGCATCTGCCGCACATTCAGCGACTGCACGACCGGCCCACGCGGCGGCCTGGTCTCGGGTTGTTATCCGCTCGACGATTATTACCGGCAGCGTCCCGAAGCCGCGCAGCTTAAAGAGATGAAAAAGAAACAGGGATAGCGGGAGTATCATATTATGACGGTACTTCTTCCTGCATATCCATAACAAAACATTGACCTCGCCTAAGATGCTGCAGCATGAACTCATGGATCTGCCGATTCATCATCATAAAAAGATACGGGGTATCGTTCGCCTGATGAAGACAGGAGGCGACAGCCGGCGCCTGTGAGTTTTTAGTTGGGCCGAGATACAGTGCCCTATGTCTTTACCGAGGCATTGATTTATGATAATTGTACGTCAAAATATATACAAGGAGGCATGGGATGAGACCTATCTCTTCAGAGGATCTTATTGATCAGGCTCTAAGAGAACCGGAGAAAGAAAGAGCCCGTATTGCAGAAATTTTAATTTCAAGCCTCGAAAACTCTGTTGATAAAAACGTCGAGGTTGCATGGCAGGAGGAGGTAACGAGGCGTTTGAAGGATATTGACTCCGGTGCTGTAAAGTGTATTCCTTGGGAAGAAGTGCGGGATAAATTACGACGAAATGCCCTTACGCCATAATTTACAGAACCACCTCAACAACCATCCAAATTATTGCAGCGATGCATTTGCGTCGTAATCCTGACTACTGGAAGAGCAGAAAAATGCCGGAGTAGGCCCAACAATCGGCTGAACTGGACAGCGGAATAGCGGGGTTGCTTTGAAAAGATTTACCAGTAAGACATTGAATTAACTGATTGGTCAAAAGCTTTTGGAGACAATTTCAGGGTTGGTTATCCTTACCGCAACATGCTCCAATGCGGGCTTCCGGGATCGGTTTTTCGCGTTGCGCATAGCCCTTGAGAGGTGAATATGGATCATATCAAAAGGAAAGCGGATCATGTCTTCGAGTTCGCCGCGCGGCAGTTGCGCCGCCTGATCGAAACGCACCCCGATTACTTCCCGATGTACACCGTGAGCGGCCGCTGGAAGCACGGCGGCGAGGCGTGGACGAACTGGTGCGAGGGTTTCCTCGGCGGGCAACTGTGGCTCCTCTACGAGCGGACGCGCGACGACTACTGGCGCGCCAAGGCGGAGCGCTATTCGCGCCTGATCGAGCATCGCAAGACCGACCGAAACGTCCATGACCTCGGGTTCCTGTTCTGGTCGACCTGGAAGCGCTGGCACGATCTGACCGGCGATCCCGCGCTCGGACAAGTTGTTATCGAGGCCGGCCGGACGATGGGGCTCCGTTTTCGCGGGAAGGGTCGATACCTGCGCTCGTTTGTCGCGGAAGAGAGCCTCTTCATCGACATCATGATGAACGTCGGCATTGTCTTTCATGCGGCACAGCAGACGAACGACGCGGAATTGCTCCGCAAGGCGACGGAGCACTGCCTGACGACGCGCAAATATCTCGTCCGGGGCGACGGCAGCACGTCGCACGAGGGGATCTTCGACACGAACACCGGTGAATTCCTCCGGCAAACCACGCACCAGGGATGGCGCAACGATTCGTCCTGGGCGCGCGGCCTGGCCTGGGCCCTGTATGGTTTCGGCACAGCATACGGTTTCACCCGCGACGGCCGCTTCTTGCGGACAGCGGAGGGGTGCGCAGATTATTATATCGGACACACACCCGCGCACGGCATCCCGCCGAACGATTGGGATGAACCGAACCCCGCACTGCCATTCGAGAGCTCTGCCGCAGCGATCGCCGCCTCACCCAGCTCGTCGCACGCCGGATGATCGAACTCAAGACCGAGAATGCCCGTATCATCAACATCGGCTCGATCAGCGCCTACACGAGCAGCACGAGCCGTGGCGAGTACTGCCTCTCCAAGGCCGGGATGGGGATGATGACGGCGCTTTTCGCCCACCGCCTGGCGGAGTGCGGAATCAACGTTTACGAGGTGCGTCCAGGCTTCATCCGCACCGATCTGACCAGCCCCGTATGGGATAAATACGACCGGATGATCGCGGAAGGGTTGACGACGATTGCACGCTGGGGCGAACCGGAAGAGGTCGCACGCGCGGTAGTCGCGATTGCCCAGGGTTGCTTCCCGATATCCACAGAGGAGGTCATCAACGTGGACAGCGGTTTCCATCTGCGCCGGTTGTAGTGTTGTCAGGCATTTTATCTTTGCCGCGCTTGCAAGAAGTGAAATTGCCCGCCCACAGAGCGGGGCTTCCCGGTCACAAACGCCCTCATCAGTTTTTCAGTCCGGTATAACCGTGGGTCCCCATGATGATCAGCTCCATGTCATTTTCCTCGGCATATTCCCCTTGGCTGAAGTCGCACCATGCGGAGCACGGTTTTGCGGTAAAAGCAGATGCCGCGCCCCATCACTTTGTAGCGGCCCCTCTTCCGGAAGACGCGCCTTTGGGATATGCCGCCTTGAGGTATCGGTAGAAATCGCTGTCCGTGGTGAGTATCGCTACTGAGTTTTTGTTTGATCCCTCTCCATAGACCTCCAGGGTCCGCAGGAATGCATAGAACTCGGGATTGCGGCTATAGGACTTGGCATAGATACGCGTCGCCTCCGCGTCCGCCTTGCCGCGGATTTCCTGCACCTGACGGTAGGCAGTGGAACGGATGCGCCGCAGTTCTTTTTCCATTGTTCCGATGATTTCCGCACTTTGCCCTTCTCCCTCGGACCGGAACTGCGCCGCGATGCGTTTCCTTTCGGATATCATCCGGGCATAAACCTTTTCCCGGACGCTCTCCACATAATCGAGACGTTTGATGCGCACGTCCACCAGTTCGATCCCGTACTGCGGGATGATCCTGCGCGCCTCCGTGAGAATCGTGCGGGTGATTTCCTCCCGCCCGCGGCTGATCTTCTTCTTGAGCTCCTTTTCCAGCTCAGCCGGGACTTCATGCAGGACCGCTTCACCGGGAACTTTCCACGACGAACTGCGGACGAGCTCGACCAGTTCGCTGCTCGAGACCTGGTCGCGCACCACGGAATCGATAATATCGTTCAAACGGGACTGAGCGCCCGCTTCCGAAGCGACGTTCTCCAGAAATTTCCTCGCATCGGCTATCCGCCAGCGTGCCGTGGTGTCCACCCAGATAAACTCCCTCCCTTTGGTCGGTATCTGATTGGGGTCCCCATCCCAGACAAGAAGGCGTTTCTCGAAACGCCTGACATCCTGAATAAAAGGGATCTTGATATGCAGCCCCGCCTCGGTCACTGTTTCCCCCACGGGCCGGCCGAACTGCACGATCACCGCCTGCTGGCCCTCTTCCACTATATAAAAAGTGGAAAAGAGGCTGACGGCAACAGCCAATACCAGGATAACTATCACTGTTTGTTTTGCGTTTTTCACTTTTTACCTCCTTCGACAGGCGGCACGACAGGCGGCGTTGCTCCGGATTTCATGGGAAGCCAGGGTACCAGGGCTTTCTGATCGCTGTCGACGATATAGAGATCTTTCAACCCCGCCAAAAAGCCGCTCATGGATTCGAGGTACATTCGCCTCCGCGTGACCTCCGGGGCGCTTTCATAGTCGGCCAGGATGGCCAAAAAGCGGTTGGCCTCTCCTTTCGCCCGGTTGATCCGCTCCAGGGCGTAACCCTCGGATTGGCTGATACTCTGGGCCGCTTCACCGCCGGCTTTGGGGATTTCACGGTTTGCCTGCTCCTGGGCCTGATTGATCGTCCGTTCCTTATCCTGGCGGGCCTCGTTGACCTCGTTAAAGGCAGGTTTCACGGTGTCGGGGGGTGTGACGTCCTGGAGTTC
>CAYSSF010000221.1:4834-6585 GCA_964433455.1 uncultured Syntrophaceae bacterium
AACGGTTACCAGACGCACGCCGGTTTTATACTCGCTCAGGATCTTCTGAATCTCCTCTTTTGCCTCGGTTGCTACCTCCACGCGGGCAACGGTGAGCACGTCGCTGCCGAGCCGGTTGCCGACCACCCGGCGCATGACCGCCTCGGTGATGTCGCGGATTGTCTTCTGAGAGTCCCGCACATTAAACAGAAAGAGAATCGGATCTTCGATCCGGTACTGGATGATCCACTGGACATCGATGACATTGAGGTCTCCCGTCAACATGAGGGATTCGGTTTTAAACGACTTGCTGTCGGCCGAATACTGCGTCCGCTGCCCCGGGACGGCGGTCAGCGTCCGGAAGCCGAATTCTTCTTTAAGAACCCTGGCGGTGGGGAGCGTACGGACTGTTTCCACCCCGAAAGGCGCCTTAAAGTGCAAACCAGGCCCGGCCGTGCGGACGACCTTGCCGAATCGCTGAACGATACCTGTCTCTTCCGGCTGGACCGTGAACCAGGCTGTCCAGAGAGAAATCAATACCACCGCGATGGGAAGCAACATAAGAATCGGGGAGCCTTTAAAATTAAATGACTGCCATTGCTGCTGAATCTGTCGGATGATCGCGTCTAAGGACGGCGGCTGTCCGTACGGACCAAATCCTCCTTCCGGCGTCATAGTCTACCTCCTTTCAATTCCAAAAGACCTCTGTCACCATAACCAAACGGTCCTCTCTATGTCAGCTCCGTTTCCGTATTTCATCTCCCCGGCTTTCATAGGGCTCTTGGAACCGGATAGTGAAACAATCGTCGGAGAGGTCTCCGGGCGATTCCCGAACGGACCTTCATTCGTATAGTGACCAGGATCATACGGACTGTTAGTGCAAGCGACTTGCCAACAGGCACGAGAGAACCGGAAATTGTGTAATACTCCTTTGATGACAAGTGGTTATATGAGCAGAAGAGAACAGCATGAAAGTATGAATGGATGCATTTGCCCTCAATATTTGGTGGAACCTCAACATATTGAGGGATACTTTTTGTCTTGACAAGCAAGAAATGACCATTGTAAATAGCAAGATACAATGGCGCTTTCCGCGTACCTGCCGGGACCTTTGAATTTCCGTCCCGCCTGTGATTGCGAGATTATGGATTATTCTATTTTAATTCAAATCATTGTTGTAGGTGTGGCCACCGGCGGTGTCTATGGCCTGATCGCCCTAGGGTTTGTTCTCATTTATAAGGCCACCAGTTTTCTCAATCTGGCTATGGGCGAGTTCATGACCCTTGGCGCCTTTATCTGCTTCACCGCCCTGACCGTGCTTCATGTCCCTTTTTATATCGCTTTTTTCATCACGATTGTCTTTGCCGTCATTCTCGGGATGGTTATCGAACCTCTCATTTTAAGGCCTATGATCGGAGAGCCGGTCATTTCGGTCATCATGGTGACCATCGGCCTGGGCGCGATCCTGAGAGGCCTCATGTATATGATCTGGGATCCCACGTACCGGACTTTCCCGCCCATATTTCCACCCAAACCCCTGAACCTCGGTTTCGCGGTGATTCCCTCGGGACTTCTCTGGGGATTCATCTTTGCGCTGATCACGACCATTGTCTTCATTGTGATCTTCAAATTCTCCCGCACCGGCGTGGCGATGCGGGCCACGGCCAACGACCAGCAGGCCGCACTCTCCATGGGCGTCAGCGTGAGGGGCGTCTTCGCCCTTTCCTGGAGTTTCGGCGCCGTTGCCGCCGTCATCGGCGGGATTGTGATCG
>CAYSSF010000222.1:0-6561 GCA_964433455.1 uncultured Syntrophaceae bacterium
CACATGGTGGAGTTTTCCTAAACACCTTGGCCGCGCGCCGGTTATCGCGGATGTTGGCCGAATCGATTTGACATAGTCTGCAATGTGGATTAGTATAGCTATAAAAAACCACATTATAGAGGTGCGATATGAGAACCATTCAGATGACACTTGATGATGATCTTGTCACAGCGGTGGATCGCGTTTCAAAGGAGCTCCGAACAAGTCGTTCTGCTTTCGCAAGAAAGGCGCTTCGTGATGCCCTTGCGCGCTGCACCCTTGAGCAACTGGAACACAAGCATCGCCGGGGGTACGAGCGATACCCAGTTGCCGCCGATGAGTTCTCAGCCTGGGAAACTGAGCAGGCTTGGGGTGATGAATGAAACACGGTGAAATACGTTGGTACAAGTTCATGCCGCCAGATAAAAAGCGGCCAGTTTTAATCCTGACCCGAGATTCTGTGTTGGAATACCTTGGAGAAGTGACAATCGCTCCCATCACAACTACAATCCGTAATATACCCTCTGAGGTATTTCTCTCGAAAGCTGACGGCATGCCCCAGGATTGTGCTGTCAATTGCGATCACTTGCAGACTGTTTCGAAGGGGAAGATTGGAGCATTAATCATATTTTTGCCGCTGTCAAAAATGGTTGAAGTTGGGAGTGCAATACGTTTTGCCCTCGATATTTAAGATAGGTGCGGCCAACGAGTCGTTTCACTGGATCGCTTACGCTCCCGGTGAACTCTGCGTTCGCAAGCGCAAAAAAAGCAGATTGACATATGGAAAAAAGGAGATCGAAGTGATTGCGGTCATGCACCTACATCGTGATCCCATGAGTTATCGACGTGACATTTATCGATTTGTGTTGCGGTAAAATGTGACTCATCGATAAGTATGAGAAGAGAGGTGAAAAAGCATGACAAAGCTACTGGAAAGAGCATTCAAAGTGGCATCTAAGCTTCCAGAGGTTGAGCAGAATGCCCTGGCAAAATGGGTGATGGAGGAACTTGAAACGGAGGGAAAATGGGAAAAGGCTTTTGCAGGCTTGGAAGATGTGCTTGATAAGCTTGCCGACGAGGCCCTTGCCGCACATCAGCAGGGGCGAACGAGGATCGGATCTCACTGCGATTATGGATAATCTCTTAAAGCAGTTAAGACCTTAATAACGAATCAATTCAGCCGACAGCTTGCAGCGTCGGCCGGGGGTGAATTGTTGATGCACAGCGAAGCGCTTATCCAACCGTTTCGTTGCCCGGCGGTAGGCTCTCTTTGAGGACGCGGCGCAGGATCTTTCCCGAAGGGCTGCGCGGGATTGCATCGACCATCACCACCCGGGCCAGCCGCTTGTATTTTGCCAGGCCTTCGGCGGCATACCCGATGATCGCATCGGGGGAGATGACGGCCCCGGGCCGCGGCACCACATAGGCGACGGCCACTTCGCCGAAGTCGGGATGGGGTTCGCCGATCACGGCGGCATCCTGGATATCCGGATGTCCGACCAGGATGTGCTCGATTTCGGCCGGCGCCACCTGACACCCCTTGGTCTTGATCAGTTCCTTCAACCGGTCGACGATGGTGACGTACCCTTCGCCATCCTTCATCGCCAGGTCCCCGGTGCGCAGCCACCCGTCCACCAGTGTCCGGGCAGTCGCTTCCGGATCGCGGAAATACCCCTTCATCACCTGCGGCCCTCGGATCCAGAGCTCCCCGACCTCCGGCGACGGCAGTTCTTCGCCGGTGAGCGGATCGACGATTTTGTCCTCCGTATTGGCCAGCGGCAGGCCGATGGCGCCCACCTTGATCCGGCGGATCGGGTTGACGTGCGTCGTGGGGGAGGATTCGGTCAAGCCGTAGCCCTGCATGACCGGCACCCCGGTCATCCGCGTGAACCGCTGCTGGAGATCGGGGGCAAGCGGCGCCCCTCCGGTGTTGATATACCGGAGCCGGCTCCAGTCCATGGTCTCGACCCTCGGATCGTGGCAAAACTCCTGAACGATCAGCGGAACGGTGAAGAAAAGGGTGGGGCGAAAGGTCTCAAAGAGGTTCAGGAAATCCTCCAGCGGACGGAACCGGCTCGCCACAACTTGCGTGGCCCCGGCCATGATCGAGGCCCCCATCAGGACCGTCATGCCGTAAATATGGAAAAAGGGGAGCTGATTGATGAAGAGGTCGCCGTCCGAAACTTCGTGCGCCTGGATGATCTGAAAGAGGTTGCTCAGGAGATTGGCATGGGTCAGCATCACCCCCTTCGGCAGACCGGTCGTCCCGCTGGAGAACGGGAGCACGGCCAGCGTTTGTTCCGGATCGATCCCAACCGAGAGATCCAGGAAGCTTGAGCCCTGCATCAGCGAGGAAAACGAAACCGCCCCTTGCGGCGGGTCCCCTCCCCCTTCGGAAACCACAAACCGGAGCGTTTTGAGCGCGGAAGCTCCATCCCCCAGGGAGCCGATCAGACCCTCCTGCGCCAGCAGCCCCTTGGCCTCTGTTATGTTCAATTGGTGCGAGACTTCCCGGTGGCCGTAATGGGTGCTGATCGGCACCACGACGGCCCCGGCCTTCAAGATCCCGTAGAAGGAGAGGATGTACTCCACGCCGTTTTTCATCCAGAGGGCTACCCGGTCCCCCGGCGCCACCCCCAGATCGGCCAGCGAGGCGGCAAGGATCGAGGAGCGCTCGTCCAGTTGGCGATAGGTGGTCTCTTTCCCTTCCGCCTCGGGCGAGATGACCGCAACCTTGTCCGGGAATCGCCGGGCGGCCTGCCGGAGCGGAAACGTCAAGGATTCCGAAGGAATGGTTATCGGTGATCGCTTCACATGAACTCTCCTTCGTTACAGTTCTCCCATCTCTTCCAGAAACGCCCTCAGTCGGATCAGTTTGATGTCCCGTTCTTTCATGATCTCTTCTGTGGAGCGTCCCCCGTACTCATAATAGCCGCCGCCGGTTTTAACCCCGAGTTTCCCCTCCGCGACCAGCCGGTCGACCGTCTTCGATTGGGTTTGCGGCGGCGGCGGCTGATAGGCGGCGTTGCGGATCAACTTCTGGGTCAGGTCCAACCCGGTATAATCCATTCTCTTCACGACCCCCAGGATCGGCATGCGCAGGCCGAAGCCGGCCTTGGTCGCCAAATCGATCTCCTCGGGGGTGGCGTACCCGTTATCCAGAAGGTGGAGCACCTCACGGGTCAGGGCGCTCTGGAGGCGGTTGGCGATGAACCCCGGCAGGAATCGGGAAATCACGATGGGCTTCTTCCCCACCTGGATCATCAGCGCCTTCACCCGGTCGACCGTCTCCTGGGATGTCTCCGGACCGCGCACGATCTCCACCAGCGGAACGATATGGGGCGGCGCAAACCAGTGGGCGATCAGCACCTTGTCCGGCCGGCTTGTCTCCACAAATTTGAAAATATCCATATAGGAGGTGTTGCTGGCCAGAATGGCGTCCGGCGGGCAGAGTGCGTCCAGCTTTTGAAACAGCCCTTTTTTCGCCGTCTCATCTTCGATGATGGCCTCAATGACGAAGTCGGCATCCCGGAGAGCCTCTTCCAAGTCCGTCGTCGTTTGAATCCGATTCAGCGCGGGGGCCAGCCGGCTCTCGTCCAGATATCCCGTCTCCACCAGGGTCCGGAGATTGGAAGCGATCAGTTCCCTGGCCCTGGCCAGGATTCCTTCATGGATATCGTTCAGCCGGACGCTGTACCCTGCCTGGGCAAAGAACTGGGCCAGCGAGTGGCCCATCGTGCCCGCGCCGACGATCGTCACGTTCCGTATTTCCCCCATGGGTCTCTCCCTTCAGATTCCCGTTCACGCCAGCCCGAGTATCTCCCTCGCCTCGGCGGGGGTGGCCGGTTCGCGGCCGCATTCGCGGGCGATGCGTGTCAGACGGGCCACCAACTGGGCGTTGCTGTAGGCCAGTTCACCCCGCTGGTAGTAGAGGTTGTCCTCCAGGCCCGTACGGGCGTGCCCGCCCATCGCGATGGCCAGCATGTTCATCGACAACTGCCGCCCCCCCACCGCGCACACCGACCACAGGGACCCTGCGGGCACGCTCTCGACGAGGTGAAGCAGCGAACGCGCGTTGGCCGGGGCTCCTCCCTTCACCCCCAGAACAAACTGCCACCAGAGCGGCGACGGAATCAGCCCTTTTTTTTCCACGGCCAGCGCATTGCCGATCATGCCGCTGTCAAAGACCTCGATTTCCGGTTTGACATGGGCCGCCAGCATGCGGCGGGCCAGTTCCTCCAAAAAGTCCGGAGGATTAAGGAAGATGCGATCGTTGAAGTTCATGGACCCGGCGTCGAACGACGCCAACTCCGGCCCGGCGGCCAGGCTGTTAAACCGCTCCTCCTCGCCGACGCGGCCGGCCCCGCCGCTGGTGCTGAAATTGATCAGGATATCGCACCCCTGGTTGCGGATCAGATCCCTGACCCGTAAAAACCGCGACAGGTCGCAGCTCATCTTTCCGGCATCGTCCCGCACATGGACGTGGACGACGGCCGCCCCTTCGCGCCAACTCTCGACCGCCGCCCGGGCGATCTCCTCGGGCGTGACCGGCAGGGCGGGATTTTGCGCCTTGGCCGCCCAACTGCCGGTCGTGGCTACCGACAGGATAATTTTGTCACTCTTCATGCTGGGCCTCCGCTGGTTGGTTTATAAAACCCGCCTACCGGTGCTCCTTCAGATAGGCGAGCAGCTCTTCAAGTTTGCGCGCGGCCTCCGCCTTTACGTTGGCCGGATCTTTGCCGCTCCAGTCATAGAAACCCCTGCCGCTTTTGATGCCGAGGTGACCGGCGGCGTAAAGCTCCTGCAACGTGCGCCCCGGCCTGTCGCCGTGGTGCAGGAGCGGCACCAGCGCCTGTTGCGCCAGCGCATGGGTATCGAGACCGCTGATGTCCTTTTGCTCGATCAGGCCGGTGATGCAGATGCGCGGGGCGAGGATCTCCCGTGCGCAGCGGTCGACCTCCTCGGCGGTCACGACGCCTTCATCCATCAGGTAATAGGCTTCGTGCAAGATGGCGTGCTGCAGGCGGTTGATCAGCAGTCCCGGCACCGCGCGCTTCAGGCGCATCGCGCTTTTGCCGGCGGCCTCGATCCACCGCACAGCCGCATCCATCACGGCCGGCGAGGTCGCCCTCACCGGTGCGACCTCGACAATGACGCTGATGTCTGCGGGCATAAAGTAATGGATGCAAAGAAAGCGTTCGGGGAATTGAAGCGTCCGCGCCAATGCCTCCGGGTCGAGCGCGGAGGTGTTGGAGGCAAGCACCGGTTTTCCCGCATAAGCGGCTTCAACCGCGGCAAAGCTCGCGAGCTTCAGCGCCATCCTCTCCGGCACCGCCTCGATGATCAGTCCGGGCGCATTCGGCGGAAGCCTGTCGACGAGTTCGATGCGCTCATCGATGCCGAAGACCTTCGCCGGGTCGCGGGAGAGGATCGCGGTGGGAATGCCCGCCGCGGAAAAGCTCTTGGCGATCCCCCGTCCCATGACCCCCGAGCCGATGATGAGGACTTCAGGCCGGCTCATGCTTGATCTCCCTAATTTTCCTGAGATATTGGGTAACAAGCACGACCAGCAGCAGGGCGAAACCGACGAGGTCGGTGAGCCAGCCCGGTTTGATCAGCGCAAACGCCGCGACGAACAGGACGACCCGCTCCCAGTGCGTTATGTGATTCAGGAAATACCTGTGCAGCGAACCGGCGAGGCAGGTAACCCCGATCAGCGCGGTAAAGATCGCAAAGCTCACCCTCCACCACGAACCGATCATGAGCAACGACGGTGAAAAGACGAACATGAATGGCACGATGTAGCCGGTGGCGCCCAGCTTTACGGCCGCCCATCCGGTCTCCCACAGCGCCGCCCGGGAGATTCCCGTCGCGGCGTAGACCGCCAGGGCCACCGGCGGCGTAATGGCCGACAGGATCGCAAAATAGAAAACGAACAGGTGGGCGGCTGCCGGCACGATGCCCAGTTTGATCAAAGCCGGCACCAGCAGGGCGACCTGGATGATGTAGGCCGGGGTGGTCGGCAACCCCATGCCGAGGATGATGCCGGCGACCATCGTGAGCATCAGGGCCGGGATCAGATTTTCCTGGGCAACGGTCAATACCAGGCCGGTAAACGACAGACCCAGCCCCGTCTGGGCGATCGCGCCGATCACGATCCCCGCGCAGGCGCAGGCCATCGCGATCGACAGCGTATTCAGCGCGCCGGCCTCCAGCGCCGAGATCAGCATTTTGATCGTGATCGCGGGCCGGGTGCTCTTGCGCAGCATCGCCACGGGCACCACCGAGGCGATGCCCAGAAGCGCGGCGTAGGGCGCGCTGTAGCCGGCGATCAGCACCCCGACAATGACAAACAGCGGGATAAACAGATGGCCGCGCTCTTTGATAACCGTGCCAAATTTCGGGAGCTCTTCCCGGGGAAGCCCCACCATGCCCGTGCGTTTTGCCTCGAAGTGCACCGCGGCATAGACGGCCACATAGTACAGAAGCGCCGGAATCAGCGCATAGCCGGCTACCGCAATGTAGCTGACGCCGAGGAACTCCGCCATCAGAAACCCGGCCACCGCCATCATCGGCGGCATG
>CAYSSF010000223.1:0-3628 GCA_964433455.1 uncultured Syntrophaceae bacterium
TAGCAAACTACCGTTCCCACGAGATTTGCTAAAAGTTGGTGGTGGATTTGGGGTTGCCGGAGTGCTTGAAAAATCGGCATTTTGATGGTATGGTTTTCAGAACCGTATGTCAGTGACCGGTTCCGGTAGGATGCATCTTTACGGGACCGAGGTTCCTTTCAAGGAGGGTGCATGGATTCCAGGGGCGCAGCATGGATCGGAGCGACGACGTGACAGACCGATTTCAGAAACAGAGAATGAGGATGGTCGATACCCAAATCCGGGCGCGGGGCATTACGGATCAGAGGGTCCTCAAGGCGATGGAGAAGATCCCGCGACATCTATTCGTCGATGAAGGGCTGATCGATCAGGCCTACAACGACAATCCCCTTCCGATCGAACACCAGCAGACCATCTCCCAGCCTTATATCGTTGCGTTGATGTCCGCGGCATTGGCGCTGACCGGACGGGATAAGGTGCTCGAAATCGGGACCGGTTCCGGGTATCAGACGGCTATCCTTGCTGAATTGGCCGAACGGATTTTTTCGATTGAGCGCATTGCCATTCTGGCAACCAGAGCAAGGAGGATTCTCGATGCGCTGAAATACTACAACGTAGCCATCCGGGTGGGGGATGGAACATACGGGTGGCGGGAGGAATCCCCCTTTGATGCGATCGTGGTGACGGCCGGAGCGCCTCGGATTCCCAAGCTTCTGACAGAGCAGCTTTCCGTCGGAGGCCGTCTCGTACTCCCTGTGGGAAGCCGGGATTCCCAGGTTCTTCTAAGGTTGACCCGTATGTCGGAAGATCCGGAGGATCTGAAACAGGAAGATCTCGGCGGATGCCGTTTTGTAGATTTGATCGGGGAGCACGGATGGGGAAATTGACGAGCGAGACGCCACTCGTCGCGGTTTTTTCATGCAGACTGTATCGTCTGAAATTGATCGGTCTCACGCTGATCGGTCTGCTGATCCTCTCCTGTTCAGGTTTTCCTCTCAGGGATACCAGGCCCCGCGGGGTTTATCATCAAGTGAAGAGCGGAGAGACGCTGTACGCGATCGCCCGTGCGTATCGCGTCGACCTTCAGGAACTTGCCGAGATCAACAATATCAATCATGCGGAAAGGATCGAGGCGGGTAGCGTGATTTTTATCCCTGATGCGAATCAGATTGTAGACGACATCATGATCGCCGTCCGGCCGCCGGAACCCCTGCCGGAGCTTCCAGCGAAGGAGAAGCCGGTAAAGAACGAAACGACCGTTTTCGGCGCCGGAATTCCCAGGGAAGAACCGGCCGCGGAGCGAAAGCGCCAACCGCAGCCGTCGGCCGAAGTGACGGTGAAAGGCCCTCCGGTTCTTCCCCGCCCGACGGAGAGGGATCTTTCCCCCGGGAAAAGTTCCGAGAGGTCGGAAAGCTCAAAGACAGCAGGCCCACCGGTCGGACCGACGGAGCAGGGCGAAAAGCCGGAACAGATCCGGTTTGACAAAATACGTTTCATCTGGCCGGTCAAGGGGACGGTGGTTTCGACGTTCGGCATCCAGCCGAACCGGATGTACTTCAATGGAATCCGAATAGCGGCCGGTGAAGGAACGTCTGTACAGGCCGCTGCGGACGGAGTGGTCATTTTTTCCGCCCCGCTCAAGGATTATGGGGAGACGATCATCATTCGGCATGAGGATCACTATGCGACCGTTTACGCCAGTCTGGGGATCAGAACCGTCCGGGGGGAGGCGAAAGTCAAGAAAGGAGACCGGATTGCGTTTATCGGAAAGGCCCCTGATCGGAAACAGGCAGCCTCGCTCCACTTTGAGATCCGCCATAACAACAAAGCCAGGAACCCCCTTTTTTTTCTTCCCTGACGGGGACACCTTGCCGCAAGGTGTCCCCGTGGCGCCGGCGGCCCTGAACCGAGGTAAGCAGCGGCAAATCATCGAGACGAAGGTGGAATCGTAAATCAGATTGACTATTCCATCAGAATCAGATAACCTGCCAAGTTCAAAATAAATTCTTTGGGTGTAAATATGTTCAAGATAGGCGATTTGGCGGTATATCCGGCTCAGGGAGTCGGGATCATCGAGGCGATCGAAAACCGGGAGGTCGGAGGAAGCAAGCAGCTTTTCTATATCATGAAGATCATGGGCAACGGCATGAAGATCATGATTCCGATGGACAGCGCGAAATCGGTCGGTCTTCGCGAGGTCATCCATGAGAGGGAGATTCCCAAGGTTTACGCGATCCTTCGAAACAAGGACGTTACGATTGACAAGCAGACCTGGAACAAGAGGTACCGGGAATACCTGGAAAAGATCAAGACGGGATCGGTATTCGAAATTGCCCGGGTGCTGCGGGATCTTTTTATCCTGAAAAGCGACAAGAACCTCTCCTTCGGGGAGAGAAAGATGATGGATACCGCGAAGAGCCTGCTCATCAAGGAGATTTCCGTGGCGAGCAATGCAGAGGAGACCAAGATAGAAGAAGACCTCAAGATGATCTTTACCGTACAATGATGTCGCAGCTTCACGGGGTCACCCATGGTCTTTGTCGAAAAGGAAGGGCGTAAATCCTTATCATATTCATAGAAATAATCGATCGAGAGCCCTTTCTGCGGTTAGACCGGCGTATGGAATAGGTGTGCCGCCCCGATCGATGGACTCGGAAGGGAGATGATTGGGTTTGATTGTAAAGATTATTTTAATCCTGGCATGTTCCCTAAGCGGTTATTCTATCGCCTATCACAGCTACAGCCAGTGGTGGCAATGGTTGGTCGGGTTGATTCTGGGTCTCCTCATGGCGATCTCTGTGATCCGGGTCGAGCTGGCCATACGGAAGGTCTCCCTGCGGGTGATCCTGGGTGGGGTGGTGGGGATGATCATTGGTCTCCTGATCGCCTTCCTGTTTGCCTATGGTTTAAGTTTTGTCAGCAATATCATGGAAAAGCGCCAGGTTGTGCCCTGGATATACGCCCTGCTTACGGGTACCATGGGTTATCTGGGGCTCGTTCTCGGCTCGAAGAAGGTAGAGGAGGTCAGCCTGTTCGGCTGGGGGCCGGCCAAGGAGATCAGCGATTACCGGATTCTCGATACCAGTGTCATCATCGACGGCCGGATTGCCGACATCTGCGACACCGGTTTCATGGAGGGCAACCTGATCGTTCCCCGTTTTGTCCTCGATGAACTGCAGTACATCGCCGACTCCTCCGATTCCATGAAGCGGGCCCGCGGCCGGCGGGGGCTGGACATCCTCAATCGGATGCAGCGGAGCAACGGGATCTATATCGACGTGGTGGACCACGATTTCCCGAAAATCAAGGGGGTGGACGCCAAACTGGTCGCGCTGGCCAAAAAGACGAGTGGCAAGATCATCACCAATGATTTCAACCTCAACAAGGTTGCAGAGTTGCAGGGCATCAAGATCCTCAACGTGAACGAACTGGCCAACGCGTTGAAACCGGTGGTTCTGCCGGGCGAACTGATGACCGTCAAGATCATCAAGGACGGCAAGGAACCGGGGCAGGGGGTGGCTTATCTGGACGACGGGACGATGATCATCGTCGACAACGCGCAAAAATACCAGGGGGCGAGTGTGGAGGCGCTGGTAACCAGCGTTCTGCAGACGACGGCCGGGCGGATGATCTTTTCGGAACTGAAGTC
>CAYSSF010000223.1:3638-6561 GCA_964433455.1 uncultured Syntrophaceae bacterium
TTGTCGCCGACAAGAAACCCTATGGGGGGAATGCGAAACCCTGACGATCTTCCGGCCCGGTGATGCGTTTTCGCCGGGTCGGACTTTTTTTAAGACGGCGCCATGAAGACGATCGCGATCATTCCCGCCGGAGGTGCGGGGAAACGGATGGGGGCCGGACTCCCCAAGCAGTACCTCTCCCTTCATGGAATCCCCATTCTTGTCCACACCTTACGCGTATTCCAATGGTCCGCTCTGATCGATGAAATTCTCCTCGTGGTGCCGGAAGGGGACATCCCGAATGTCCAGCGGGATCTTCTTCAACGATACCGCATCTCCAAGGTCCGTTTGGTCCTTCACGGCGGAAGGGAGAGACAGGACTCCGTGAGAAATGCCCTGGCCCATCTGTGTGACGAAGACGAAGGGGTCCTCATTCACGACGGCGTCCGTCCCTTTGTCACCGGGGAGCTGATCGAACGGGCCGTCGCCGGGGCCGAGATGTTCGGCGCTGTTGCGGTCGGTGTTCCGATCCTGGACACGGTCAAGACGGTAAACGACGCCGGAGCGGTGGTCAAAACGGTCTCCCGGGAGGGCCTCTGGCTGACGCAGACCCCGCAGGCGTTCCGCAGAGAGGTGATTCTCGTCGCCTATGCAAGGGCCGAAGCGGACGGGTTTTACGGCACAGACGATGCCTCCCTGGTCGAACGAACCGGCTTTACCGTCCGGATGATCGAGGGCGACGGTGACAATATCAAGGTGACGATGCCGGAGGACCTGAAACGGGGAGAGATGATCCTCCGCCGGTTCCAGCGGAAGGAAGCAAAAGGCGGCGACGCGGAAGAGGTTCCGGGATGCAGGGGGGTGGAGTGAGAATCGGTTTCGGCTATGACAGCCACCGCCTTGCGGCGGGAAGAGGGCTTGTGCTGGGCGGCAAGAAGATCCCGCACGACAAGGGGCTTTTGGGCCATTCGGACGCCGATGTCCTGACCCATGCCGTCTGCGACGCCGTTCTCGGCGCGGTCGGCGAAGGCGATATCGGCCGGCAGTTTCCGGACACGGATCCCGCCTATCGGGGGATTTCCAGTCTGTTCCTGCTGGAACGGGTTCGAGATCTTGCCGTCGCGAAGGGTTTCCGGGTCTGCAACGTGGATTCTACGATTGTTCTGGAAAAGCCGAAACTGGCCCCCCATCTTCCGGCGATGGCGGAAAACATCGCCCGCGTCCTGCGCGTTTCCATAGAGCAGGTGGGTGTGAAAGCCAAGACGAACGAGGGGATGGGGCTCATCGGCGCCGGGGAGGGTGCGGCGGCTTTCGCCGTTGTGCTCCTTGAAGAGGAGAACCTGATTCCATCTTGACCGGGACTGCCCTGGTGGGATATGAATGACGCGCTGTCCCTGGACCGACGTTTTCAGCGGAATGGATCGCATCCCACCCACCGTAATCTACAGGAGGAGTCATGAAATATATCGATGAGATTGACATCCGTGAGAAAAAGGTCTTGTTCCGGTTCGATTTCAACGTTCCCCTCGACGCGTCCCTGAACATCACGGATGACACGCGGATCAGAGAGGTTCTCCCCTCGATTCAACATGCCCTCGATGAAAAGGCCCGTGTGATCATGATGTCCCATCTCGGTCGGCCAAAGGGCAAGGCGGCGCCGGAGATGAGCCTCGCCCCGGTGGTGAAACGCCTCTCCCTGCTTCTGGGCAAAGAGGTTCTTTTGGCGCCGGACTGCATCGGCGAGGAGGTCCGGAGGATGGCCGATGCGCTGAAACCAGGAGATATCCTTCTCCTCGAGAATCTCCGCTTCCACCGGGAGGAGGAGAATAACGACGAAGCCTTCGCAGCCGATCTGGCCCGCATCGCGGATGTCTATATCGATGACGCCTTCGGCAATGCCCATCGGACCCACGCGTCAAACGTCGGGATCACCCGTTTTGTTCCGGTGTGCGCCGCCGGCTTCCTGATCAAACGAGAGCTTGCCTATTTTAAAAAGGCTCTGGACAAGCCGGCGCGGCCGTTCGTCGCGATCGTCGGAGGGGCCAAGGTCTCCGGAAAACTGCAAGCGGTCTCGAATCTGATCCGGAAGGTCGACAAGATGATCATCGGCGGCGGGATGGCCTTTACCTTTCTCAAGTCGATCGGATACGATGTCGGGAAATCCCTGGTCGAAGAGGATCTGCTCGACCGGGCGACGGAGGTCATGAAAACGGCCCGGGAGTGTGGAGTCAAATTTTATCTCCCCGTCGACTGCGTGATCGCCAAAGCCAAAGAGGCCGGCGCTGAGACCCGGGTCGTGCCCGTTCAGGAGATGAATCCCCATTGGATGGGCCTGGACATCGGTCCGGCGACGGTCCTCCTTTTCAGCGAAGCGCTGGAAAACGCCCAAACCATTGTCTGGAACGGTCCGATGGGGGTGTTTGAGATCGACGCCTTCAGCCGGGGGACGACAGCGCTGGCCCATGCCATGGCGAACTCCCCTGCCTTGACCATCGTCGGCGGCGGGGATACGGATGTGGCGGTCCATCAGACCGGAGTGAGCGACAGGATTACCTTCATTTCGACGGGCGGCGGCGCCTCCCTGGAGCTCCTGGAGGGCAAAATCCTGCCGGCAGTGGCCGCCCTGGATCGTTGCGGGGATGAGGCGGGCCGCCCTCCCTCTTCCGTCCCGGTCGAATCGTGAAGCGATGGCGCGGGAATCGGGGAGATGTAGGGACACCTTGCCGCAAAGTCTCCCCTGCCCGGCTGCGGAATCGGGGGGACGTGGACACCTTGCCGCAAGGTGTCCCCGAAGATGCGATGAGAAATTTTCGACTGGCCATCGAATATGATGGAACCGCCTATTGTGGCTGGCAGCGCCAGGAAAACGGCCTCTCCATTCAGCAACTGCTTGAGGAGTCCATCGGCCGGATGACCGGCGAGGCGATCCGGGTTATCGGTTCGG
>CAYSSF010000224.1:0-6534 GCA_964433455.1 uncultured Syntrophaceae bacterium
CCCGGACTTCATCCGGCCGGAACGGTACTGGAACGAGGCCCTCGCGTTCCTCCGCGAGCCGCTGGAGGACCTCTGCATCTCCCGTCCGAAGAACCGCCTCACCTGGGGGATTACGCTGCCCTTCGATGAAAATTACGTTACCTATGTCTGGTTCGATGCGCTGATCAACTACGTTACGGCGGTCGGCTATCCGGACGGGGAGAACTTCCGGACCTTCTGGCCGGTGGCCGAGCACCTGATCGCCAAGGATATCCTGAAACCCCACGGGATCTATTGGCCCACGATGCTGAAGGCCGCCGGGATCGAGCCCTACCGGCATCTCAACGTCCACGGATACTGGAACGTCGATCAGAGCAAGATGTCCAAAAGCGTCGGCAACGTCATAAAGCCCCTCGACCTGAAGGACAAGTACGGCCTCGACCCCTTCCGCTACTTTCTGCTGCGGGACATGGTCTTCGGCCTCGATTCCAGTTTCAGCGAGGAGGCCTTCGTCCAGCGGATCAACTCCGACCTGGCGAACGATCTGGGAAACCTCGTCAGCCGGACGATGACGATGGCCCTGAAATATGGAAACGGCAAGGTCCCGGCGCCTGCGGAGGACGTCGCCGAAGACCATCTGCTCCGGGAAGCGGCTGCACGGACGGTGACCGAAGTGGAGGCGTGCTTCGCCGATCTCGGTTTGCACAAGGCGCTGATCGCGATCTGGGAATTGATCAACATCACGAACAAATACATCGTCGAGCAGGAGCCCTGGCTGCTCGCGAAGGATCCGGCCAACCGGGCCCGTCTGGAGACGATCGTCTACCATCTGCTGGAGATCCTCCGGATCACGGCGGTGCTGATCTCCCCCTTCATGCCGGGGTCGTCCGCGAAGATGTTCACGCAACTCGGGATCGCGGATCCGGCAGGGCAGAACTTCGCAACCATCCGCAACTGGGGCGGTCTGCCGGTCGGAAGCGAACTGATGCGGGGAGAGTCCCTGTTTCCGCGCGTCGAAATCAAGGCGGAGGCGGCCGGACCGGAACCCGCAAAGGCCGAAGTCCCGCCGATCAAGCCGGAAATCTCCTACGAGGAATTCGAAAAGGTCGATCTCCGGGCGGCGAAGGTGCTGGCTGCCGAGCGGGTTCCCAAGTCCAACAAGCTGCTGAAGCTGACCGTCGAGATCGACGGGGAGAGGACGGTCGTGGCGGGAATGGGCAAGGATTACACCCCCGAGGAGATCGTCGGCAAGACCATCGTCGTCGTTGCGAACCTGAAGCCGGCAAAACTGATGGGGGTCGAGTCGCGCGGAATGCTCCTGGCAACGGACACCGAAGAGGGCCTCACGCTGCTCGGCTTCGACCGGCCGCCGAAAACCGGTGCGAAGATCCACTGACAAACCAAAAAAGGGGATTGGCCATATTTTATGTCAATATTTCCTTGACATGCAAGTCCGTTGCTGCTTATAGTCCCCCGCACGAACGATTGTTCATACCCAACACAGTGATGCCCGGGAGATCCAAGAAAAAACGCAACAGCCATGGTATCATGATGGCACCTGTAAACAACCTATTGTCCGGAATCACCCCCTTGCGCTCGGGTTGCAACCGACCCCTGAAGAAGTCTGTTGAAGATCAGATTGTCATAATTTGAGATCATTCTCTATCATATCGTAAACTTGGTTTTTGCTCAGCTCCCTTGTTTAGAACGCTGCCCACTCATTTGAAGAGGGGGCGGGAAGACCGCGGGGAAATAAGGCTTTGGCAACGGGATCTCGTTTTGAGAAGGTCGTGGGAGTTTCACATCAAAACAACCAAGGAGGGCGGATCATGAAAAGAATATTGGCAACGGTAGTGTTCGCGGCGTTTTTTATCACCCTATGGGCCGTGGGACCGGCTCTGGCTGCCGACCCGGTCGTCAAATGGAAATGCCAGACCCCCTGGCCCCAGTCCCTCTGGCAACACAAATCCGCCTTAATCTGGGCCGATGACATCTTCAAGATGAGCGGCGGCAGGATGAAGGTGGAAGTGTACGCCACCGATGAAATCGTTCCCGCTTTTGAGGTATTCAACGCCGTCGCGAAAGGGACGCTGGATGCCGGCCATACCTGGTCAGGCTATGTCATCGGGAAATACCCCGGGGCGACATTGATGGCGGCGACTCCCGCCTTCCTGGACCTTCTGGGATATTTTACCTGGATGCATGCCGGAGGAGGAAAGGAACTTTGGCAGGAGATGTACGGGGATACGCTGAAGGTATTCCCGGTCGGCATGCTCTGGGCCGAAGGCGGCGGATGGGCCAACAAAAAGATCCAGAAGTTGAGCGATTTCAAGGGACTGAAATACCGTACCGTTCTGATCTGGGGGCAAATCCTCTCCGAAGCCGGCGCTGCCGTGGTGAGCCTGCCGGCCGGCGAAATCGTTCCTTCTTTGCAGAGGGGCACGCTGGATGCCGCCGAATTCAGCACCCCGGTGACCGACCTGCCTCTCGGCTTCCATGAAGTGGCCAAATACTGGTACTTCCCCGGGCTACACCAGATCGCCGGGTTCCTGGAGCTCCTGGTGAACAATAAGAAATGGGATGCCCTGCCCGCAGATCTGAAGGAAATCGTTAAAGCGGCCAACGATACATCCATGGCCAGGGCTTTGACCCACTGGCTCGTCGCGGACGCCGCCGCCGTGGAAAGGATCCAGAAAGAGGGCAAAGTCACGATCATGAAGTTCCCCAAAGAGATGCAGCAGGAGATTTTGGAGAAGTTCGTGGTGAAATACGATGGCCAGAAGGACAAGATGTTCCAGAAGATATGGCAATCCCAGAAGACTTTCATGAAACACTACAACCCCTACATGAAACTTCAGTCCGTGGATGCCGAAGTCACCATCAAATAATTGAGTCCTGATGAATAGAGAAGTTCAAGATTCACGCAGAAGTCGCCCACCCGGAAAAGGGGTGGGCAACTTCTGCGTCTTCCCCTTGATCGCGATTCATAAAATGAAGGGTAACCCACTACAATCAGTGGCAATCGCTGGGTCGGACTATTCCAGGAAAGGATAGAAATGAATGCGCTGAGAAAATATGTTTTCTACATGGACAGGGTGAGTGACTGGTCGGGAAAAATCGCATGCTGGCTCATCGTGCCGCTGGTATTGGGGACGGTATATGATGTCATCATGCGGTATGCCTTTGAGGCGCCGACCAAATGGGCCTATGAACTGACCTGGATGGAATACGGGGCCTTTTTCATGTTGGGGGGGGCTTACGGTCTTCTACACAGGCTCCATGTCCGCGTCGATGTTATCTATAACCAGTACCCCAAGAGGGTACAGCTCTGGTTCGACACCCTCATGTACCTGTTCATCTTCCTGCCGCTCTATTTCATCCTGATCAAGCACAGCGTCATCTATGCGGCGGAATCCTGGATGATCTGGGAGCACTCCTCCATCAGCTACTGGCAACCCCCCCTTTATCCCATCAAGACCGTCATGCCGGTGGCGTTCATCCTGATGTTCCTTCAGGGTATTGCTGAGCTCATCAAGAAAGCGACCCTTGCGATAACGGGAGGTGACGATCTATGAGCCCCGAACATCTGGCAGTCACCATGTTTTTAGGCGTTCTTTTCGCGGTGTTCATCGGAATGCCGTTGTTTCTGGCCCTTGGCGCCCTCGGCCTGATATTCGGGATTCTCGGCGGCTGGGCGCCGATGGTATACGATCAATTTATCAGCCGCATTTACGGCGGGGTCATGGCCAACGAGGTTCTTCCCGCCGTTCCGCTGTTTATTTTTATGGGGGCCGTACTGACCAAATCGGGAGCGGCTGAAAAGCTGTTTAACGCGATGTATCGCGTACTGGGCGGGATCAGGGGCGGCCTTGCCATCTGCACCATCTTATTGTGCACCCTTTTTGCGGCAACGGCCGGCGTCGTCGGTGCGACCGAAACCACGGTGGGGCTGATGGCCCTCCCGGCCATGCTTAAACGAAAATACAACGTGTCGCTCGCGTGCGGCGTCATTTGCGCGGGTGGAACCCTGGGCATACTCATTCCGCCCAGCGTCATGCTTCTGCTGTATGGCCCCATCGCCGGCCTGTCGGTGGCAAAACTGTTCATTGCCGCAATCATTCCCGGATTTGTTCTTTCCGGATTGTATATGCTGTATGTGCTCATTCTCTGCCTGGTGAAACCGGACTACGGTCCCGCTCTATCAAAAGAAGAGCGTGCGGAAGTGCCGATGCTCAAACTCCTTGGCGAGATCGCGCTGTACATGATTCCGCCCCTCTTCCTGGTATTCGCCGTCCTGGGCAGCATCCTGTTCGGCATTGCATCACCGACGGAAGCGGCCGCAGTCGGCGCGTTCGGGGCGGTGATCGTGGCCGTCGGTTATCGCAGGTTTAATCTTCATATCCTGTATGAATCAGCGATTCAGACGCTCAGCATTTCCACGATGATCCTGTTCATCACCGTCGGGGCCTTCATGTTCTCCGGGGTCTTCATGGCCATGAACGGCGCAAAATATATCGGCGGGTTGGTGATTGCGCTGCCTCTGGGCAAGTGGGGCCTTTTGTTTGCAATGATGTTCGTGGTCTTTATACTGGGTGCGTTCATCGACTGGATCGCCATTCTGTTCATCGCCATTCCCATTTTTACGCCCATTGCCGCAACGCTGGGATTTGATCCGTTGTGGTTTGCTATCGTTATCTGCGTCAATCTTCAAATGTCGTTTTTAACGCCGCCATTTGCCTATTCCATGTTTTATCTAAAGGGGATCGCACCGCCCAGCGTGACCATGGGAGATATCTATTGGGGCGTGGTTCCGTTTATCGGTCTGCAGGTTATCGCGCTGGTATTATGCATTGTATTTCCGCAATTGATTATGTGGCTTCCGAGAATTGCGATGTAACGTCCGGGGGGCTTTGAAGGAAGGTAAACGATGAAAGCTACGCCCTACAATCTCTTCATGTCGGCCCTCTACGGCGGCCGGAAGGGGATCCGCCCTCCGGCGGGGAATCCCACGTCGATCGCCTGCGTGGAATTGATGAAGGCCTGCGGGGCCTTCTTCCCGGAGGCCCATCTGAACGCCCGCGCGATGGCCGATCTGGCCCTGGCGGGCCATGAGCTGGCGGGTTTTGACACGGTCATGCCGGAATACAGCGTTCATCAGGAGTCGGCCGCGCTGGGCTGCGAAATGGATTGGGGAGAGGAGACGAGGATGCCCGATGCCAAGACGGCGCCGCACGCGGATTTTTCGGATGTGATCGTTCCGGAAAACATCCTCGAAAAACCTTCCTTGCGGGTCGTACTCGACGCCCTCTCCATCCTGCGCCGGGAGGTCGGGGGGCAAGCGGCGATCATCGGCAAGGTCATGGGCCCCTGGACACTCTCCTACCATATGGCGGGCACGCAGAATTTCCTGCTGCAGCTCGGTCTCGGGGAAAAGGACAAAATCAACCGCATGCTGAGGCAGCTCATGCCGGTCACCATCGCCTTCGCCAACGCGCAGATTCGGGCCGGCGCCGATGTCGTGGTCATGGCCGATCACGCCACCGGCAACCTGGTCGGCCCTTATCACTATAGGGACTATCTGCTCCCCATCCACCAGGAGATCACCGCCCGTGTGGGCGGGCCCATGATCCTTCACGTCTGCGGCAACTGTCTCGACCGCCTGGAGCTATTCGCCGAATCCGGCGTCGACGCCTACCACTTCGAGTGGCAGGTGGACGCCAAAGCGGCGGTCGAGAAAATCGGCGACCGGATTTCCCTCATCGGCAATCTGAACAACCCCAAGACCCTGCTTCAGGGCACGCCGGAGGATGTTTACAGGCAGGCGCGTTACGCCATCGAGGCAGGAGTCGATATCATCGGGCCGGAGTGCGCCATTCCCCTCACAACGCCCCTGGCCAACCTCCGGGCCATCTCGGCCGCGGTGCTCGACGGTTACTGATTTGGATCAAGGAGTAAACCCCCCAAACACTTTCCAAAGGAGAACTGCCATGGCCACATACCATCGCTGGGAAGATTTTCCGCAAAGGACCATCAGCTATCTGGCCGGCCGGCCAGACGCGGATGCGATCAAGATTCGTATCCTGTCCTCGGAGCGGATGATGCTGACCGAGATTACCGTAAAGGGGGGCGGGACGATTCCCCGGCACCACCATGAGGCGGAACAGATTATCCTCATACAGAAAGGGGAGGCCCGGGTGACGACCGGAAAGGAGGCGCCCCGCCTCCTGAAGGCCGGCGATATCTGGGTAGTTCCCTCCAACACCATGCACGGAATCGAATACCTGGGAGATGTAGAGGCGCTGGAGATGGTCAGCCCCCCCCGGATGGACAATTTTGTCGGCTATACCATCAAGCATACTTTTTTTGAAGGAGAATAGGATGGGCAACAGCGCAGAAAAGATCGATCGCCTGCAAGCGGAGTTTTCCGAATGCATCGGCGCTAAATGGGTTTCCCGGCACGACACCTCGTTGATCCTGAAACCCCGGACGACGGAGGAGGTTGCCGCCATCCTCAAGACGGCGAACCGGACGGCGACACCCGTCCGGCCGAAGGGA
>CAYSSF010000225.1:0-1917 GCA_964433455.1 uncultured Syntrophaceae bacterium
CCGGTCGCCAATTCCAGGATCTCCATGATGGTTTCCCTTTCCCGGAAGGCGTAGAAGAGCAGCGTCATTGCGCCAAGGTCGAGGGCATGTGTCGCGACCCACAGAAGGTGGGCGGCGATCCGCTGGAGCTCGGCCATCATAACCCGCAGATACTGGGCTCTCTTCGGTATGTTGATATCGAGCAGTTTCTCTGCGGCCAGGCAGTAGGCAAGATTGTTGGAGAGGGCGCTGGTATAGTCCAGCCTGTCCGTCAGCGTGAGGGCCTGGGGATAGGTCATGGATTCGGCTAATTTTTCGATGCCCCGATGCAGATAACCGATGTGCGGCTCGGCCTTGACGATGATCTCCCCGTCAAGCTCCAGAAGCAGCCTCAGCACACCGTGCGTCGCAGGATGCTGCGGCCCCATATTGATCGTCATGCAGCGGGATTCAGTCATCGATTATCATGCCCTCAAAAACGTTATCGTTCTTCCTCTAAACAGATATGAAGCGGTTGGCCGAAATCGGGTCCCTTGACCGGGAAATCCTTTCTGAGTGGGTGGCCGACAAAATCCTCCGTCAGCAGGATACGTTTTAAGTCAGGATGATTGTTGAATGTTATTCCGAGCAGGTCATCCAGTTCGCCGCCAACCAGATATCACTGACGGTATCCAGCGAAGCGCCTTCCGCAACCGTCGTTTTGATCCGAAGTTTGTTTGTGAATGTCATGCTGTGCAGCAGGTAAGCGATCATGAAACGGGGAGTGCGGCCGAAGAAATCCACACCGGCAATGTCCAGCAGCAGATCGTAACGAAGAGCTTCATGGTCCCTGAGGAAAGCCATGATCTCCCTGAGCCTGGCCGCATCGATTGCGATGCTGGTTTCACCCCTGAATTCTTCGATTGAGAGCACCGCCTCCGGGAAGGTCTCCTTCAGCAGATCACCGGCCACAGGGCTATCCATTGTTCCTCCACGGTAAACTGACAAGCTTCCTTTTCGCCGACGGCTCTACTGCGATCTTCTCCTGAAGGGTGATGATCGCCTTCAGAAGGGCCTCGGGCCGAGGCGGGCAGCCGGGCACGTAGACATCCACGGGGATGATCTGGTCGACGCCCTGGACGACATTGTAGGTCTGGAAAATCCCGCCGCAGCATGCGCAGGACCCGTAGGCGATGACCCATTTCGGTTCGGGCATCTGCTCGTAGATGCGCTTCAGCATCGGCGCCATTTTATTGGTTACCGTTCCGGCGACGATCATCAGGTCCGCCTGGCGGGGAGAGGGACGGAACACCTCCGAGCCGAAGCGGGCAATATCATAGGTCGACGAACTGGCCACTATCATCTCCAGGGCGCAGCAGGCAAGGCCGAAGGTTACGGGCCATATGGAATTTTTTCTCGCCCAGTTGATCACCTCCTGTAAAGAGCCGGGGGGCTTCTCTTCCTGCAAAGAGGCGGGCGCCTTATCTTCCGCTACTCCCATTCCAGTGCCCCTTTCTTCCACGCATAGAGATAACCGACAAACAGAATGGCAACGAAAATCAGCATCTCCATGAAACCGAACATCTTCAGCCCTCCCGTCACCAGCGCCCAGGGGTAGAGAAACATGATTTCGATGTCGAAGATCAGAAAAAGCATGGCGACAATGTAATAACGGATATTGATCTTCATCCGGGTGGGGCCGATGGTCTGCATCCCGCACTCGTAGGTGGAAAGTTTGGCTTTTCCGGAAATTCTGTGACCCAGAAGGTACGAAGCGCCGACGATGAGACCGGCAATCAGAACGGCAAAACAGAGTAAAACGAGGATGGGAACATATTCAATCATGCTTCAGGAACCTCGAGAAAAAAGTTCAATACGAAACAGGAGCAGCACCCAAAAGACCCGCTTCGCTACATCGAATCGGAGGCTGCTGTCAAGAAAAAAATGATGCCCTTCATC
>CAYSSF010000225.1:1943-6529 GCA_964433455.1 uncultured Syntrophaceae bacterium
TTCCGCTTGACAAAATCGGTTTTTGAAAGCATGGTGAGTCACTATTCATTAAATGAATAGTCATTCTATTATATGAATACGAGATCAGCGATGGAAAAAGCGGAACGTAAGGAACGGGAATTCAACCTGAGACGTGCGGAGATCCTTGAACAGGCGGAAAAGATCTTTGCCGCCAAAGGATATCATAACACCACCGTTGCGGAGATTGCGGGCGCTTCGGGGTTCGCTGTCGGCACGCTCTACCAGTTCTTCGAGAGCAAGGCGCAGCTCTACACCGTGATGCTCACCGAAAAGCTGAACAGGATGTACTCCGGCATCCGGGAGGCGGTGGCCGTCGAGGCGGACACGATCCAAAAGATCGAATGTCTGGTCGCTTCACAATTCCGGTTCATTGAAAACAATGCGGAGTTTTTCAGCATCTTCATCCGGGGGGATCATCTTTCTCTATCTGAGGGAAGCGCGGCGCTCAGGAAACGGATGGTGGCCGATTACGCCGTCCACGTCTCCTTCACGGAAGAGGTACTGCGCGACGGTATCCGCGCCGGCATCCTCAAAGAGATGGACCCGCGGATGATGGCCTCCGCGCTGACAGGCATTATCAATTCCTTCGCCTCCAAGTGGCTGGCCATGATGGAAGGGGCGTCTCTGATGAGCAACATCCCGTTTGTGATCGACATTTTTTTGGAGGGGGTCAGGAAAAATGGGCGCTAAACGATGGTTTCTCTGCGGAGTCATCGTCATGCTGATTGCCGCAGCGGTGACGTCCGCCGGCGCCGCGGACACGGTCAAACCGCTGTCGCTTTCCGAAAGCGTTGATCTCGCGCTGAAGCGGAGTCTCCTTATCCATGCGGCACGGGAGGGGGTCCGGGGGGCGGAGGCGCAGCGGAAGGAGGCATTTACCGGCTTCCTCCCGAAATTCAGCACGGCCTACAGCTACACGCGTCTCAACGAGGAACCGACCTTTGATTTTCCCGGTTTTCCGCCTGCGATTCCGGCGAGCGAGATCCCAACGGGAACGAAGGAGAATTACGCGTGGACCGTCGAGGTCAGACAGCCCCTCTTCGCCGGCGGCGGCATCCTCGCGAACTACGAGGCGAGCCGCATAGGGACAGACATTGTCCGCTTCGAAACGACCACGACCGTCCAGGACCTTGTCCAGGAGGTGAAAATCGCCTATTTCAATATCCTGAAGGCAGGGCGCATTCATGCCGTAGCCCGGCAGTCCATCGAACGGTTGACGGCCCACCGGGACACGGCCCAGGGGTTTTATGACGTCGGCATCATTCCCAGGAACGATCTTCTCTACGCCGAGGTCGAACTGGCGAACGGCCGGCAGTTTCTGCTGCGGGCGGAAAATGGTCTGGAAATGGCAAAATCGAAATTCAACACGCTCCTTCGGCGGGAGATCAATACCCCCGTGGAGATTGAAGATATCCTGAACGACCGGCCCTTTGCCAAATCGCTCGACGGCTGCATCGCGGCGGCGCTGGAAAACCGTCCGGAGATCCGGTCCTACGCGCTCCGTCTGGAACAGGCGAAGAGCCTCGTCAAACTGGCCCGAAGCGACTATTACCCGAACGTAGGGCTGGTCGGGAATTACGCGAGGTACGGCGACACGCCGGGTCTTGCCGGAAGCCCCTACCGGGACCAGGAGAACTGGCATGTCATGGCGGTGGCAAACTGGAATTTCTGGGAGTGGGGAAAGACCAAGAACCGCGTGGATGCCGGGCTCAGCCGGGAAAACCAGGCGGCGGACATCCTGACCAACGTTCGGGAGCAGATCGTGCTGGAGGTCAAGAATGGCTGGCTCCTCCTTCATGAGGCGGAAAATCAGATCCATGTGGCGAAAAAGGCGACCGAGCAGGCGGAAGAGAATTTTCGGATCAACACGGAGCGATACCGGGAGCAGGTTGGGACCTCGACTGAGGTGATCGATGCCCTGACCCTTCTGACAAAGGTCAGATCGGATCATGACAATGCCCTCGGAGACTACAATATCAGCCGGGCGAAGCTGGAACGGGCTATGGGGGTTGCCGCGCCGGATGGGGCGGAGTGATGGGAGTGAGAGGGTTGATCATGAAGAAGGTGTTATTTCTGTTGGCGTTCGGAGTTCTCGCGTTTTCTTTTTGCATAGCGGCGCCGGCCTCTCTTTTCGCGGAGGAGTACTCTCTGGACGATCTTTACCGCATAGCGCTGGACCGTTCGGAGATACTCAAGGTGGCCGAGGAGAACCTCATAATCGCGGAGATCGGGAAGGATAAGGCATTCTCTTATCTGCTGCCCCGTCTGACCGCAACCGGCGGTCTCACCCATTTTTCGCAAAAGAAATTCTCCGACACGGGGGGCGTCATTCAACCGGAATATGGTTCATCGTGGAGGGTCCAGTTCGACCAGACCGTCTCGATGAGTGGTCGTGAACTGACCGCATTGGGGATCTCCAGGCAGTTCGTGACGAAAAGCGCCTATGATGTGACGGCCATCCGTGAAGACTATTTCCTCAGGTTTGTGGCTTCCGCCTACTATAACGTCCTGATGGCCCGGAAGGTCCTGGAAATTGCCGATTCCAACGTGGAACGTCTCCGTAGATACCGTGATGCGGCTGAAAAAAGGCTCAGGATCGGCGAGGTGACCAAAACAGCCCTACTGCGTGCGGAGGGGGAGCTGTCCGGGGCGAAATCGGACCGTCTTCAGGCCCAAAACAGCCTGGAATTGGCCAAGGCCGTTCTGGAGAGGAACATCGGCATCAGGGACGTCTTCACCATTCGGGATGAAGCGGAGATCGAGGGCGATATCCCGGCGCTGGATGTGTTCCGGGAACGGGCCTTCGCGATGCGGGCGGACCTCAAGAGCATGGAGGTTCAGAAGCAGATCGCCGCTGATCAGACCAAATATGCCGATGGCGCTTTCTGGCCGACCGTTTCCGCCTTCGCGGGGTATGCCGGGGCCGAACAGCATCCGGCCTCGTCAAGTATGAACAGGGAGAGCATCTACGGCGGCTTAGCCCTGAACTTCCTCATCTTCGAGGGCGGGCTCCGGAAAGCGGAGGTATCCGAAGCGAAGGCCCTTGAACGCCAGGCGGCGCTCTTCTATGAGGATTTGAAGAAAGGGATCGCAATCGAGGTGCAGACCGCCTACCTGGATTTGGTCACCCAGAAGGGGATCCTTCAGTTCCTGGATGACCAGGTCGCCTTTGCCCGCGACAACTACCAGGCCGTCGCGCGGCAGTTCGATTTCGGTCTGACGAACAGCCTGGATATCCTGGACGCGAACACACTTCTGGTGTCGGCGGAAACGAAAGTGGCGTCGGCCCATTACAACTACCGGCTCGCCCTTCTTCGGATGAAGAAGGCTGCCGGGACGCTGCTCAGCAATGAATCATGATCCTTCAAACAATGATCAGCGGATCTCACCCGATGCATGAGGGGTAATTGAATTTTCTTAAAGGAGTGTTGCATGCAGGAACGAACATCGCTTTTAAACGGGGGAACCATAGCGGCTCAGGGCAGGGTCAGGACCGGTGCGGCGGTCATGGCGATCATTCTTTGCATTGCGGCTTCTGCCACCGTCGGGTGTAAGAAACCGGAAAAGAAAGCGGTGAAGGAGCACGCGGTCAACGTCCAGGTGGGGAAGGCGGAGAGCCGCTCCCTGCGGCCATTCGTGGAGTCGGTCGGGACCCTGAACCCCTATGAAATGGTCAATGTCAGTTCCGAACTGGACGGAATCCTCCAGACGATCCATGTCGACGATGGATCTGTCGTAACCTCCCGTCAGGTCATTGCCGAGATCAAGGAGACCGATTACCGTCTTGCCGTTGAGCAGGCGGCGGCCATCCTGAAGCAGGCGGAGGCGGCCCTGGCCAACGTGAAACAGGAACATGAGCGAAAGGAAGCCCTCTACCGGGAGGAACTGGTCACGAAGCAGCAGTACGACGATATCGTCGCACGTCTTGCCGTTGCCCAGGGCGATGTGGAACGGGCGGCAGCGGGAGTCGATCTCGCGAAGGAGAAATTGACCAAGACGCGGATCCATGCCCCCATGGCCGGCAGCATCGGGTGATTATATCCGCAACGGCACGCTTCTCGTCTCGATCATCCGCATTGATCTTCTGAAACTTTCCTTCACGGTTTCCGAGAAGGATGTGGGAAGCATTCGGGAGGGTCAGGATGTCACTTTCACGGTGGATGCCTTCCCCGGACGAGAATTTCGCGGTCAGGTAAAGACG
Source organism: uncultured Syntrophaceae bacterium (assembly GCA_964433455.1). Lineage (GTDB taxonomy): Bacteria > Desulfobacterota > Syntrophia > Syntrophales > UBA5619 > UBA5619. The sequence goes on from CAYSSF010000225.1 coordinate 6,166, forward strand.
ATCTATCCCACGTTGGATGAGAAGACCCGCTCCCTCCAGATCGAGGCCGTCGTAGCGAATACGGACCGGAATCTCAAGCCGGGGCTTTTTACCCGTGTAACGCTCTACACCGGGCCTGCCCGGGAGACGGTCATCGTCCCGATCACCGCGCTCATCTACGATAGCTCCATCACCAAGCTCTTTGTCGTGCAGGGGGATCGGGCAAAGGAACGGAAGGTCCGGATCGGCCGGAAATACGGGGAATTTATGGAGATCACAGAAGGTCTCAAGGCCAAGGAGATCGTTGTGACCGTGGGGCAGAACAATCTGATGGAAGGGGTGCTGGTCAATGTGGCTCGCTGATACCTCGGTCAAGAGACCGGTT
>CAYSSF010000226.1:0-6468 GCA_964433455.1 uncultured Syntrophaceae bacterium
AGCGTCCGCCGCTCCGAAACGCGGTCGACAAGGAGAAGGAGCTCTTCAAACTCGATCGGCTTGGTGATGTAGTCCAACGCGCCCGCCTTCATTGCATCCACAGCCGTCTCAATCGTCCCGTAGGCGGTAATGATGACGACGTCGATCTCGGGATTGATCCCCTTCACCGCCTGGAGGACCTGCATCCCGTCCATCCCGGGCATCTTGTAGTCGAGTAGAAGCAGGTCGTAGTGGCCCTCCCGGACACGCTGCACCCCCTGCTCGCCGTTTTCGGCCTCGCCGACGGTGTGCCCCTCCTTTCGGAGGAAGTCCCGCAACATCTCCCGCTGCGACCGGCCGTCTTCCACCACCAGGATGTTGAGCTTCTTCATGAGGTTGTTGCCCCCTTCTCTTCGTGTCTCTCCGCCGGGAGCAGGATCTCGAACGTCGTCCCCTCCCCCTTTCGGCTCAGCACGCGGATCTCGCCCCCGTGACCCCGGATGATCTCGTGAGCCAGCGGCAAACCGAGCCCCAGTCCCTTCTCTTTGGTCGTGTATTCGGGGTTGAAGATCCGGTCCGCCTCTTCGGCCGTAATCCCGCAGCCCGTGTCGGCGACACGGATACTCACCCTTCCCTTCTCCGCACGCCGGATGGAAAGCGTCACAATCCCGTCGCCGCTGATCGATTCGATCGCGTTCTTGACGAAATTGAGCAGGGCCTGCTGGAGCTTGTCCATGTCCATCGGGATGACGACCGGTTCGCTTCCCCAATCCGTCCGGAGACTGATGCCCTTCGCGGCGGCCTCCGCCGAAATCAGATTGACGATCTTCTGGAGGACCTCCTGAACCGGACAGTCGCGGAGTTCGAGTCGCCGGCTTTTCGAAAAGGTCAGGAACTCCTCGATGATCCCGTTGAGCCTCCGGATCTCGTCGCGGATCACCCCGGTCATAGTGCCGAATTCCTTCTTTTTTTCCTCATCGATGGGCATATACTCCCGCTTCAGCCGCTGGCTTGCCATGCTGATCGCGTTCAGCGGATTGCGGATTTCGTGGGCAACGCCCGCGGCGAGCTGCCCGAGGGAGGAGAGCCGCTCCGCCTTTTCCAATTGACGGGTCATCTCAACAATTCCGGCCAGGTGGCGGTTCTGGTCATTGTAGAGGAGCCACATGGAGAGCAGTGCGATCAGCACGACGAACGCCAGAAAAATGAACATGTTTCGCCGGTTCTCGTCGAGAATCTGATCCGTGTTCCCCCGGTCCAGGCCGAGGCGGATCGTCCCGGCGAGTTCGCCGCCCAGACGGAGCGGAGCGATAAATTCAAAAAGGCTTTTGTCGTCGACCTTCTCCTTACGGCTCTCGAACGGGATGGCCCCGGAGAGGATCTTCGCAACCAGAGGATTGTCTTCTTTCAACTCCTCGGGCAGGTTTCCGGCATTGCCGAGGGGTTTCCCCCTCTTGTCACGGACGGTGAGATAGACGAGGCCCTGCCCCTCTCCCAGCTTTTCCATCGCCTTTTCGACCGAGACCCGAATCCCCCAGTAGCGCAAGCTCTCTTTGTCCAGCGCGATGATGATCGTCCCACTTTCGTCTTTGCGGCTGAGGGCGATATAACCGATTTTCTTCAGGCGGTTTAACTGGTTGAGGCGGTTGATCAGATTGGCGCTCCCCTTCGGTTGGGCCTTTACCGTTGCGGGCGGCTTCCCGTCGAAGAGATCATCCGAAATCGTCCGGCTCTGGAAGAGCACATCCCCCCAGGCGTTGAGAACGGCCACCAGCCAGAGGTTCTTTTCCTCTGCAAACCGGTGGATATAGCTCCTGCTCAGATGCTGCGTCTTCCATTGGTTGTCGATCTCGCGCCCCATTGCGACGATGGCTTCGGTGAGCAGCTTCTGGGGGGAGAAGACCCATTCGCTAAGCGGCGTTGGAGCGCCTCCTTCCGTCCGTTGCGAGGCGATGATCATCGTTTTCAGGTTCTCTTCGGTGAGCCGCTCGACCACGCCGATGATCCGTTTGCCCTGGTCTTCCATGAATCCGATGAGGGTCTGTTCGCTCCGCTGGAGGTCCATCATCCCCATCGTCAGGATCAGGGCGATAAATACCGCACAGACGATACCGACGGCCAGCGGCTGGAGGAAGGGGCGATTGAAACGGAGGGAACGCTGCTGCTGCCAGACGATCTTTCCTTCAGGGCTCATAATCTCTTTTCATCATTCAAACTGGAGCGATTTCGTTTGTTATGGCGGTCGGCGAACGGTCGACCGTCCGGGCTCTCTTTCGAAAGTCCGCAGCGGAGATCCGCGGGCGTCATCATAGGCCATTCCCCCGGAAAGTCAACGATTTCCTGCATCGAACTCCCGGGAAGGGTGGAGGAAAGAGGCGCCGCGACAGAAACGCCATACCGCATTCGACATTTTTGTCGATTTCCGACCACAACCGGTTTCTGCATTCAAGCATTTATTATCTATCGACTTATGCGGTATGTTGCCCGGAAGACCGTGACGTTTCTTGCCGCCCATCCCATGCCGCCAAGGATGGCGTAAAACGGGATTAACTGAAATGTTATCTCATTTCAATAGAATGCATATTTCGAGAAATACTGGCACGGGAGATGCATTACCCTACAATCAAATGCACCTGTTGACTGAACGCGGGCACGAGCAGCCGACAGCAAAATGACCAAAGGAAAACCAACCGGTTTTCCAACTCCTGAATGCGGGGAGGTTCTCGGAACCTCCCCGTTTTTTTGCATCAATCATGCCGAACATCGCCGCGGCTCCCAGATTCCCGCTTTCACGGAAATGACCATGTTAAAAGTTCTCCCTTCATGATTTCCGCTGCTTTGCGGCACGGGCCTCCCGGATCTGCCGCCACTGTTCGATCCGCTCCCCGATGATCTTCTCATACCCCCGATCGGTCGGCCGGTAGAACCGGCCACTCTTCCCCCGGAGTTCATCCGGCAGGTATTCCTGCGGGATATAGGCGTCGGTAAAATCGTGGGCGTAGAGGTACCCCTTGCCATACTCCAGATCTTTCATCAATCGGGTCGGGGCGTTTCGGATATGGAGCGGAACGGGGAGACTCCCCGTCTTTTCGATCGTCGCCCGCACCTGTCCGTAACCGGTGTAGAGGGCGTTGCTTTTCGACGCAGTTGCGAGGTAGACGACCGCCTGTGCAAGGGCCAGTTCCCCCTCTGGGGAGCCGAGGAGGTGATAGGCCTGCATCGCGTCGACGGCCACGGTCAGTGCGCGCGGGTCGGCGTTCCCGACATCCTCGGAGGCAAAGCGGACGAGCCGCCGGGCGATGTAGAGCGGATCCTCTCCGGCCATCAGCATCCGGCCGAGCCAGTAGAGTGCCGCGTCGGGATCGCTCCCCCGGAGGCTCTTGTGGAGTGCGGAGATGATGTTGTAATGCTCCTCGCCGCTCTTGTCGTATTGGAGCGCCTTTTTCTGGATCGCCTCTTCGACGAAGGCGCGGGTGACCAGACGGCCGCCCACCCCTGCATTGTCGGCGAGCGAGACCGCCGCTTCGAGGCTGTTCAGCGCGGCGCGCGCGTCCCCATCTGCCGACCAGACGATGTGGTCGAGTGCCTCCGGCTCGATATCGAGGCCGAGGACGCCGAACCCCCGTTCATGGTCCAAAAGCGCGTTCCGGACGATCCGGGCGAGGTCCTCCCCGGTGAAAGGCTTGAGGGTGAGGACGCGCATCCGGGAGAGAAGCGGCGAAATCACCTCGAAAGAGGGATTTTCCGTCGTCGCCCCGATCAATGTGACCAGGCCGCTCTCGACATGGGGGAGAAAGGCGTCCTGCTGCGACTTGTTGAAGCGGTGAATCTCATCCACGAAGAGGATCGTCCGGCGCCGGTGGAGCCGCCACAGCTCGGAGGCCTCCTCAACGACGGCGCGGATCTCCTTCACGCCGGAGAGGACCGCCGAGAAGCTGATGAAGTGTGATTTTGTCTCCTGGGCCAGGATCCGGGCAAGCGTCGTCTTCCCCGAACCGGGTGGCCCCCAGAAGATGACGGAAAAAAGCCGGTCCTCTTCCACAGCCCTTCGCAGCAGACTCTCCGCACCGAGCAGATGGCCCTGGCCGACATACTCGCCGAGACTCCGCGGCCGCATCCGCTCGGCCAGTGGCCGGTTGTCGTTCTTCCGGTCCTCTTGATCAAAAAGTTCCACTCTTCAGTCCCCGGAACGATCGCAATCGGCATCCAACTTTTTTTCACCGGCATCCTGCTGTTTTTTCTGACGCTGTTTGGCCGCCTCGACGATCTCGAGAAGCGTCGTCATCCGGTCTTTCGGGGTCTCGCTCCGGAAACGATCCCATACCTCCGGCGTCAACGTTTCACGCAGGTAGTCCTCAATCGGGAAGGCGGCATTCCAGCAGCGGACGACCTGCCGGCAGGGAAGCTCTCCCGCCTCATGCTCGCAATAGGAAAAGGGGACCTCCCCGCCGAGCCGCGGACAACGGATGATCCGATCCTTGAATGATTTCATCTTTTCACCTGCCGATCCTTCTTCCGTTCCCATAACGCTTCGTTGTATCTTCCCGAATCTCCCCGGTCTCCCCCCCGTTGCCGAAAGCCCGTTTTTCGACACGATAGCGACCCCGGATCGGAAAGTCAACCGCCGGGATATGATTCCTCGGACGCCTCCTCCATCTCCATCTCTTTCAGACGTTTCCCCGCCTGCCGCTTTTTCCGCGCGTACCCGTAGACGAAGACGAGTGCGGCCATGAACCAGAGCGTCGAAACGCTCGTGATGATCGGGATCCAGGAGACGCGGAGCTTCAGATAGACCAGCCATCTCTCCTCCAGATCGGCGATGCTCATCCCCGTCCCCCGCCGGAGCGCCCCCTCCAGATCCCCGTGGCGGGTGTAGTCCCGGATCATCCGCTGGAAGGCCTCCCTTCCCACCTTGTTGATCAAAAAGGAGATGAACATGAAGCTCTGCGCGTAGGCCAGACCGGCCGCCCCCTCTTCGGCCGGAAACGACAGCGTGAGGACCCGCAGCGGGATCAGCCGGTCCATCAGGGAGGCCCTCGTCAGGACGGAGATCCGGGAGAGGGTCCACTCCCGCGCCTCGTAGATCGCAAGCCCCTCGTTCAGCCACACCGGAACCGTCACCCCCGCGAGGGCCCGTCCGAGCGCGATGTGGCTGAATTCATGAGCAAAGACGTCGACGACGTCGATCCGGCTCCCCTTGATCGCCCGCGGCGAAAGCAGCACGATGATGTTTTCAGCGGGATAGGCAACCCCCGCGGCCCAGAGGGGAATCCAGGTCCGGCCCGGCTGGGCCTCCCGGAAGGCTTCCAGCGTCGGACAGAGACGGATCTCGGTCTTTTCCGAAAAATCGACCCCGATATCGGCGATGATCCTCTCCCGGATCCGGAGGGATTGACGCTCCAGTTCCGCCGCGAGCCTCTCCTCCCCCGCCGCATAACGGATCACGAAATGGCCGTTTTCGATCCGCAGATCCGTCGAGCCGGCGGATGCCGACGGCAGGGGCATCAGGAGACACAGGCAGGAAATGATCGCCGGGATGATTTTTCTCATTTCATAACCAACGCTCGCCCGCCGCGCCGGTCGATACGGCAGGAAGGAAAGGAGCGGCCCCCCAGTGATGAGAAAGAGAAATTTACGGAAAAGCTTACCACACCATGGTTTCATGACACGCCTCTCGTTTCGGAATGGACGAGGTCGTGGTAAACCCTAACGGACAGGGAAGAAGGTTGCAAGGAGAATTGTTTGGGGCCGCCCCGGGCGGGGCGGCCCGATGGAATCCGCGCCGGTCTCCGGCCATTCCTTCCTCACGAAAGGGACGAATGGCCGGGAGAATCGACATCATTACGGTTTCGGGAACCCCTCGATCGCCTTCAGCGCCCGCTGGATCTCCTCGTCGGGAAGTTCGTAGGGGATCAGTTTCCCGGCGAGGTAGGCGTCGTAAGCCGCCATGTCGACCAGCCCGTGGCCGCTGAAGTTGAAGAGGATCGTCTTTTCCTTCCCCTCCGCCTTGGCACGCCGGGCCTCCGCGATGACCGCGGCGATCGCGTGGTTGGTCTCCGGCGCCGGGATGACTCCCTCCGTCCTCGCCCACTGGACCCCCGCCTCGAAGGTGGCGACCTGGTCGTAGGCCGCCGCCTCGATCAGCCCTTCCCGCAGGAGGTGGCTGATGATCGGCGCCATCCCGTGGTAGCGGAGCCCTCCGGCGTGGATCGGCGCCGGCACGTAGTCGTGGCCCAGGGTGTACATCGGCAAAAGCGGCGTCTTCTTTGCCAGGTCGCCGAAGTCGTAGGCGAAGGGCCCGCGCGTCATCGTCGGGCAGGAGGCCGGTTCGGCCCCGACGATCCGCAACTGTTTCCCGTGGATCTTGTCACGGACGAAGGGGAGGGAGATCCCGGCGAAGTTGCTCCCGCCGCCGGCGCAGCCGATCACCACATCGGGATAGACCCCGATCTTTTCAAACTGCTTCTGGGCCTCCAGACCGATGATCGT
>CAYSSF010000227.1:0-6402 GCA_964433455.1 uncultured Syntrophaceae bacterium
AACTCCCCGGAGCGGGGGGACATGGCCGCCGGTTTGCCGTCCCGGAGGAGGTTGACGAGCTGGACCAGGATCACCTTCAGGGCCTCTTTCTCGTACCCGAGCGCCTGCACCGCGGCGGACATCCTTGGGATGTATCCGTGGTGATCGGCGCCCCAGATGTCGATCACCGTCTCAACCCCCCGCAGGAACTTGTTCCGGTGGTAGGCGATGTCGGCGGCGAAATAGGTCGGCTCCCCGTTCTGCCGGACAACCACACGGTCCTTCTCGTCCCCAAAGGCGGTCGTCCTGAACCAGAGGGCATCGCCTTCCCGATAGATGAAACCCTTCTCTTCCAGATCCAGGAGGAGCTTTTCGACCCCTTCGTCCCGGTAGAGATCCCGTTCGCTGAAGTAGAGGTCAAACTGGACGCCGAAGGTCCGAAGGTCCTCCTTGATTCCTTCCAGAATGGCGCCCGCCGCATAATCGGTAAAAAGCGGGATGACGGCGGCCTCGTCCCGGCCCAGGTATTGATCCCCATCCCGCTCGAGCAGTTCAGCAGCCAGGTCGCGGATATAATCCCCCCGGTAACATCCTTCGGTAAACGCCACTGTCTCTCCCAGCAGTTCCCGGTAACGAAGAAGAACCGATTTTCCCAGATTGTTCATCTGGTTTCCCGCATCGTTGATGTAATACTCACGGGAAACCTGATGGCCGACGGCCGCAAGGATGTTCGCCACGACATCGCCTACGACAGCGCCGCGCGCATGGCCGATATGGAGTGGTCCCGTGGGGTTGGCGCTGACGAACTCCACCTGGACCCGCCGTCCTTTTCCCAACTCCGACGATCCGTAACGATCTCCCTTCCGCAGGACGGCATCGAGGAGCGCAATCAATCCCCCCTCCCGGACAAAAAAGTTTAGAAAACCTGGACCGGCGATCTCAACCCTTTCGACCGCCCCATCGGGATCCTCAATCCCTTCCACGAGGATCTTCGCGATCTCGCGGGGATTGATTTTCATCCGGGAGGCGAGGATCATCGCAATGTTGGAGGCGTAATCGCCGTGGCCGGGATCCCTCGTCAGTTCCACTTCGATCCGGGGCAGCGCCACAGCAGGCAAGCGCTCGGCCTCCATACCCGATTGAATCGACTTTTCGAGAAGCTTTACCAATACCTGTTTCATGCCGGACCATTCCTACATATGAAAAAAGTTGGCCGCAAGGCCAACCCGTCGCCTTATTCAATCACCAGGATCCGCATCTCCCCAAGAGCGGCGCCCTTTAAAGTTGCAGGTCATCCCGAACAGCCGACAGCCGGTCCCGCTTTTCGCGCGGCCACCGATTGCGCTACGGTTTACCCGAGGGAGATCATGCCGGGTCAGCTCTCCCGGCACGCCTTTTCCGCCGCGGCGATATCCCTCTCCTTGATGGAAATGTCACGCGAATAATCGGGGCAGCGGACGCATCCCGAGGCGTCGGTCGCGATGCTGTACCGCTTCTGGCAATTCTCCCGCCATGCGCAAATCGAGCAGTACCGCTTCTCCGTTCCCATGATCTTCACCCCCCCCAAGGCACGAATTCCCCATTGCAGATCGGGCGATACCCTATCTTCATCCCGATTTGAAGTCAAGAAAATTGAATGACAGAAATTTGAATGAATGACCGCATGATGGATACTTTGTACTTCAGACAGGCCGAAAAAAGGATGCTGCAAAACATGATATTCAAAGATCCGGCCCCACAATCCGATCCGCTATTCCCTCTTGACAACCGGAGCCACCTTGGCGTAAAAGAGCTATCAAGGTATTATTACAATGAAAAAAATAATCCTGCCCTTTTGGATGCTTCTCTTCTCCCTGCTGCTCCCTGCGGTCGGCGATGCCTCTTATATCATCCACCTGAAGAACGGGGGGCGTTTATCAACCCCCCATTACTGGGAAGAGAATCATATTCTGAAATTTTATATCGTCGGCGGCGTGATGGGAATTGAAAAGAAAACGGTGAGAAAAATTGAAAAACTGGCCGTTGAAGCGGGTGAACCCTATGAAGTCAAGGCGCCGGACAAACGCCCTGCTGAGGCTGAACCGGAGGCGCAAAAAGCCCGTTCACCCCAAAAACCTCCCGTTAAAATCGATTTGAAGTCTTACCAGGATAAAATGGCCTCGCTCAAGGCGGAAGTGAACAAGACGCTGACGCGCATCCGAAAGGCCGCCATCGGTAAGGACCCGGTTGCAAAGGATGAGGCGACCGCAGATAACCGCAGGATCTCTGATGAGATGTGGAAGCTGACCGAAGAACTAAAGGAAAAGAACGACGGAAAGCTGCCCGCCGATTGGTGGGAAGGGGTCGGAAGAGAAGAGCCCTCTATACAGTGAACTGTGAAAGGGCCGAACGGGTCAGACCATTAAAGAACATCTCGCCAGGCCGTTCGCTGAGTCGTGTTGAGTGAATTGATTTTGCTGAGATTTGCAATGGCCGCGGAACTGTAAAACAGGTTGATGCTGCCGGTAAGATCGATCAGCTTGGTCAGATGGCCAATCGTTATGAGGGAACCGAATATATTGCCTGTGCCGGAGCCGAAAACCCTGCCGCTACCCCTCAGGATGACAAGCCCCTCATATTCGAAGTTGCCGTTGATTTCAAGCTGGCCGCCATCATCGACGATGATGATGCCCGCACCGTTCCCCGTGCCATTCAGCGTGATCCCGTTCGGAACGACCGTAACGGCAGGATTGGCCCGCGTGCCCAATGTGGTCTGGTAAAGGCTTTCGGTAAGAACTTTATTCACGAAGTCATTATATTCCGTCTCACGACTGGGTCCGATCTCTTGCGTTGGATCCCCCCCAAGATGAGCGCCAACATTTCCCGAGAGGGCCGGGGCCTGGACTGTGAACAGACCCGCCGCGGGATCCAGTGTGCCATCAGCCGTCGTGTTGCATGCGCTGCCATTGCAGCTTGAGTTGGTGGGCACTGGATAATCATGACCGTCGACAGCATAGCCGCCGCCGACACCCGTCTTAAATTGCACCTGAGGTCCGCCGCCATACATGGCCACCGCACCGTCCGTGGCTGGGGGTATATCGGAGGCCTTCCGAATATGGGTCTCAATCGTCTTTGAGGCATTATTGGCCCCTGTGCCGGTCATTTGAAACTTGTACCTGTTCGGCGCCACATAATTGATAACCACCGAGGTGTTGAAGTTGTAGCCTGTCGGACAGCTTACCGTAATCGTTGACGGAGCGCCGGCCGTGGTCGGATAGGTCACGGTATTCGCGTTCAAGTGCGCAATGACCTGCTCCACCCCCGCCTCGGCATTGTACAGGGCAACCTGGCTCTGCCGGTAATTGCCGGCAATCTTGAGATCCGTGGTAACGGTCATTACAGCGGTCGTTCCCAGCAGCGCCAGAACGGCAATCATCATCAGCGTGACGGCCAGAACCATTCCCTTTTCATTCCCTAAAACGCCTTTATGATTGATGAGCCTTGCCATATAAAACCTCGTATCCATCTATCCTTCTCCATTTGATCAAAAAGCGCAACCCGGATCATGGCGGGCAATCGACCAACTCCAGATTCCGGGGAAAGGCAAAAGAGGAAAGGGTGTAACGACGATAGTGATCCCCATATGTTGGATCGGTATAATTCGGATCCTCCTTGGCGGTGCGGGTGACAATCGTGATTTTCACCCTCCGGATTTTTCCCAGATTGGCGGGCGGAGAACCGTCTTGAGCATGGTAGCTGAAACTCAAAAGGTCCAGGTATTCGATCACGGGCTGTTTGCTGTTGTTGGATGTCCGCCCGAGTGAATAGACGCCTGCTGGAGAAGTCTCTGAATGATAGCGATCATAAACGATGTTCTCATTCGGATTTGCCGTGCCTGCCGTTGTGCTCCCGTTGCCATTGATATCGGCGACAAAGCTGATGGTGTCGGCCGCCGCATGGGTAATGCCTGCGCACGGGGCATTGGAAGCAGTCGTCGTTCCCTTGCAACAACTCACCGCCGCAATGGTTGTCGGATCTGTCGTCTGGTTATATCCCGCCATGCTGATCTCGCGGACCATGATATCCAGAGCCACCCGCGCGTTCTGATGGAGCTCGGCGAGTTGCTCCTGAGTGGCAAGATACTTGCTTTGCGCGGTAAACAGAGCATAGACGGCGCCCAGAACGATCATCCCGACCGCCATGGCAATCATCAGTTCTACGAGCGTAAAGCCTCTGTTGTTTGTGTTCATCTTTAATCACTCGCCCTGATGGTTCTCAATTGCACCGTCCGATTCGCAGACCAGGTCACCGTAACGGTGATGGTCTTTGTATCCGTTCCCGGCGCGGACCAAGAACGGGTGTAATATGAACCGGTGGCAGACGCCTGGACCGTGCCGTCGGCTCTCGCATAATCCGTGACCGTTCCAGCGGAAAGAGCGGTGTAATTCGTGGCTTTGAGTTCCTCCATCTTATCTTTGGCAAGGGTTGTCGCCGTAGTCAACGTTTGACTGGAAGCGTTGCCCTTGATGACCGACGTGGTCACCGCCGCTGCCCCGACAAGGGCGACGACCAATAAAAATACGGCAATCAATATTTCAATCAGGGTAAACCCCTCCTGACCGGAGATGAATTTTTTCACGATAACCTCAATTGATCTTGATCCGACCGCGTTGCGGATCGCAATACGCTTCGACCCCGCCGATCCTGTAAGACCCAATGTCCCTGTGCATCCGAAATCGCGTCTTTTCATGTTTCCACACAGCAGCATCAATGGATCGCCACCCGCCCGGCGCTGCTGACGCTTACCGTTTTTTGCTGGGTCAGGGCCGCGCTCGCCAGGGTGATGGTGCACGCGGTAACGCCGCTTAGACGTCCGGTCGGCGCAAAGACCGGGTTGTTGTTGCCCGATACCGTCACATCGTGATAACCGAAGCCGGTCTGAACATTTCGGGTCACCGCCGTAACCGTTGCGTCATAGGTGTAGGAGGCGCCGGCGGAGGTCGGAAAGGTCACTTGGACATTTCTGTTGAGCGTCACGGCAAGCATTCTCGCATTCATCAGATCGGACATGACCATCCGGGTGGCGCCATTCAGTCTTCTTTGCGCCATGTAGTTCATGAAGTTCGGGGCAGCGATGGCCGATATGATTCCCATGATCGCGATAACGATCATCAGTTCGATCAATGTAAAACCTGTTTTATTGAATGTTTTCATAAAGAAACCGGCCCTCGTACGCATCATAAGGGATCTCTGGATGCAATGTCAACAGGAAAGCGACTGCCAAAGTGAACTGTATCACACTTTCCGTATGTTTTTATTCACATTCGGACGACAGAGGGAGCAGATGGACGCATCTTTTCAAATCCGCGAAGAGAGGAAAAACGCGATCAGGTCGCCCCCGAAGAAGAGATAGGCGACGGCCGCCATGCAGAGAAAAGGACCGAACGGGACCGCATACCGCATGTCTTTGCCCTTGAACAGGATGAAGGCAAGTCCGACGACGGCCCCGAGAAGCGAACTGACGAGGAGGATGAAGAGAAGCGATTTCCAGCCCAGAAAGGCCCCCAGCATCGCAAGCAGATTGACATCCCCGCCTCCCATCCCCTCCCTTCCCGTCAGCGCCTCATAGTAAACGGCCACGAAATAGAGCATGCCGGCGCCGATCATGACGCCGAGAAAGGCGTCGATCGCCGTAAGCCCCATGAACAGGACGGCCAGAACCGCGAAAAGCGGAATCCCGCTCAGGGTCAGCAGGTGGGGGATGATCTGGTGGTCGAGGTCGATAAAGCTGATGACGATGAGCGTGCAGATGAAAACAAAAACGACGGGAAAGGCGGGTGTCAGGCCGTAACGCCGGAAGAGGAGCCAGGCGAAGAGCGCCGTCAGCAGTTCGATCAGCGGATAACGGAAGGAGATTCGCCCCCGGCAGTCCCGGCATCTCCCCCGGAGCAGCAGAAAACTGAGGACCGGAATGTTGTCGTAGAAGCGGATCGGGTGCCCGCATTGCGGGCAGCGGGAGGGGGGGGTGACGATGGAGAGGCCCTCCGGAATACGGCCGATGCAGACGTTGAGGAAGCTCCCCACGGCGGCCCCCGCCAGAATAAAGATGACCGCAAGCCACGCCATTGGAAACATGCCGATTCACCTCTAATAATAGTGCTGAGTGCTAAGTGCTGAGGACTGAGCACTCAGTCCTTAGCACTCAGCACTTGTTATTTAGCCGTCCTTTCGCCCCCAGTCGTAGGGGATATCATTCTCGTGGGGATGGACCCGAAATTCATCCGGTTCCCGGTAGCTGTAAGGCTCCGTCGGGGTGTTGACGACAATCGCCTCTTCGATGGAAATGCATTTGAAGCCGTGATAGACGAAAGGGGGGATGTGGACGAGGATCGGGTTGTGATCGCCCGCGAAGAACTCATTGACCTCGCCGCGGGTCGGTGACTC
>CAYSSF010000228.1:0-6389 GCA_964433455.1 uncultured Syntrophaceae bacterium
CGAGCCCCATCTCCTTCACCTTGAGAAGATTGGCGGCGGCGAGCGACAGGGAGAGGTCGTGATCGACCTGATGGGCCATCGTGGTGCCGCAGCAGGACCAGCCGTCGGGTTCCACAAGCTCGATCCCCAGCGCGCGGGCCACGGTCAGGGTGGAACGGTAGAGGTCGCGGGCCGTCGATTCCGCCGAGCACCCCGGGAAATAGGCGTATTTCATGTCGGTTTTTCCCTTGTTTTTTCCAGGTTGTCGAAAATCCGTTTCACCGCTTTTCGGTCGGCGCCCCGGGGGGGCAAGAGGGCGATTTTTCTTTTTTTCAGGAGCATCGGAAGCTTGTCCAGATCCTTCGTGTAAGAGGCCGTGCCCGCCTTGTAGAGGGCCATGGCGCCCAGGTCGTAGGTCCGGCCGAACCTCCTGATCGTCCCCAGCAGGAGTTTGTTCATGAGCGGCGCGTTTCCCTGCGGCGTCGCGGCGCCCCTGGCTTTGGCCATCACGCGCAGCGCGTCCATGACTTCGGCCATGTTGATCTCCATCGGGCAGCGGGAAAAGCAGGTGGCGCAGGAGGCGCAGGTCCAGATGATCTCGCTTTCCAGGAGTTCTTCCCCGGCGCCCAACTGCAGCTTCTTGATGATTCCCGAGGGGGACGAATCCGTGAAGCCCGCCACGGGGCATCCATTCGTGCACTTTTTGCATTGCAGGCAGGCGTTGACATCGATTCCCGACAGCGCCTTGACCTGATCGATGATTCCCCGGCCGGCGGCCGCTCTTCTGATTTTTATCGGCATAGGGCTTCTCTACTCTTCCAGGTTTTCAGAAAAATCCGGGTGTTCGGGGCGAATGACGCCCGTGTCTATCGGACCGGTGACGCCGGCTTCCATGAGCGGTTCTTCTTCGAGGAATTCCTCATCGAGCAGGTCGTCTTCCAGTTCTTCGGCAATTTTCCCGGCAACGTAGGGCACGACCTTCTGATAGACCTCCTGGGGCTTGCGCCGCTGGCCGTTCACCTTCAGGAGCTCTGCGATGGGGATATGGAAGAGCCGCTCGTTCTCCTCCAGGTAGGGCAGGATCAGTTCCCAGTCTTTCTTCGTCAAGGGCACGATCATCCCGCCGTTGAGCTGCTGGTCCACCAGGGTTTTGCCGGGGTCGCGGATATAGATGGCCCCTCCCGACGCCAGGGAAAAGATATTGCTGCCCGGATAGGGTTCGTCCATCAGGATCAATGCGCCGTCGTCGCCGAATCTGACGCCGTTCAGGATGACGAACCCGCCGCCGTTGTGGGGATCGCCCGCCATGAAGGACTCGCCCAGAAAGTCGAGGCAGGTGCCGTTGATGACCACCCGCGGTTTCCCGACGGAGTTGATCAGCGGCCGACCCGCGGCGTTTCCCATGACGTAGATCTCTCCGCCTTTGGCGCCGTAGAGAAAGGTCTGGCCGACGTCGCCGTAGATGACGAGTTTTCCCCGCTTGATGATCTGCCCCAACTGGTCCTGGGCATTGCCGTGGACCGCAATCGTCATCCCGTCGATTCCGGAGGCGAGATAGTCGCCTGAACTGTCGTAAACGTCGATGGTCACATCATCGGTCTCGGGGCCGAGGCCGTTGCCGATGTAGCGCTGGCCGATGCAGCCGAAGGAGATGAAACGGCGCCAACCCCTCATGTAGGCGTCCATGAGGAGGGAGGCATCGCTCGTTTCCCCTTCCGGCGGGAAGCCGAAGGCGTTGATCACCAGGGTCGTTTCGTCGGGCAGCGGGGCGCGCAGCGCGCTCCGGGAGGCATGATCGATCAGGCGGTACGCGTTGCCCGGGGCATTCTGATTCCGGTCGAGACGGGGGAGTCCTTTCAAGAGCCGGGAGAGTTCTCCCCGGAGGATGTGCAGGAGATGGCTTCGCTTCTTCGTACCCATCGGGCAGCGGAGATCGTTGAGCATGGTCAGGGCCTGGATCGCGATCCCGATCGTGTTCGTGTTTTTGGCGCTGTCGGCGACCAGGCGACAGGCGGCCCGGATATCGTCATACGCCCAGGCGGATACCCGGTCTCGAAGATACCGGTACAGGGCTGCCGCGTCGCTTTCCAGCAAGGCTCGGATCTTCTGTTCGACGTCGTGGCCGATTTCCCGCTTCAGATAGGTTTCCGAAGCGAAATCATAGGGCTCGGTCCCTTTGGGCAGTGAAACCGGTTTGCCGAATTTGTCGGTGCAGCTCATGCGCAAACGGCCCGATTCATCGGGCGTCAGGTTGAAGATAAAGGCGCCCCCGTCGGTATGGCTGCCTCCGCGGGCGTTCCAGTAGCGGTCGGCGATGGGGCAGATGCGGATGTCGTCTTTGGAGAGGCTCAGCAGCGTCGCATCGATGGCCTGTTTCTCCGAGGCGATGAGCCCGACCTGCACCTCCCCGTCGCAGAAGGCGAAGACCTGGGGACGGAGCATGGCCGTGTCCGTGATGCCCAGAAGCTGGAACTGTCGCTCGGCCACGTCGTTCCGGGCGATGATGAAAAACCAGGGTCCGTCCGGGGAGCCGTGGATGTGGGTGGCCTGGATGGCCCGGTAGAGCCTTTTTTTCACCTCCGGGAGGCGGTCGAAGTCCAACTCGGAGGTCGGCGCCAGCGCCTCGATAATGTGTTCGAGGGAGTAATGGTAGGTCCGGCTCAGCAGGTCGAACAGGAGGACCGAGACCTCCGTGTCCGTCAGAAACTGCGGCCGGATGTGGCGCTGCAGCAGGTGTTCGCAGACGGAATGGTAGTTGGCGAAATCGCCGTTGTGCACGAGCGCGATGTTGATGCCCGTGAAGGGGTGGGCGCCGGCGGGATGCCAGACGCGGCCCTTGGTCGGGAAACGCTGGTGGGCGATCCAGACATGGGCCGAGAGCTCCCTTACCTTGTAGTAATCGACGATGGCCTCGGCGAATCCGACCACCTTCAGGATCATGATGTTCCGGCCGTGGGAGAGGACGAAGGCGCGCTTGTCGCCGGTTGCGGCGTAGAACATCTCGTTCAGCTTGAAGCTGTTCTGATTCACGTACTCGTCTTCGACCTCCCGGCGGACGAGGTCCTGAAACCGGTTTTCGAGGATGAAGCGGTCGAGAACATCGGCCTTGACCCGCACGAAATAGCGGCACACATCGGGAGGCTTCACCTCCAGGCCCGGGATCGTCTTCCAGTCGTCCACCGTGTCGACCATCCGGGAGGCGGCGACGTCGAAATGGGGCGTGATGAAACGCTCCTCCACGGCCTCCTTGATGCCCGGTTCGAGGAAGGCGATATGGAGCATGTAGTGGTCTTCCAGGATCTCTTTGCTTACGCCCAACTGTTCCGGGACGAGTCCGACCGCCGCGATCCCGCCGCCTTTCCCGTTCCCCCGGTTGTGCATCTGTTTCGAGGGCTCGTAGATGTGCTTGCCGGGAACGGGCTCGGTGCAGCAGAACCCGACCACGCCGCACCCGCCCTCCTCTTCGCCCTTTCGGACCAGGACCGGCAGATCGAGCCCTTCGATCAGTTTCCGCTTGGCCTCAAGAAGCCGTTCTATCTGTTCGTTCTTCACGATTTTTTCCCCGCAACATCGTTGGTGTAATCGAGATGCATCAGCAGATCGGAACGTCCCCTGAGCTCCGACACGCTTCTCAGGCCCAGCCGTTGGAGGATGGCGACCAGTTCGTTCCGCCAGGCGTTGTACATATTGATGATCCTCTGCGCCCCCCATTCGAGGTCGATCTTGGGCGCGAGCTGTTTGTCCGTCGTCGCGATGCGCCGGGGGCAGCCGCGGCCCGTCGAGCAGCGCGCGCACCGGACGCAGCCCAGGGCCACCAGCTCGGCCGTGCCGACGACGCAACCGTCGGCGCCGAGCGCGATCGCCTTGGCGATGTCGTAGGGGTTGCGGATGCCGCCGCTGGCGATGAGGGTCACCTGCTCCCTTGCCCCCTCGTCGGCGAGAAAGTTGTGCACCTTGGAGATCGCGTACTCGATCGGCATGGCGATATTCTTCTTGGCGATATCCGGCGCGGCGCCCGTGCCGCCGTAGCCGCCGTCCAGATGGATGATGTGCGTCCCTGCGGAGTAGCTCCCCACGGCGACCATGTCCACGTCGTTGGGGGTCGACACCTTCGTCGAGATCAGCGCCCGCCGGTTGAGGTGCTTGACCCAGTCGATGTGCTTCATGTGGTCTTCGATCGAGTAGACGCTGTGGAACGGGAAGGGGGAGAAGAGCGAGATCCCGATCACCGTCTCGCGCATCTTGGCGACGGCCTCGGTGTTCTTGTCCCCGAGGAGATGCCCCCCCAGGCCCGGTTTCGCCCCCTGGGCGTATTTGAACTCCACGATGCGGACGCGCTGGATCGTCTCTTCCCTGACCCCGAAGAGGCCCGTGGCCACCTGCGTGATCATGTGGTCGTCGTAGGGCCGCATCCGCTCCATGAAGCCGCCCTCGCCGGTGCAGGTGAAGGTGTTCCAGGCCACGGCCGCCCTCGCCTTCGAAAGCTGGGTCGTGTTGCTGACCGAGCCGAAGGACATGCCGCCGCCGTACCAGGGCACGTCGATTTTGATCCTGGGACGGCCGTCGTTGCGGCGGTTCAGCTCCAGGCTCGTATCGATCTCCTCTTTTGCCAGTTCCAGGGGCGGTTTTTCCGGAAACCTGAACCGGATGCGGTCGAAGCCGCCGCCCGAGTCGCCCGTCTCGAATTCATAGCCGTAATCCGCTGAGGGCGCCTCGCCGCTTTCCGCCATCTTCCAGGTGGCGAGGATCATCGCGGCGGGCCACCGGCAATCGCCCAAGACCTTCATCATCGGGTTTTCCTGGATGCGCAGCGCGCCCTGGGGACAGGCGGTGATGCAATAGCAGCCTTTGGCCTCGCAGACCGGCCCGAAACAGAGGTGGCTCTTGGGAAGGGCGAAGTACTTGTAATCGGGCTTCCGGACATGCACCCCCTGGGGGCAGAGCTCGACGCACCGGCCGCAGGCCGTGCATTTCTCCTCGTCCCGCAGGATGATGTACCTGGAGATCTCGTTCCGGTATCGGGGCGGAGCGGGCCGGATGGCGCGCGTCTGCTGGAACTGCGGCGTACGGGTCTTCCGTGTCTTCTCCGGAAGGATCTCGTCAAGCCTGCAATCGTTTTCCAAAAATTCTGCCAAAAGCTTCCTCCTCGAGCTGCTCGAAAAACATGGCCCGCCCTGCGTCTCCCCGCAGGCGCCGGGCGTCGCGCATCCCCATAGCGCCCATCAGTTCGATCAACTGGTCGTGCCAGGCGCTGATCAAATTCGTCATCCTTCCCACGCCGTAGTCGAAACTGATCCCCGAAATTCCGGCGGGACAGGCCGATCCCTCCACGCAGCGCGGGCAGAGGCGGCATTCAAGGCCCACCAGCAGGGGCAGTTCGATCGAAACCAGATCGGCGCCGCAGAGAACGCCCTTCGCCATATGCTCCGGCAGCGCGATGCCGCCGCCGGCGATCAGGGTGACGCCGTCCCTTGTCCCGTTTTCGATCAGCGCTTTGTGGACCTTCCGGATCATCTCCTTGATGAACAGCGGCTTCTCCGCTCCGATCTGCCGGCCGTTCAGGTCGGCGACGATGTGGATCGCCTCCAGGTCGTCGTCCGCAAGCTCAACGGCCCGCTCCATCCCGTCGGCCGTCATCTCCACCCGCACGGAAACGATGATCCCGGGGTGGAGCCGTTTCAGTTCCCCGATCCGCTCTTTCACAGCGGGGCCGGCGGCGATTTCCGCAAGCTGTGTCTTTTTCAGGATCTCTTCGGGGACCATCGGGGCGCCGGAGGCGAAATAGAAGGCGATGTGGGGCAGGACCCGGTCGGCATCCTTCTCGAAGAGGGGCCATTTCTCCGCATCCATGAGGGCGATCAGCCCCGTCTTCACCGCCGTCTCCGCGATCAGGTTGTCGAGCTTCGGAAGGGCGAAGCTTTCGGGAAACCGGTCGATGATCAGGGGCATCGGGATGGAGAGGATCGGCGCGAGGAAAGAGAGCACCTCATCGCCGTTCGTGGCGAGGAAACCGGGCTTCTGCCCGATGTCGACGGCGGAGCTGATGTATTCGCGTCCGTGGATCCCGTCGCGGGTGGGCCGCACGATCTCCGACATGTCGGTCCACATGGCGTCAAAGCCTTCGCCGGAGAATTTTCCGCGGTACCCCGCGCCCGAAACGGGGATCTTCGCCGTTTCCGCCTGGGTCCAGGTGGTTTGAATGATCTCGGGCGTCCAGTAGCTGTTGCCGAGCTTTTCGTATTCGGGGTTGATGGTGAGGCAGAGAAGATTCTTGGTGCAATCCTGGACGCAGGAGAAGCAGCCCATGCAATCGAAGAAGAGGGCGTCCACGCTCTCGATCGCCCGGATATACTTGATCTCATCCCGGTGCCGGTCGTAGACGCAGGCCTTCTTGACGCAGTTGTGGCACC
>CAYSSF010000229.1:0-6379 GCA_964433455.1 uncultured Syntrophaceae bacterium
CGTCCGGATCTGTGAGGGCTGCGCACCGAAAGGTGCGCGGCTACTCGACCGTTTTATGAGAGGAATGCTAAAATGCAAGACCTGACCCCAATTATCCCTGCAACTGGAGATCGTGAATCATCTTGTATCGTCCGCCTTTCGCGAGCAGTTCGCCGTGCGTGCCGCGCTCGACGATGCGGCCCTCTTCCATGACCAGGATCACGTCGGCGCGGCGGACGGTGGCCAGGCGATGCGCGATCACGAAGGTGGTGCGGCCTTTCATCAGATGGTCCAATGCCTCCTGGATCAATTTTTCCGTTTGCGTGTCGACCGAGGAGGTCGAGTCATCCAGAATCAGGATGCGGGGGTCCATCAACAGGGCGCGCGCAATTGCCACCCGCTGGCGCTGCCCGCCGCTGAGCGTGACGCCGCGTTCGCCGCCGACGGTCTCATACCCGTCGGGCAGGCCGAGGATGAATTCGTGCGCCTGCGCGGCCTTCGCCGCGGCTGTGATCTCTTCGTCGCCGGCCTCCGGCCGGCCGTAGGCGATGTTGGCCCGGATCGAGTCGGAGAAGAGGAGCGGGGTCTGCAGGACGATGCCGATCCGGCGGCGCAACGAGTCGAGATCCACCGAGCGGACGTCCACGCCGTCCACGAGCACCGCTCCCTCCGTCACATCGTAGAAGCGCGGGATCAGGTTGACCAGCGAGGTCTTTCCGGAGCCGGTCTGTCCGATCAGCGCGACGATCCGGTTCGGCAGGACGGCCAGGTCGATGCCGGTCAGCGCAGCGGATTTCTCGCCTGGATAGCGGAACGAAACGGCGCGGAATTCAACGCGGCCGCTCAGCGTCGGAAGCATCACCGCATTCGCCGGGGAGCGGATCTCCGGTTCGCGGTCCAGGATTTCGAGTGCGCGCTGCGCCCCGGCGGCCGCCTCGCCCGCCGCGTTGACCAGCCAGGTCATCTCCTGGATGGGCGAGGAGAGCATGAGCATGTAGGCGTTGAAGGCCACGATCTCGCCGATCGTCATGCCGCCCCGGAGGACCATTTGACCGCCGAAGAGCAGGATCAGGATCGTGCCGAGCGTAATGAGCAGCGTGGTGGTCGGCATCACCTTGGACCATTCGTGGATGACCTTGAGGCGCGATTCAAAATATTTGCGGTTGCTTTCGTCAAAGCGGTCGATCTCGTACGCTTCGCGCGCAAAGGCCCGCACAACCTGTACGCCCGTGACATTCTCCTGAAGACGCGTCGACAGGTCGCCGAGGGTCTGGTCGACGTTATAGAACAATTTCGTGATGCGGTCTCCGAAGAGGGTGGTCATGATCGCCAGCGGGATGAGCGGCAGGAGCGCAATAGCCGCAAGCTGGGCGTTGATGGAGATCATCATGGCGATCACGCCGGCCGCGAGGAACAGCAGTTGGACCATTTCGGTGAGGCCGCTGCCGGCGAAGTTCTGGATGGCGCGCACATCCTCGATGCAGCGGGTGATCAATTGGCCCGATTGGGTGTGATCATGAAACGTGAACGGCAGGCGCTGGATGCGGTCATACATGGCGTTGCGGAGGTCGTACCCGATGCGGGCCGCGGTCCGTTCGGAGAGGTAGTTCCGGATCAGATTGAGCAGGGCAATGGCAAATCCAAGCCCGAGCAGGAGAAGCGCCGCGTGGGCCAGATACGCGACCTGACCGTGCAGCAACCCGTCGTCGATCACCTTCTGCAGGATGCGCGGGACGAAAAGCATCAGCCCCGTGACGGCAAGAAGCGCGAAGAAACTGGCGGCGATGTGCCGGAGGTAGGGTCTGATAAAGACGCGCAGGCAATACAGGTATTT
The DNA here is from genome assembly GCA_964433455.1 of uncultured Syntrophaceae bacterium. GTDB lineage: Bacteria > Desulfobacterota > Syntrophia > Syntrophales > UBA5619 > UBA5619. Next base: position 1,814 of record CAYSSF010000229.1, read on the forward strand.
CATCGGATGACGTCAGGATCCTTTGTTCGATAAAAACTCGCTTCTCTCATGCAGGGGAAGGGTACGAATAAAGGTCTCCGATGTCAACCCTTATTGCCGCACCATGATTGCCACGGCGCCGTTTCTCCCCATCCCGGCGGGGTCAATAACAATAATCGCTTGACAAATCAACATGTCCCTGTTCAGATTTTCACTGCGACAGGAGGCAGGGAAATGGTTGAAAAGGAAGGCGAACCGGACCATCCGGGAGGGGTGGTTTTTCAGGTCCGGGATCTGACGAAAATCTATCAGATGGGGGAAGTTGAGGTCCATGCGCTAAGGGGGGTGAATCTGGAACTCTTCTCCGGCGAACTGGTCGTTTTTCTCGGACCTTCGGGCAGCGGAAAATCGACATTGCTGAACATCCTGGGCGGCCTGGATACGGCCACCGGCGGCAATGTCGCTTATCGGGGCAAGAAGCTGACGAATGCCGGCGAGCGGGAGCTTACCGCGTATCGCCGTTTCCATGTCGGCTTTGTCTTTCAGTTTTACAACCTGATCCCCAGCCTGACCGCACGGGAGAACGTGGCGGTGGTGACGGAGATCGCACAAAATCCGATGACGCCGGAGGATGCCCTGCAACTGGTCGGATTAACCGAGCGCCTCGACCATTTTCCCGCCCAGCTCTCCGGCGGCGAACAGCAGCGCGTGGCGATCGCCCGCGCCATTTCAAAAAATCCGGAAGTGCTTCTCTGCGACGAACCCACGGGGGCTCTTGATTCCAAAACGGGGATCGTGGTCCTCGAAGCCCTGGATAAAATCAACCGCGAGTTGGGGACCGCGACGGCGATCATCACCCACAACGCGGACATCGCCGGAATGGCCGACCGCGTCATTCACCTGAGCAACGGCAGAATTACGGAGATCACGGCAAACGCGGTGAAGAAATCACCGAACGAACTTCAATGGTGAGTTCATAAAGGCGTTCAACCGAAAACTTGGGCGTGATCTGTTCGTAGAGAAAGTAACGGCGGCGGATCTTCGACCACCCTGTATTTGAAGCTACCCTTCATCCCTCCCTATTCCCAGTTCCCCCCTCAAAGGACCGAGGTCAATGAAGGGTTCGCCTGCCTTCTTCTTTCGGGCTTCTCCGTTTTCCATCTCCTTGATGAGGTCAAGGACTTTCTCCCGCCCCGCTTTTGTCGCCACGGCCTCCCGGGGAGTCTTGCCACCGAGGGCCGGAATCGCTTGATCGGGCCAGGCGGACATGAACTTCTGCATCACAGAGGCCAGCATGGCCCGGGCCGCCTCATTCTTTAAGGGCTTTGTCCCTTCACCTTTTCCTTCGCGCCGTTCCATGGCCACATGGATGTCTTCGAACTCATCGATGCGGTGACGGATGGTCCCCTGCAGCAGATCGAGAAGCCTCTTCTTGCCCCTTTCGAGCCGTTCCCGGGACATGCATTCGAGGATCAGCCTGTCTGGATGGAGGTTGACCGTGCCGAGGACCGCAAAGGTCATTTGCCCGGAGGGATGGACGATGCTTGAGGTGGTGATCATTCCCTTTTCGACCGGCTCGGGGCCCATCTCCCACTCCTTGGAGGGGCCTCTTTTCAACCACGAAAAGCTCATCCCTCCGGAGGGGATCTCCTCCTCATCGGCGAAATCGTACTCTCCGGAAAGAAGCTTCCGGGCGCGGTCGTAATCGGATACCGTGAAGCGTGCCTTCGCAGAGATGATCCGGTGCCGCTCTTCGGTAAGCAGCAGGGGCGGTTCTTCAACGACTTCATCGAAGAAGCGTCCAATCAGAAAGGCGTTTTCCTTCAGGAAGGCGGGCCAGCCCGACCGTCCCGTGTCGGCCTCGAATGTCCGGCGCGCCTTGTCCAGGTATGCCTTCAGGGCTTCGATCCTCATCCGCGGTATCGTCTGTCCGTTTCCCCCAAACCTGCACTTGCCGTCCATTCGGTAGACCCTCACCTGAACGAAGTCCCACCGGACCGTTTCGTAGGACGCGGAGACCTCCTCTACGTCCATCTCCTCGCCGGTAAAGAGATCCCGGATCGTCAAGCCCTCCCCTTCCCGGACAGCCTGCACCTCATAGATGGACACGTAACTTTTCAGGAGGGATTCGGCGAGGCGTTTCTCATCTGCGGACAGCGTGCTCAGCCGCCGGTCACAGAAGCCCTCCAGGATCGTTTTGCCGTCTGCCGTGCGGTAGTCGTTGATGAACCAGTCGTGGAACTGGCCTTTGTCTTCGGAGGCCCTCTCGGGCAGCATGATGGGCTCCCGAGGTTCGATATTCCAGAATATGCCGGTAGCCCTCAGGAACTCCTTGCGGAATATCTCCCGTTCGACGAAGCGGGAGAGGCTTTTCTGGAGGCTCTGGAAAACCGGGTCGGGTGCGGGCGGTTTGCGCCGCCCCGGTTCGATCGATTCGGCCCCCTGCCCGGATTCCTTGAGGAGGCAGCACTTCTTGTATTTCTTCCCGCTTCCACAGGGGCACGGGTGGTTCCGGCCCACAGCCGGCCGCGCGGGGAGCGGCGCCTTCCTTTCGGGGTGCGAATTCCCGGTATCAGGAAGCTGCCTTCCGAGCCGTCCCGAGACCATCATGAGCATGTCAAGAAGGCTTTCCTTGAATTGATCGAGATCGGATCTGACCCGGTAGTAGTGTCCCCGGTCCATGATCTCCGCGGCCTTGCTGTAATGGGAAAAGGCGGTTTCAAGATCGCCCTTCTCAAGGGTGTATTCACCGAGGCTGACATAGCCCTCCACCGCCAGCGGGTCATTCCTGATCGCCCGTTCGTAAAAGGGCACGGAATCCTCCCTCCGCTTGATCTGCCGGAGGGCATTGGCGAACCCGATGAGGAGTTCGGGGCTCTCCGGATTCTTGCTCAGTTTCTTCTCATAGGTATCGACCAGATCCCGGAGAGGAATCTCCTTCCCGAAGGTCGATACCGATTTTATGGGGACGACCGTCATTTCATCCCGGTCCATTTTGACCATCTCGGGGTCAAGGGTGAGGAGCGCCAACCGGGCGGTGACTGCAACCAGCCCCTCACCGGCCATCTCATAGTGGTCGAGGGCCCCGCATTTCTTGCAGACGATATGGTCCTGTATCACCGTGTCTTTGCCGCCGGCGGTCACCAAGACCTTCCCGACCGTGTAATGATAAACGTTCCGGCAGGATCGGCACTTGAGAGGGATTTCCAGGGGTTCCCTCAGCAAGGCCTCCATGTCCCCCTTTTCCATCGCGCCCTGCAAGCGCTTCTCTCTTTTTTCCCGGATCTCCATTTCCCGCTTGATGCGCTCAAGTTCGGGGTCTGCCTCGCCGTTGATGAGGCACAGGAGATAAAAGGCTTTGCCCTCGGCGTGCTCTCCCTCTTTCAGCTCGACCTTGAGGGCGGGAATGAACCTTTTGTCCCCGATGCAGACTACGGCGGCCAGAAGCCATTCCTTGTAACCGTCCCACAACAGGGACCAGTGGGCCAGGATGAGATCGACCGCCTCCTCCGTCGGAAGGTCCTCCAATATTCGCAACGCAAGGGGGATCCCGGCAGGGTCGCTCTTCTCGAAAAAGGGGCGCAGAAGCGGGATGGACAGCGGCCCAAGCTTACCTACGGCCTCGGCGACATCATCGTCGAATCCGTTGTCTTCGAAGTCCACCGCAAGCAGTTCCCGGGCCAACCCTTCGTCCATGAACCTGCCCACTAACCGGATGATTCGCCCGTTCGCCTGGCCGAAAGGAAATCGGCCCACCAGGCGCACGGCCTCGCACGCCAGGCTCTTCACATCCGCCTTTTCGGCCAGGAGGTCCATGATCGCATCATCCTGAGGCGCATCGGGTCTGTCCCCGAAGAAGAGATCGAGCGTCGCGCCGGCGTCGAGGATCTCCGGATTCAGCGCGATGAGGGAGCGGGACTCCGCGAGCAGGGAAAGAACGATGACGGCAATCCCGGCAACGTTTTCCCTCTGCGCCGCGGGGGCCTCCGCGGCGGTTGCGTTAAGGGCAGTCAAGGCGGCGCAATGAAAGAACGGGACATCCCTCCCTGCCTGCCAGCGGAGATAGGCTTCCTCGCCGCATTCCAGCCTTTTCGCCTGCCGGATCGCCAGGGCGATCCTTTCCGCCTCCTCCAGCATTTCGTCGAATCTCCGCTTTTTGAAGAGCTTTTCGATGGCATTCCCGGTGTCACACCCGGTTCTGGCCAGGAGGGCCAGAGACGCCTCCACCTCGCCGGCGAGGATTTTGCCGGACTTTTCCGCGAGGTCCTCGACAGAACACCATGCCCCTGCGTGGTTCGCAATCCCGGCCAGGAGCACCGGGACGTATCCGTTCACGCCGCTATGATAGGCGAAGAGGAGCAGTTTCCCGATGTCCGCGCCCGCCTCGATGTTTGCGTTGAAAAACGCGCCGGCGACCATCTCTTTGAAGTCGCCGAACGAGTCGAGATGCCGCAGGGCGTCCTCCACATACCGTTGCGACTCGTCCGTCCCGAGGAGGGCGACATCCATCAACACCCCGGCGAAGTCGGCCGGGTCGGTCCCGGGTATCCGGGAATGCTTGTCCCGCACGGCGTCGAGGAGTCTGCC
>CAYSSF010000230.1:0-6372 GCA_964433455.1 uncultured Syntrophaceae bacterium
CACCGCGAGGAGCCATCCCGAATCCAATTCGATGATCCCCTTCCCCGCCGTCATACGATTGCTGACACCGTGGGGCCGGCCGATCTCCATAACCGCCGACCTCAGCGGAAATTCAAACACCGTCAACGTAACCCCGACCGCCGGCCCCCCATAGGGAAAGAGCGATACGGTCTGGCCCGCCTCCCCTTCGAGAACCATCCGGCGGTCGATCAGAAACAGCTCGCACCACGCGTCGATCAGCTTGACCTCGATCCCCTTTCGCTTCCCCTGGACAAGAAGAGAGATGTTCGCAAGCGTGTGGTCGATCCGGTAGCCGAGGGCGCCCCATATCCAGACCTCCGCCGGTTCCATTCGGAAGGCTTCGTGGAGCGCCAGTTCCGTGTCCGTCTCATCCTTCCGCCGGGGATGGCGGATGATGCGGCAACCCTTCGCCTCATAATAGGCCTCTCTTTGCGCATCCAGCGAATCCATGTCCCCGACGATGAGATCAGGAAGGATCCCCGCGGCCTCAACGTGACGGGCTCCGCCGTCGGCGCAAATCACCGCCGCAGGGGCCGCCTTCGCCGCCTGTTCCCTTAGAAATACCGGATCGCCGAGTTCCCCGCTGGAAACGACAAATACCACTTTCTTCATAACAGCTCTCCGCTCCGTCCTTTCCCGAACCGGCAACGGCCCGGTCATGCCTGAAACAAAAAACCATACCCCTTCGGGATATGGCCTTAGAATCGATCCATGGAAAACACAACCATTGCCATTCCCTACGCTGGCATTACCCAGGTCAGGTTCAAAGGGTATCTTCTCAGCCTAATGTCGGCACCCCTTGCACTTATGTCTTTTTCCCTACTCCAAAGCTTCCCCGAAATCAAGTCGATTTCTTCCCAGCCGGAACAACACCTTTCTCAAGTGAAATTCTATGAATATCCATGACTTGTACAATAACAGTCATTTCGTAAAATATTAACGTAATTTCATATGGTTGCCATCATGCATGGCTTGATCCTGCGACTTGCCAAGACCGAAGAGCCGGCGGGGGTTCTCCTCCGTGGCCTGTTCCAGCTCACCCGGAGCCATGCCGCGGAGTTCCGCGAGGCAGCGGGCCGTCTCTACGACATAGGCCGGCTCATTGCGCTTCCCCCGGTACGGCTGCGGGGCGAGGTATGGGGCGTCCGTCTCGATCAGAAGTCTCTCCAGAGGGATCTCCCTCGCCACCGCCCGGAGCTGATCCGCCTTCTTATAAGTGACGGGACCGGCCACGGAGAGATGAAATCCCAGCGCGATGCATTCACGGGCCATCTCCGGACCCCCGGAAAAGCAGTGCAGAACACCCCGCAGACGGCCCTTCCGCTCTCTCAGGATCGCAACCGTTTCGGCATGGGCCTCCCTGTCGTGGATGATTACGGGCAGATCCAGTTCTTGCGCGATATCAAGCTGCTCGGCAAACCGCCGGAGTTGGACTTCCCGCGGAGCGTGGTCGTAGAAGAAATCGAGTCCGATCTCGCCGATTGCAACCACCTTCGGCTGCCCGGCGAGAATCCTGAGGGCGTCATAGCTCCGGGTGTCGATCCCGTTTACCTCATGGGGGTGGATGCCGACGGCCGCATGAACGAGCGGATAAAGGTCGGCGAGCGAAACAGCTCTTTCGCAATCAGGAAGCGTCGTTCCGACGGTGATGATCGCACTCAGGCCGGCCGCCGCCGCCCTCTCGATCACCGCCTCCCGGTCACCGTCAAAGGCCTCCATCTCCAGGTGTGCATGGCTGTCGATCGTCATGGTCATTCTCCTTTTGGAAGTGCGCCGCGATCCTTTTTCGGCTGCAGTCGCGGAATCTTCACCGCCCCTGTGAATTATCTGTTTTTTTTCCCAACCGGATCTGTTAGGATTTCGCGCCGGGTTCATCGGAAATCATCTACAGGAGATCCACCATGAATCTCAAGAAAAAGATGTTCGACCTCTCCCTGGAAAGCCAGGGGCTCTACTATCGATTATCCATCATCTTCGCGCTTTTTTTCTTCGTGCCGCTTCTCGGACTCCTCTACTTCGGGCTGAAATACGATCTCCTGGGAGACAACTTCATTCCGCTATTCCTCCTCGCCCTCCTGACCTCCTCGTTGGCCGGATACATCCTCATCCGCCAGATTTTCGACGGCATCCACAACACGTCCAAAACGATTTCAGAATCAATGACGAAGGGCATCCACGGGTTCAAGGGACCGACCGCAGTGGACGAGTTGCAGGGCATCGTCCACTCTTTTCAGACCATCGAAAATGAGCTCCGGAACAGCTTCGGCAATCTCGAGAAACGAACCGGTCAACTGTCCACGCTGAAAGAGCTCTCCGATCTCTGCTATGTCACCTTCGACAACGAGGATCTGTTTGCGATCACGATGGAACGCGCCTTGAAACTGACCAACGCCGATGTCGGTTCCGTCATGATCATGGAGGGGAAAGATCGGGAAACCTTCGTGATCCATGCCACCTACGGACTGGGAGATCTCGTCAAGATCGGAGACCGTGTCGATTTTGCAACGAGTATCGCCAAGTACGCGGTGATCAACAAATCCCCTCTACTCGTCAACGACATCGAAAAGGATAACCGTTTCGGACGCGGGAATCGCCCCCATTACGCGACAAAATCCTTCCTCTGCATGCCGCTCAAGGGAATCCAGGAGGTTTTCGGGGTTCTCACCCTCTCCCATCGGGCGTTGGATATCCCATTCACGCAGGAGGATACCGATGTACTGACACCGCTCCTCTCCAACGCCGCCTTCACCTACGACAACCTGGGCCTGATGAAACGGGACAGGCAAAACCGCCGGCAACTCGCGACGGTCGCCGGCATCTGCAAGACCCTCGGATCCAGCCTGCGCAACGGCGAACTTCTCCACGCCATCCTGCACCAATTCCGGGACGATATCCCTTTTGAGGTGGCGGTGATCATGGAAATCCGAAAAGAGACGCCGGATCAGGCCGGCATCCTGGACATCCTCTCCTCCGTCCCGATCGCCCTGACCAGGAGCCAGGGGTACAATATTGTCGGATCCTTGCTGGAAGGGGTCGTCCGACAGGGGAATATCCTGGCCATCGAAGATCCATCCGCACTGCAGCATCCGCTTGAACAGGAACTGCTGGTCAAACCGGGGATCCATGATGCGCTTCTGGCGCCCTTGAAGATCGGGGGCGTGGTGACCGGGATCCTCGTTCTCGGCACCTTCCAGGCCGGCGCATTGAACGGGTTTGAAGAACAGGTGGAGGAGATCGCCGCTCTCCTTTCCCTCGCCATCGAGAAGAACCACCTCTCCTCTTCAATCAACAAGCGGGATCAGGAGATGGATTCGATCAAACAGATCGGCAGCATCCTCGCCGCATCGACCTTCGACCGGCAGGAGGTTCTCAAACATACCATGGACATGATCCGGACGATTGTGAACGTGGAGGCGGGTTCACTGCTGCTGCTGGAGGGAGACGAACTGGCCTTCAAGATCGCCTTCAATACCGATGCGGCGATCGATACGGAAATCGTCCAGTCTTTCCGCATCCGGATGGGTCAGGGGGTCGCCGGCTATTCCGCCACGCGCGGCGAGCCGATCATCGTCCGCGACGCCCAGCATTCCCGCCATTTCAGCGCCGATTTCGACCGGAAGATCGGCTTCACGACCCGTTCGGCCCTCTGTGTGCCGCTCATCTCCCGGGGAAAGGTTCTCGGCGTGATCGAGGTCCTCAACAAGATCAGCGGCGATTTCAACGACGACGACCTTCACCTCCTCCAGTCCATCGCAACCTCGGTCAGTATCGCGTTGGAAAACTCACAGCTCTATCGCGAGACCCTCTCGATGGCGGAACATGAACGGGGCATCCGTAAAATGTTCCAGAAATTCGTCCCGAGGGAGATCGTGGACAAGATCATCCACAATGCCGGGGAAGAGAAACCGCTGATCGAGGAGTTGAAGATTTTGACGCTGTTGAACATCGACATCCGCGGCTTCTCCGCCCTCTCCAAGAAGATCGGTCCCCAACGGACCGTCGCCATGCTGAACCACTTTTTTACCTGCATGGGCGATATCGTTTTCAACCATGGGGGAATCGTCGACAAGTACCTGGGCGACGGCTTTCTGGCCCTCTTCGGCGCGCCGATCTCAGGGAAGACCGATGCGGACAACGCCATCGCCGCCGCGCTGGAGATGAAAGGGAGTCTCACCGCCGTCAGCAGCCACTTTACCGCAGAGCTCGACGCCCCGCTTGCCATGGGCATCAGCGTCCACACCGGAGAGGCGGTCGTCGGCAACATCGGCTTCGAGAAGAAGATGGATTACACGGTCATCGGCGATTCGGTCAATGCCGTCTTCCGGCTGCAGGACCTGACCAAATCCCGGCCGAACAGTATCCTGATCAGTGAAAAGACCCTTCAGGCCGTCGTGGAGTCGATCCTTGACGTCCGGGAGATCGGCAAGTGCGATGTGGGGAGCACCCTCGGCGAGCTCCGGATCTACGAGCTCCTCGGGAGTCAGCCCCGCACCGGAAACGGCGTCTGATCGTTCCGCGCTTGTCTCGGGGAGATGTTCCGATCCCTTCAGGCTTCCGCTTCATGCCCAGTCCGGTATCATCGCCCGGGGACACCTTGCGGCAAGGTGTCCCCGACATGCCCCCGCGTCAGAGAGGCGACGACCTCGATATGGCCGGTCTGCGGGAACATGTCGAACGGCTGGAGCTGATGGAGCCGATATCCGTATCCGGCCAGAAGACGGACATCCCGTGCCTGCGTCGCGGGATTGCAGGAAACGTAGACCATTCTCTCCGGATGGAGCGCTGCCGCCCTTTCGACCACCCCTTCCCCGCAGCCGTCTCGGGGCGGATCAAGGACGATCAGATCCGCCTTCATGCCGGACAGAACGAAATCCTTCAGAATGCCGGCCACATCCCCATGGATCGGTTTCACCTGCGAAAGCCCCGCCCGCTTCAGATTGATCCCCGCACAACGGACCGCATCGGAGTCCCCTTCGATCCCCCAGAGGACGCCCGCCTTCGGTCCGAGGAAGAGGGAGAAGAGGCCCGCGCCGGCATAGGCATCGATGACCCTCTCCCCTCCCGAAAGGCCTCCCATTCCGACGACCTGATCGACGAGTTCCCCGACCAGCGCGACGTTGGCCTGAAAGAAGCCCCCTCCGGGGACCGTGAGCCGCCGTCCCCGGACGATGCGCACGACATCCGGCGGTTGCCCGCCGCCGGTAAAAAGGGTCGTCGGAGGCTCCCCCGGCTCGTCGGACCAGATGAGCCGGCGTTCGCCCGAAACCAGAAGTTCACCCGACCGGAGGGCGTCACGGAAGTCCCGGTATTTTCGATTGATCGACTCCTCGACGATCGCGCATCGCTCCATCTCGATAATCTCATGGCTTGCCGGGGCCATCAGCCCGACACGACACGGCCCGCCGTGCCCGCCGCCGAGATGAAACTCCGCCTTGCCCCGCCATCCGAAAGGCTGCGGGGAGGGAATTATGGGTAGTAGCGGAACAGGAAAGATATCGGCAATCCGCTTGAAAGCCTCCTCGACCTGCCGACCTTTCAGCTCCAATTGATGGGCATAGTCGATGTGCTGCATCCGGCAGCCGCCGCAGCGGGTGTAATCGGGGCAGGCCGGCGGGACGCGGTGGCGGGATGGGGTTACGACCCGGAGAAGCCTCCCGCGGGCGTACCTTTTTCGGATCTCGGTGATCCCGACCTCCACCTCATCCCCATCGACGGTGAAGGGAACAAAAACGGCCATGCCGGAAACCCTGGCGACGCCGTCGCCGCCGAATGCGACATCCCCGATCACCCCCCGGATGCGATCTCCGATCCTCAAAATGGGATTCATCTTTTACCGTCCCTCATCCTTCGCCCTGGCTCACGCAGGGAAACCAGGTCACGCCAATAGACCGATATTGGAGTCTTCTTAGCACCTTCCCTGCCATCCGTAAACCATTTCCCTTTACATCCGGGGCAAATGCTGCTAATGACCTCCCCAAAAAGTTGGATGGAAGGAAAATCCCATTGGAACACGAAAACGTCCACCGAATCACACTGGGAGAGCGGGAGATCATCCTGATCGGCACGGCCCATGTCTCGCGCGAAAGCGCCGATCTGGTGGAGTGGATCATCGATGAAGAAAAGCCGGACACAGTCTGCGTCGAACTCTGCCCTCCCCGCTATGAGGCGATCTGCCAGCGGGACAAGTGGCAGGAGACCGATATCGTGAAAGTCATCCGCGAAAAGCGGACAAGCATCCTCCTCTCCCAGCTCATCATGGCCTCCCTGCAGCGGAAGATCGCCCAGAAATTCAACATTACCCCGGGTGCAGAGATGCTCCGGGCAATCGACCGGGCCAAGGCCTCCGGCGCC
>CAYSSF010000231.1:0-2127 GCA_964433455.1 uncultured Syntrophaceae bacterium
TTCCCGCTCCGCGAGCTCAAGCACGGAAGAGGATACAAGCTGCCGCGACGTAAGAGAGGGCAGGAGTGGAATGGTTGCCGTCAAGGGAGGAAGACCTTCCATGTCCGGCAAGCGAAAATCACCCGGGGCGCGATTGATGATCAACACCTGACGGGTAAGCCCCATTTCCCTGGCCAACGCACCGATGCGGGAGGCCGTCTGCAGGCTCCTCATGCTGGGCTCGCTCACAACGATGAGCCCATCCACGGACTGGACAGTGCCGCGTCCCAGATGCTCCACGCCGGCCTCCAGATCCACGATGACCCATTGCCGATTTTCGATGATCAGGTGGGCGAGCAATGCCTTGACCAGCGCGTTCGGCGAACAGGCGCAACCGCCTCCGGCGCCGGCAATGGTGCCCATCACCAGCAGTTTGAGGCCGGCCACCTTTTTGGAGAGTCGCTCCGGCAGGTCTTCAACTGCCGGATTTAAATGGATGAATCCTTCCCCTACCCGTTCTCGGACCAGCTCTTTCTCCTGGATCAGCGGTAGAGGAATGTCGCTTTCCGGAAGGCCGAGCGCCTGCCCCAGCGAAAGCGCCGTATCCGCATCGAGGAGCCAGACCTCTTCCCCCTGACGGGCCAGATAATCGCCGATCCAGACCGCCAGCGATGTTTTCCCTACCCCGCCTTTTCCCGCAATCGCAAGCTTCATATCCGATTTTCCTCCCGGCCCCATGGAACAGGGCGAAATACACTGTTATTTCTACACGTCCCGCGCGTCTCTCTTTCTCCGGTCACGGGACATCTCCCAGATTACACACTGTCCTCTGAATTTGCAGTACAATTTCGGGTCCATGCATTCACAACAATGATCGATATTCAGACATTCGCAACACTCCCTGCAAAAGCCTGTTTCGTGTTTCTGGCAGACGGCCAAGGCCTCCCTAATCGGATGGATCCTGCAATGCATCTCTTCCCTATCCTGATTTCTTACATGATTTTATTTGTAAAGCAATCATCATTACGGAATATTGAAATTTTGCTGTCTCTTCCGGACAAGGTCACTCAGCAGATGGAGTGGTTCCCTATCACGATTCATGATATCTGAAAAGGCAAAATATGTCTTGTAAATCGTCGGAAACTGCTTTAGCCTGCGAAGCAGAAGATGGGGTGTGGCCATTTCCATTTTTTATGCTGATGGGATATATGATGACATTCAATCGCATGGTTCGTATCGGCAATTCAATCGGTGTAAAGTTCTTTGTTTTGCTGATTGTTTTGCTGATTCTTTCTTTCGGGATCGTTATCTATGTCAACATCTATTTCCTGACCACTCTTTTCCGGGAAGATGCGGTCAACAATGCAATCCAGGTCAGCAATGTCATCAAAAGGGCCACTTACCACAGCATGCTCGGAAACCACCGGGAGGATTTGACCAGCACGATTCTGAATATCGGGAAGGAAGGGATATTTGAAGGGATACGGATTTACAACAAGGCAGGGAAAATCGCTTTTTCCGATCGACTTGACGAACTGGGTCAATTTGCGGATAAAAAAGCGGAGCAGTGTTATGTATGCCATGCGGAAGAACCGGCAAAGGGAGTTGTTCCCACCAAAGACCTCACCCGGACATTAACAGCCCATCAAGGGTACCGTGTTCTGGGTTTGATCAACCCGATCGAGAACGGGCCGGAGTGCTTTAACGCCTCCTGCCATGCCCACTCCGCCAAGGAAAAATTGTTGGGTATCCTGGATGTCAAAATATCCCTGAAGGAGGGGGATCAAAAGATTATCGGAACCCGAAATAAGATGATCCTCTACTCCGCAATTCTGATAATGATTAGCGCTCTGGTGAAGGGGGGGTTCATTCGGAGAATGATCCACAATCCGATCAAAAAGCTGAACGACGCCACCAAGGAAGTGGCCAATCTCAATCTGGACCACAAGGTCGATATCCATTCCCGCGATGAATTTGGGAATTTGGCCTATTCATTCAATAAGATGACTCATCAACTCAAAGAGGCCAACGAATCCGTTCAGAACTGGTCAGCACAATTGGAGGACCGGGTGAAAGAGAAAACCCGAGAGCTCGAAAAGGCCCAGTCCCAACTGATACTGGCGGAAAAGATGGCCTCGATGGGAGAAC
>CAYSSF010000231.1:2227-6347 GCA_964433455.1 uncultured Syntrophaceae bacterium
GGAAAATAACCATCAAAACCGACTGCGGCACGGAGAAAGACCGGATTCGGATTATGGTGACGGACGAAGGCAAGGGAATCACCGACGACGTCCTTCTCCACATATTTGAACCTTTGTTCTCCACGAAAGCGAAAAATACCGGGTTGGGTTTGTCCCTGGTTACCGGTATCGTGGAACAACATTCCGGTATCATTGATGTAAAGACCAACATAAACGAGGGTACCACCTTTACGGTTATTCTGCCCCGTGTATCTTCCAAGAAGGAAAGTCATGGCGAACTGACAATATCAAACATGATCCAGTGAAACACTTAATTACTCATGAGTGCCTACAATCAAGAAGGAGATGGACCGTGAAACTGGAAGAGATAGGAATACTGATTGTTGACGATGAAGCGTCGGTGAGGGATTCTCTTTATCAATGGTTCAAGGATGATGGCTATCGGGTCGATACCGCCGCAGACGGCACTAGCGCCTTGAAGAAGATTCAGGAAAATCCATGGGACATTATCCTGCTGGACATCAAGATGCCGGGAATGGATGGAATCGAACTACAGAACCGCATCAAACAGATCGATAAGGACATTGTCACCATTATTATAACAGCTTACGCCTCCGTCGATACCGCCATTCAGGCGCTGAAGGACGGTGCCTTTGACTACATTACCAAACCGGTCGATCCCGATGATTTGAGCAGGTTGATCCGAAATGCCATCGAGAAGCGAAGGCTGGTTACGGAAAATATTCAATTGCGTCAGCAGATTGAAGAGATGTTGCTGCCCGATGCGGTGGTGGGGGAGAGTCTTGCCATGAAGCGGGTGATGGAGATGGTCAATACCGTCGCCAAAACCGATTCGACCGTGATGGTTCTTGGGGAAAGCGGAACGGGAAAAGAGCTCATTGCCAGGGCAATCCACAGCAGAAGTTCTCGCAAATACTTTCCCATTATTACCATTAACTGCGGCGCCTACCCGGAAGGTCTGCTGGAAAGCGAACTCTTCGGCCATGAAAAAGGGGCTTTTACCGGGGCTATGTACCGAAGAAGGGGTAAACTGGAAATGGCCGATAAAGGCACTCTCTTTTTGGATGAGATTGGAAATATCAGTGAAAAGATGCAGATGGATCTTCTACGGGTCATTGAGACCAAGAGTTTTACCAGACTGGGAGGCGACAAGACCATCGACGTCGATTTTCGGATAATCTCTGCGACCAACAAAGACCTGGAGAAGGCGATCAAGGATGGTAGCTTCCGGGAAGATCTCTATTATCGTTTGAATGTGTTCTCCATTACGTTGCCTCCACTCCGAGAAAGAAGGTTGGATATTCCTTTGCTCGCTAGGTATTTTTTGAACAAATATGCCCAATCCATGAATAAAAATGTGACCGCTTTTTCCCCGGAGGCGATGGAGATGTTATCCGGATACGATTGGCCGGGAAACATCCGGGAGGTCAGAAATGTGGTTGAAAGGGCGATGGTTGTAGCGCAAGGATCCCGGATCCAGGTCGAGGATATCTCTTTTCCTTTTCCGGTTCCGGCGGACCCCGCCGGCGGAGAATCCTTGGAAGAGGTGGAAAAAGAGCAAATTATGAAAATATTGAATCAAACGAACGGGAATATTGCACAGGCGGCTGAAATCCTTAAGATCAGCAGGCTTACCATTTACAATAAGATTGAAAAATATCATCTCAAGAGATGACTTTAACAGACAATATTATTGATGTCTTATATTTACATTGTGCCGATTGAATTAGAGGACCATACTGACCTTGAAACGCTGGAGAGGTTTGTTTTTCGCACGTTTCATCGGAGAACCAAGAGAAAAGAGCTCAGGATCAATATCAAGGACGCCTTCGATCCGGGTCGGGCTCAATACAACTCCTCACTGATCCTCCGGCAGTTAATCACGAATCCCCCTGCGGATGCAGAAAAGATCCTGGGCGTTCTGGATGTCGATCTTTTCATTCCCATTCTCACTTTTGTTTTCGGGGAGGCCCAACTGAAGGGAATCGGGGCGGCGGTTTCCACCTACCGCCTTCATAACCGGTTCTACGGTTTACCGGAAAATCGAGAGGCAACGGGCGAACGCCTGATCAAGGAGGCCGTTCATGAGCTGGGGCACACCTTTGGACTGATTCACTGCTCACAGGAAAAATGTGTAATGAAATCATCTACGTATGTTGAGAATATCGACCAGAAGCCGGCAGAATTCTGTCTGCTGTGCCAAAAGAGCATCAAGGCAGACAAGAGCGATCCCGTCAAAAAGAGATTCCCCTTTTCGTGGTGGTCGAGAAAAAGTTAAATTAAGAGCACTTATATTTCAGCCAAAGAAGGAATCTTATCCGGTAGGTTTCAATACCGATCTCCTGGAATTTTTGGGTCTGGCGATGGAGGAGTCCAAAATCCGGGTCCGCTGCCTGGGATTGACGATATCGAGCCTGTCCTGCAGGCAATCCATTCGAACCCCCCCATCCTGCATGGTGAGACCCACTCCTTCCGGGTTATGTTTCAGCATCAAGTCGGTCCGCGCAATGATCTCCTTTTCCTCCCGTCGATACCATGAGAGCGCTTTTCTTCCAAAGAGCAGATGATTGAGGTCGCTTTCAAGATTGTTCGGTTTAATCGTGATCAGCCAACCCTCTCCTCGCGGATCATCAAGGATCAGCCCCGGCTCCTCGATCAGGCGAGGGTTAACCGTTTGAACTGAACCGGAAAGCGGCGAAATAACGGGCAGGATATAATCGTTCTGGATAATATGGGCGCAGTATTCCCCCTCACGGGTGAAACTCCCTGCTTTGGGCAGAATAACGACCTTAACATCGGCAATGAGCTTCGTTAAGAGATCATCGATTCCGATCCTCACTTTTTCAGGGCTTTCAACCTTCACCCAGCAATGATCCGGGTGATAAAAGATAGAACCGTTAATCCGGATGGAGGGATCACTGTCGAACGATCCCTCCATCCAATCTTCTTCCGGTTCCGGGAAGACGCTTTCCCCGCATTCCTCATTCTTGATGGCTTGTTCCAAAGGACAGAGCTCGCACTGATAGTGTCTGTCGCACAGTTTGTACGCGATAAATCCGGCAGTCATCCAGATACACTTTTGCTCTTCTTCGGGTATCAGCGGATATTTTTGACTTTTTTCGCTCATCGAAGCCTGCTCTCTGCCTTGACCTGCTACGAAATCAGAAAAAATTCCCTTACGATCTCATCCCATTTTTCCCGATCCATATTTCTTGCGATTCCGTCAACCGGCACACCGCCATCCTGGTATACTTCCCCCAGGTTGTAATTCATCCGGGCAAGCAGATTTTCCCGGACCCCTTCCATCCATTTTCCGGCGAGTTCTCCCGACAATAAATTCTTCAGATTGGATGATATTTTTGGCGTCTCCACCTTCATCAGCCAGGACTGGCCATAAGGATCTCTGCTGACATTTTCCGGTGAACTCAGCAGATTCTCATTGATATCCACTATTTTTCCGTCCACCGGCGATAGCATGTCAATCGACTTCGACCCCACGAGCAGGCTCCATCCCTTTTCTCCCTGCGTGACCTGGGATCCGACCTTCGGAAATTTGATCGCATCGATCTTTCCCAACATTTTTTGCGCAAAATCATCCATTCCAACCCTTACGACCTCCCCGCCCTCCGGCGACGCCCAACTGTGTCCCTGGTGAAAATAGACGCCTTCCGAAGGGATACGGAACCAATCGCTGATGGCGGAAACAAGGTGTTCGGCTTCGCGGTAAACCGCCACGGCGGGTCTTTTCAATAACCGCAAGAAGAAGGTGAAGAACAGGAGACCACTGATGACCAGCAGATACTCAATGCCTTTGGTTGCGAAAATGTCAACGTACGTGAAACCCTCCATCATGGATACCCCCTTTCGTATCGAGAAATTCCAACCACTACTTTTTGTAGCGATCAATGGTTTTGCCGCCATCGGCCATCGTGAGTCCCAGTTGAGGAGCATGGGCCATGACCCGCCCTTCCATTTCTTCCTCCTGTTCCTGCTCAATAGCCCATTGGGGCGATTTTTTCAGGATGGGAACCCGGTTGACGATCCATCGGAATACCCACACCATCGTGAACACAATGGCCAGGGTTATGACCACCTCCAT
>CAYSSF010000232.1:0-6308 GCA_964433455.1 uncultured Syntrophaceae bacterium
CGTCCCGCTCCCGCACATCGGATTGACGAAGCCCCCTTGGCCGTTCCAGCCGCTCGCAAGGATCACCGCCGCGGCGAGGCTCTCCTGCATCGGCGCCGCAAGCGGGATCTTCCGGTAACCCCGCCGGGAGAGGGGCTCGCCGGAGGTGTCGAGGTAAACCGCGACCTGGCTCCCCTTCCAGTAGACGTGAACGACCGCCCGGTCCCGGTCGGGTCCGGAGTCGGGTCGCAGACCGCATTTTTCCTGCATCCGGTCGACGATCGCGTCCTTCGCTTTCCGGTTGACGAACCGGGCGTCGTTGATCGTCGGGGTATCCGCCGTTGACGTGACACAGACGTAGGCGTGTTCCCCCGTTGCGTGCAGCATCTCTTCCCACGGGAGTTCCCGCAGGCCGCGGTAGAGGCCGTCCGGATTCTCGGCAGGAAAAGCCGCGACAAGGAAGAGGATCCGGTGGCCCGTCCGGAGATGGAGGTTCATCCGCATCGTGTCGGCGAACGTCCCCTCCGTCTCGACGGCCGCCTCCCCTTCTACGAGGATGGGGAAGCCGAGGGCGCCGAGTTCTCCGGCAAGCCAGGGGGGAATCCCCTTCGGGCAGGTGATCAGGATCTTGCTTTGCCGCATCCAGCTCTTCATGGACTCCTTTCTCTCTCAGATGGTTCCATCCGGTGTGCAATTCCGTTTGCCGTCATCTCCTGGGTTCCGACCCGGCGGAGATGGCGGTTATGTAACACAGACCGTCGGAAATGCAAGGGAAAGAAAGGGGTGGAAGACGTCAAAGGGATTCCGATTGACATTCCGCGGGGGGGCTCCTATGGTAGGTCGCGATGAACGATAGAAGGATTGCGGGAGCCTGTCATGAAACGGATCATCGTCCAGATTTACGAAATCCAGGAGCCCCGGGAGGCGGAGCGGCTGGTCGAAATGGGGGTGGAGCGCATCGGGAGCGTGATCCTCTCGCCGGAGATGTTGAAGACCCCCTCCGTGCGGGAGGCGGTCCGCCTGGTCCGTGGATCGGGGGCGAAGAGCAGCCTGATTCCCCTTCTCTCGCGGGAGGACGACATCCTCCGCACGCTCGACTACCATCAGCCCGATTTCGTCCATTTCTGCGAGTCGATCCCGCTCGATCCGCTGAAAAGTGCACAGCGGGACGCCGTCTGCAGAGAGGCGATCCGCATCCAGAAGCGCGTGAAAAAGGAATTCCCCATGCTCGGCGTCACCCGTTCCATCCCCATTCCCGAGTCGGGTTTGACCGATTCCAATCCCGTCCGAAAGGTGATCCTGGAGATCGCCCGCACGCTTTTGCCCTACACCGACGGCTTCATGACGGACACCCTCCGGGGATATGGAGGAGAGGGCGCCGTCCAGCCGGTGGCCGGTTACGTCGGGATTACCGGAGAGATCTGCGACTGGGAGCTGGCCGCCGCGCTGGTCGAGGCGAGCAGCATCCCGGTGATCCTGGCCGGGGGGATTTCACCGGAGAACGTCCGCGACGCCATCGGCCGGGTCCGGCCTGCGGGGATCGACAGTTGCACGCAGACCAACGCCCGCGACAACCGGGGACGGCCTATCCGTTTCCGGAAGGATTTCGAAAGGGTGGGTCGCCTCCTCACGGAGGTTCGAAAGGCATGGGAACCTTTCCATCCCGATGGTCATTGAGAAGAGGTCGATCTTCCAAATTCCGGTTTTCTGTTCTATAATGCGCCTGCAATGTCCGATAGAGGCGGGGAGGGGTAAACCATGCGAAGGGCAAACCGGGAAATTTTCGATCAATCAGCGATCCAGGCGCTCATGGAGGAGGCGCTCGTTTGTCGTATCGGATTTTGCGACGACGGGGCGCCCTATGTCGTCCCGATGAATTTCGGTCTCGGGGAGAATTGCCTTTTTCTCCACTGCGCAACCGAAGGGCGGAAGCTCGACATCCTCCGGCGGAACGACCGGGTCTGTTTCGAGATGGATTTTCTGCGGGAAATCAAGCAGGGGACAAAGTCGTGCGGGTGGGGGGCGCGCTACGAAAGCGTCATCGGCTTTGGCCGGGCGATCCTCGTCGACGATCCAGCGGAGAAGCGATTCGCTCTGGACCGGATCATGGACCATTACCGCGCGCAAGGACCCCACGCCTACCCGGACGACGTCCTTGCCATGACGACAATCATCCGGATTGAGATCGAGAACCTCAGAGGCAAACGCCATGAATAATGCCATGAAAGAGGGTAAAATCCTTTTCTTCGCCATCCTGGGGCTGGTGACGATTCTTTTTCTCTACCTTCTCCTGCCCTTTTTCTTTCCGATCTTCTGGGCCGCGGTCATTGCCGGCGTCTTCCGGCCTCTCTACATCAGGATCAACGGGAAGCTGAACCGCCCGAATCTGAGCACGGCGATCTTCTTCGTCATCATCGCGCTGATCCTCCTGCTGCCCACGGGGATCATCGGAACCCTTGTCTTCAAGGAATCCCTGCAAATCTACGAAACGCTGAGCCCGGATGCGAAGAACATGGACATGAACTTCCGGCACCTCATCGATACGATCACCGGCAATCCCCTTGCCGAAATGTTCCACCTCAATAAAGAGATGCTGGTGGCGAAGACCACCGAGGTCGTGCAGGGGATCACGAAATACATCTTCGTCCATCTGACGGGTCTGACGCAAAATACCCTCGGGATGCTGGTCAAATTCGCGATCATGCTCTATACCCTCTTTTACTTCGTCCGCGACGGGGACCGGTTCCTCCGGACGGCGATGAAGATCCTGCCGCTGGGAATGGGAAGGGAGAAAATCCTCTTCGACCGTTTCATCGTGACGGCGAAATCGACGCTGAAGGTGACGCTGATCATCGGCGGCATCCAGGGGACGCTGGGAGGAATCGTCTTTTTCGCGACAGGCGTCGAGGGGGCGCTGATCTGGGGGTTTCTGATGATCCTGATGGCCATCGTCCCGGTGGTCGGCTGCTCCATCATCTGGGCGCCAGCAGGCATCGCGATGCTGCTGGCGGGGCACATCTGGGAGGGGATCCTGATCCTCGCCGTCGGGGCCTTCGTGATCAGCACGGTGGACAACCTGCTGCGTCCCATCCTGATCGGTCATGATGTGGAGATGCATCCGCTGCTCATCTTCCTCGCGACGCTCGGGGGGATCATCCTCTTCGGTTTCTCCGGTTTCGTCATCGGTCCCGTCATCGCCTCCCTGCTTCTCGCGATCTGGGAAATCTACGAGGAATTCTACTGCAAAGAAAAAGTCGACGGTTAATTAACCCGTACGGAGGATTTACCAGGCTTTCAGCAGCGTGTAAATCGCGGCGGCAAACAGCGCCGACAGCGGGATCGTCAGGATCCAGGCCCAGACGATAGTCCCCGCCACCCCCCAGCGCACCGCGGTAAGGCGGTGGGTGGCGCCGACGCCAACGATCGAGCCGGTAATGGTGTGCGTGGTCGAGACGGGGATTCCCAGCAGCGAGGCGCCGATGATGGTGGTTGCGCCGGAGGTCTCGGCGGCAAATCCGCCGACCGGGGCGAGCTTGGTGAGTCGTATACCCATGGTCTTTACGATCCGCCAGCCGCCGAACATCGTTCCAAGGGCAATGGCGCCATGGCATGAGAGGATGATCCACCAGGGGGCGTGTCTGCCGAGATCGGCGGCGGCCATGTGCCCGGTCGAGACGAGGATCAGCATGATAATCCCCATCGTCTTCTGTGCGTCGTTGAGTCCGTGCGCCAGCGAGTACGCCGCTGCAGAGGCGAGCTGAAGCTTACGGAAGATCCCGTCGACCTTTGACGGGCTCTTGCGCCGCACGATCCAGAGCACCCCGACCATGTAGAGAAACCCCAGCAGGAAGCCGATCAGCGGCGAGAGGACGATGAAGATCGTGATCTTGAGGATTCCGGCCAGTTGAAGGACGTCCCATCCGGCGTGGACCACCGCGGCCCCCGCAAGCCCGCCGATGATGGCGTGCGATGAAGAGGAGGGGAGGCCCAGCCACCAGGTGACGAGGTTCCAGGCGATCGCCCCGACAAGACCGGCGGCAATGACGGCCAGCGTGATCGCTTCGGGGTTGACGACCCCCTTCCCGATCGTGCTGGCGACCCTGGTCTCGAAGAAAAACGCGGCGATGAAGTTGAAGAAAGCGGCCCAGAGGACGGCATGCTGCGGCTTGAGCACGCGGGTTGACACGACGGTGGCGATGGAGTTTGCGGCGTCGTGGAAGCCGTTGATGAAATCGAATACCAACGCCAGGAGAACAAGGAGGATGACCAGAGTGATATCAGCCATTTTTCAGGACGATTCCCTCCGCGATGTTTGAAACGTCCTCGCAGACATCGATCGCCTCTTCGATCCGCTCGTGGATCTCCTTCCACTTGATCAGCTCGCGTACGTCAGGCTCGTTTTCGAAGAGGCGGGCCATCGAGGTCCGCAGGATCACGTCTCCGGCGTTTTCCAGCGTGTTGACCTCGACGCAGGCATGAAGGAGCTGCTGGGCGTGCTTCATGTCCCGGAGGCCATGGATAATCGTCTTGACCTTCCCGATCGCCTCGCTCAGGATCCGGGCCTGATCGACGATCGTCGGCGACGGCTCCTTCACCCGGTAGAGGATGATGCGCGCGGCGGCCGCCTCGGTCATATCGAGGATGCTGTCCATTTTGTTGACAAGGCTGAAGATGTCCTCACGGTCGATCGGCGTGATGAAACAGGTGTGCATCTTCTCGTAGGTCCGGTGGGTGATGACATCCGCCTCGTGCTCGATCTCCTTGAGGCGAACGGACTGCGCCTCGGTGTAGACGCCGCTTTCCACCATTTCCAGGAAAAGCCTGCCGCCGGCCTCGATCCGGCCGGCCAGTTCCTCGAAAAGGTCAAAGAATTTCTCGTCCCTGGGGAGGAATTTCATTATTTTACTCCTTCCTGCATCATATCTGCGCCATACACGAGGCGTGCTGCATCAGCTCGACGCGCCGTTTCTTGTTTCGATGGAACAGGTTGCTGCTCTGGCATAAGCAGAGGTAATGGCACCCATTACCATACGATATGGAAGGAAGCAAGATCTTCAATACAGCTCTTCAGGGCAATCGCTTGACGAAAATGACTTTGCCGTCGCCGGGTGCGTAGAAATCGGCGAGGAAGGCTTCCTGGAGATAGCCGCAGGAAAGATAAAAAGCCCGGGTCGGTCCGTACTGGGGACGGGAGGAGGTGTCCGCGTAGACGTGCATCCCGCCGCGTTTCGCCATGAGCATCTCCGACAGGACCATGAGCTTGCGGCCGATTCCCCGTCCCTGCTCCCGCGGGTCTACGGCGATCCAGTAGAGGTCGAAGCTGTGCAAGGTTCCGGGGATCGGTCCGAAGCAGGTGTAGCCGATCAGTCGATCTCCCTCCTCGGCGAAAAGGAAGAAATAGCCGCTTGCGTCGCCTTTGGCGAGCCGTTCTTCGACAAGCTCGATGGCGATCCCGATTTCCTCCTTCGAGAAAAAGCCCGTCGCGCGGACGAGCCGATCGACCGCCTGCCGATCCCCCGGCGTCACTTCCTCGCGAAAAAGGGGGGATAACTCCCGATTTTTTTCAGACATGGGGAATGTCTCCCCGGAACATGAAATAGGCCGCTCCGACGAGGCAGAATCCTGCCCAGAGGTAATCCAGCTTCAGGGGCTGCCTCATGTAGAAGAACGCGAAGCCGGCAAAGACGATCATCGTGATGATCTCCTGGATCACCTTCAACTGGCCCAGATTGAAATAATGGATGCCGATCCGGTTCGCGGGCACCTGGAGAACATATTCGAAAAAGGCGATCCCCCAACTGAGCAGGATGATCAGGAAGAGGGGCTTTCCATTCATGTTCTTCAGGTGGCCGTACCACGCAACCGTCATGAAGATGTTCGAAAATGTTAACAATATAAGTGGTCTCAGCATGATTTTCCCTTGTGGATGATGCGGCAAAGGACGTCCGGAAACGTCAGGCCGGCCCGAAGGGTCGCCGCGGAGAACCCTGCGTCCGGTGAGAGGCAGGGATTTGCGTTCACCTCGAGGATCCAGGGCCTCCCCTCTCCATCTACACGAAAATCGACCCGCGCGTATCCCCGAAGGTCGAAGATTTTCCAACACCTGCGTGCCAGTTCCTTCAGTTGTGAAAGCAGCGGGACGTCCTCCGCGGGAAATTCGAAGGTCCTTGGAGTATTTGCGAACTCGAATGTACCCTCCTTCCACTTCGACCGGTAACCGACGACGCGGACCTTCCCCGGCGGATAGCCGTCGAAGCGGATCTCCGCCGGGGGTAGGACCTCGGGCCCGCCCTCGTCCGCCAGCAGGGAGAGGTTAAACTCCCGGCCGT
>CAYSSF010000233.1:0-6306 GCA_964433455.1 uncultured Syntrophaceae bacterium
CGTTCGTCGACGGCGGACAGCTCAAACGCGGAGTCCGGGCCCTCCTGTCCAACGCCGTCGCGCAGCGGGAGAAGAACGTCTACCTGATCGGCACGGGCGATGCGCTCTTCCAGGCCGTCTGGGAGCAGGCCGCCAAGGGGCCGCAAGGGAAGGTGGCTGCGGGGAGAGGAAAGCGGGGACCGGGGTCTTCCGGCGGTCCCGACGATCCGGAGGGCGGGAGCACGGTTTCCCGCTTCCTGCTGGACGTGCTGGGGATCTACGAGGAGCCTCCGGACCTGGCGCGAAAGTACGTCGGCGAATCGGCGGAGGCGAAACTGGTCCGCCAGTTCATCCTCCACGCCGCGCATACCAAAAGCACGGTCCTGATCCTTGGAGACACGGGCACGGGGAAGGAAATCGTCGCACGCTCGATCCACGAATACAGCGGCCGCCCGATAGAGAAGTTCCGGGCGGTCAACTGCGGGGGGATCCCCAAGGATCTCCTCGAATCGGAGCTGTTCGGCCACGAGAAAGGCTCCTTCTCCGGGGCGGTGGACCAGAAGGCAGGCCTTTGGGAAACCGCCGGTGAGGGGACGCTCTTCCTCGACGAGGTGGGGGACCTCTCCCTGGCCCACCAGGTGAAGATTCTCCGGGCGCTCGAGGATCGGCGGATACGTCGATTGGGATCTACCAGGGACATTCCCGAACCGGGATCTGTTCTCGATGGTCCAGGACGGACGGTTCCGCGAGGACCTCTATTACCGGCTCCGCGAGTTTCTGATTCGCACTCCTTCCCTTCGTGACCATCCTGGAGACATCCCTTTGATCGCGCAGTCCTTGTGGCGGCGGATCGCGGGGGATGGGGAAAGTCCGCTTTCCGGGGAGATCCTCGAAGAGCTCAAAACGCTTCGGTGGCCGGGGAACGCCCGGGAGCTCAAGGCGGTCCTCAGCTCCCTCCACTCCTTCTTCAGGACGGGGAATCTGCGGCCCGAGTATCTGCGGGCGGTGTTCCTCTCCCTTGGGCAGGATGTATCATCGCGTACGGAACCGCGCGGCCGATGGAAGGCCGTGCTTCGGGAAGTGGAGTGCATCACCCACCTCCGCAGGGTCGAAGAGGTGGTCCACGCCACCGGGGCCGCCTTTGGTTCTTTCAGCAGAAAAAAACGTACGGGCGATGGCGGCGCGGTGGAAGCCGTCGCCGATCTCCTGCGGCAACGGTTTGGGGAGCTCGAGGTGCTTTGCCTCCAGCCGCTGTTGTTCCACAAGGAGTCGGTCTTCGCGGAGGTGAACCGGTTCAAGGGGAGCCTGGCCTTTTTCCAGGGCCTGCTGCAGAAAGACGCCCGTGAGGCCGTTCGGTACCTGAAGAAGGACGTGGACAGGGGAATGCACCGTCTGAAAAGAGAGATCGGCAGGGAGATCCGGCTCCTGCTGTCCGGCACGTCGTAAGTGGCGCTGTCCGGCAAGACCTTCCGCATCTTCATCAGCTCCACCTTCTCCGACCTGAAAGAGGAGCGCAACGCGCTCCAGGAGCGCGTCTTCCCGCGTCTGCGGGACCTGTGCATGGCGCACGGATTCCGGTTCCAGGCGATCGATCTGCGGTGGGGGGTGAGCGAGGAGGCGTCGCTCGATCAGCAGACGGTCCGGATCTGCCTGGAGGAGATCGCCCGGTGCCAGAAGACCGCGCTCAAGCCCAACTTCATCGTGCTGCTGGGGGACCGGTATGGCTGGTGTCCTCTTCCCTACGAGATACCTGCCTCCGAGTTCGAGGAGATCGAACGGCGCGTTAACGATTCCTCAACCCATGAACTGCTTGCAACTTGGTACCGCCGGGACGACAACGCCGTCCCTCCTGTGTACTGCCTACAACGGCGGACAGGGGAGTTTGTTGATTTAAGTGTCTGGGAAGAGCGCGTCGAGAGACCTCTGCGCGCCGTCCTGCTCGAAGCAGTGGCCGGAATGGACCTGTCGGAGGATGACCGGCTGAAGTATGCCACCTCCGCGACGGAGCAGGAGGTTGTTCGCGGCGCCATGAAAGTCGAGGACGCGAGAGAGCATATCTTCTGCTTCTTCAGGTCGTTCCTCGTGGAGCGGGCCGACGGGTCCGTGGCGGCTCAAAGGGAAAATGGGCACCTCTCTCCCGTCGACGAGGTATCGCGTGATGGGGATTTTCACCATTTTGTCGACCGGGCGCCCCACGGGGAATTCGATCCGGGCGCATATGCCCAGCTTGCGAATTTGAAAGGCCGCCTCGAATCGCTCCTTCCCGGGAAAACGATGAAGTACCAAGCCCGTTGGACCGATTCGGGAGTCACCCTCTCCCATCTCGATGCCCTCTGCACCGACGTCTACGACTCTCTCTCCCGGGAGATCATGAAGCAGATCTCCCGGTCCGGGAAGACAGATCCGGAAGAACTGGAGGATCAAGCACATGAGGAATTCGGGGAGGAACGGGCCAGGATTTTCGTTGGACGCGCGGCGATCCTCGACACGATCCGAAAGTACATCCGGTCCGAAAACCGCCACCCCCTGGCCATATACGGAGAACCGGGTTCGGGTAAATCTGCCCTGATGGCGCGTGCCGTCCATGAGGCCCGGGAAGACAATCCCGGTGCGGAAGTCATCATCCGATTTGTCGGTGCCACACCGGCTTCTACAGACGGCCGATCGCTTCTTGAGGACCTGTGCGGCCGGGTCGGGCGGGCATACGGATCGAAAGAGGAAACACCCCTGGAGTACAGGGACCTGGTTCAGGAGTTCCTGTTCCTGGATGCTCTCGACCAACTTTCCGACGCAGATCATGCTCGCAACCTGACGTGGCTCCCCGGGGCGCTCCCTGAGAACGTCGGCCTAATCGTGTCTGCAATTCCGGGGGAAGGTACGGACGCGCCGGGGAGGAAGATGCCCCCCGATCGTATCGTGGTACTCGGACCGATGGTTGCGGGTGAGGGGTCGGACCTGCTCGACCGATGGCTGTCCGCCAACCGGAGAACCCTGCGGCCCGACCAGAAGAGCGAGGTTCTCGGAAAGTTCGAGAAGTGCGGATTGCCGCTTTATCTCAAACTGGTGTTCGAGGAGGCACGTCGCTGGAAATCGTACGACGATCTCTCGTTCGGGACCGATGGAAAATCCGGTCTGAGCGGAGATGTACCCGGCCTGATCGACGATCTCCTTAGGCGACTCTCCCGGGAGGAGGAGCACGGGAACGTCCTCGTTTCCCGCGGCCTGGGATATGTCGCGTCCGGGAAGAACGGCTTGACTGAGGATGAACTGCTCGACGTGCTTTCCTGTGATGGTGAGGTGATTAAAGATTTTCAGAGGCGCTCTCCCAAATCTCCGCCGGTGTCGGCCCTTCCTGTCATCATCTGGTCCCGCCTTCGATCCGACCTCGATCGGTACCTGGGCGAACGCCAGGCCGACGGAACCTCGACGATCTCCTTCTTTCACCGCCAGTTTGAGAAAACGATCGCCCGGAATTACCTGACAGGCAATTCAAAGCGAGCACGTCATGAATCGCTCGCCCATTACTTCGCGTCCCGGCAGCTCTGGCTTGAAACGGCCGGAAAGAAGACCCCGAACCTCCGAAAAGTTTCCGAGCTACCCTTCCAGCATGCGCACGGAGGCATGACGGACGGGCTTCGGGAGACATTAATTGACTTCGACTTCCTCTACGCCAAGGTCTTTGCCCTTGGTCCCCATTCATTGATTGCCGACTTCGACTTGGCCTTTATCGATGAATTACATATTAAGACGGACATGCCGGATGAGTCACTTCGTTTCCTGGGGTTGATCCAGGGGGCTCTTCGCCTCTCCGCGCACTTGCTTGCAAGAGATCCCGATCTGCTGCCCGGACAATTAACGGGCCGCTTGTTGTCCTATGATCTCCCGGAAATACATGCCTTGCTCTACCAGATTGGAAAGCGGAAAGAAGTCCCATGGTTGCGACCGATGTCGCCGTCCTTGGAACCACCCGGTGGGCCGCTTCTGCGAACTCTGGACGGTCATAAAAATGGAGTTTGGGCCTTGGCCATTACCCGGGATGGAAAACGAGCCATCTCGGGCTCCAAGGACGCGACCCTGAAGGTATGGGACTTGGAGACCGGTGAGGCGCTTTGCACTCTGGAATGCCATTCAGATGGCGTTGTTGTTGCCATAGCCGTGACACCGGACGGACGGAGTGCGGTCTTGTGTTCCGGGAACAAGACCCTTAAGGTGCGTGACCTGGAGACGGGTGAGGACCGTTTTACTCTGGATGGTCATGCGGGTGGAGTTTGGGCGGTAGCCATTACCCGGGACGGAAGGCGAGCCGTCTCAGGTTCTACGGACACCACACTCAAAGTATGGGACCTGGAAACGGGCGAAACCCTTCGGACTCTCGAGGGGCATACCGAAGCTGTTAGTGCGGTAGCTGTTACACCGGACGGCAAGAAGGTTGTCTCGGCCTCTTGGGACGCCACCCTCAAAGTTTGGGACCTGGAAACCGGAGAGGAACTGGGTACTCTCAAAGGCCATACCGATAAGGTATGGGCAATAACCGTCACCCAAGATGGAACGCGAGCGGTCTCAGGTTCTTCGGACACCACACTCAAGGTGTGGGACCTGGAGGCGCGCAAGGAGCTCGGCACCCTTGAGGGGGACAAAGACAAGGTCAAAGCGGTAGCCGTGACCCCGGATGGCAGAAGGGCTATCTCGCTCGACGATTCCAATACAACGCTTAGGTTGTGGGACCTGGAAACCTTCGAGATGCTGCGTACCTTGGAGGGTCATACCCATTGGGTGCTGACCATAGCCGTGACCCCGGACGGAAGACGGGCTGTATCGGGTTCTGAAGATAACACGCTCAAGGTGTGGAACCTCGAAGCTGGGCGCGAGGAGCGCACGCCGGCGGGACATACGCAGCGGGTATCCTGCGTGGCGGTGACTCCGGATGGCAGGCGCGCGGTGTCGGGTTCGGAGGATCAAACCCTGAAGGTGTGGGACCTGGAAAGCGGGAAGGAACTGCGC
The DNA here is from genome assembly GCA_964433455.1 of uncultured Syntrophaceae bacterium. Classification (GTDB taxonomy): domain Bacteria; phylum Desulfobacterota; class Syntrophia; order Syntrophales; family UBA5619; genus UBA5619. Next base: position 4,981 of record CAYSSF010000233.1, read on the forward strand.
ACCCTGATGGGTCATACCCGCTCCGTCAACGCTGTGGCGGTGACGCCGGATGGACGGCGGGCGGTCTCCGCTTCAGGGGATGGGACCGTGAAGGTGTGGGACATTGAAACCGGCCAAGCCCTCCGAACTCTCGAAGGCCATGCCGATGCGGTTAGTGCGATAGCTGTCACATCGGACGGCAAGAGGGCTGTCTCGGCCTCCGATGAGAGTGCGCTCAAAACATGGGACCTTGAAACCGGAGAGGTGCTGTATACCTTGGAGAGCCAAGACAGACGGGTCTCGACGGTAGCCGTAACGCCGGACGGTAAAAGGGCCGTTTATGCCTCTATGGATAAAACGCTGAAAGTAACCCTGAACGTGTTTGACTTGACGACTGGCGCGACAGTGCACGTTCTGGAAGGCGGCGTCGGGAGGGTAGCCGTGGCCCCGAACGGATGGGGCGTCGTCGAGGCCTCCGGGAAAAAAATTATGGTAGTGGACCTGGAGACCGGTGAGGTGCTCCAAATCCTGGAAGGAGATACAGAATGGATCGAGGTGGTTGCTGTGACGCCCGATGCAAAGGGCGCCATTTCGCGTTGCGATGGCGCGCTCAAGGTGTGGGATCTAGGTACCGGCAAGGCGCTCTGCGACCTGAAGGGCCATATCGTTTTAGTTAACGTGGTGGAGGTAACGCCCGATGGAGGGCATGTTGTCTCGGGCTCTTATGACATGACCTTAAGGATGTGGGAATTGCAGAGCGGTGAGGAGATCGCTTGTTTTGGAGGAGACAGCGGGTTCACCGCAACCGCTGTTACCTGGGATGGAAATACGATCATCGCGGGAGAGGAATCCGGCAGGATCCATTTCTTGCGGATAGAGAACATTGTTCCCGGTTCTCCGATTGTCACCGCGTTTGCCTCTCCGGTCCATGGTGACGTTGCCTTCGGTTGTCCCTTGTGCCGAAACTGGTCCCTTGTTCCTCCCTCCGCTCTGGGGAGAGAAACCGGTTGTCCCAGGTGCCGCAAGATCGTAAGACTGAACCGCTTCACCACAAACACCGACTGGCGGCCGATCGAGAAGGCGTGGCGTGGGGATCGAAAATGAGTACGGGCAAATCGTTATCGCCACACGGGAAATAAAAATGGATAAGCTTCGAATAGACGAAAATGCCCGCCCCGTCCCCGTTGTCCGGTTGATCATCCCGGACGGTGATGGCCGGGTCCTGATTCTGAGACGCGAAAAAACGAAGTACGGATTGGGTGAATGGTGCCTGCCGGGCGGGAAGGTGGATTACGGTGAGACCGTAGAAGAGAGCATTGCCAAGGAGATCCGCGAGGAGACCTCCTT
>CAYSSF010000234.1:0-2398 GCA_964433455.1 uncultured Syntrophaceae bacterium
TAAGCCGCTGCCGGAAATGTCAAAAAAAATATTGACATCGAAAAATGGTAGCGCTGTCATTTACGCTCACTGATCACAGAAAGAGAATGAGATTTGAATAATCAGGCAATCCAGCGGCCTATTCCCGGTACCCCCATCGCGCCATGGATGTTGAGAGGGACCAGCTTTTAAATAGTTATTGTATTGAATATATTTCTAATATTATTTTTCACTTAAGCCGCTGCCGGAAATGTCAAAAAAAATATTGACATCGAAAAATGGTAGCGCTATCATTTAAGCTCACGGATCATAGAAGGAGAATGAGACTTGAATAATCAGGCAAGCCAGGGGTATATTACCGGAACACCCGTCGTTACCGACATGCAGGTCATACCGGTTGCCGGCCGAGACAGTATGCTCCTCAACCTCAGCGGCGCGCATTCCCCGTTCTTTACCCGCAATGTTGTTATCCTGAAGGACAGCGCCGGACACACCGGTGTCAGTGAAGTTCCCGGAGGCGAGCGGATCCGCCAAACTCTCCAAGATGCCAAACCGCTGGTTCTGGGCAGGTCGATCGGCGCATACCACGCCGTCCTGAACGCCATGCGCCATTCGTTCGGTGACAGGGACGCCGAAGGACGAGGCCTGCAGACCTTCGACCTGCGCACCACGATCCATGCTGTGACAGCCGTAGAGGCGGCATTGCTTGATCTGCTGGGGAAGTTCCTCGGAGTGCCGGTGGCCGCCCTTCTGGGGGAAGGCCAACAGCGCTCATCCGTGGCGGTCCTGGGATACCTGTTCTACGTGGGCGACCGACGCAAGACAAACTTTCCCTATCGGGAAGCTACGGGCGAAGAGGACGACTGGCTCCGCCTGCGCAATGAAGAGGCGCTGACCACCCAGACGATCATACGGCTGGCTGAAGCGGCCCAAGCCCGTTACGGATTCAACGATTTCAAGCTCAAGGGGGGTGTGCTGAGGGGCGCCGAAGAGATCGAGACCGTGACGGCGCTGGCCGAACGGTTTCCCGGTGGTCGCATCACGATCGATCCGAACGGGGCGTGGTCTCTGGAAGAGGCGGTGCGCCTCTGCAGCGGTCTTCGTCATGTTCTATCCTATGTCGAAGATCCTTGTGGAGCGGAAAACGGATATTCCGACCGCGAGGTAATGGCGGAGTTCCGCCGCGCAACCGGTCTGCCGACAGCTACCAACATGATTGCCACGGACTGGCGCCAGCTGGGACACGCCATCCAACTGAATGCAGTGGACATACCCCTGGCGGACCCGCACTTCTGGACCCTGCACGGGTCGGTCCGGGTTGCGCAGATCTGCAGTGAATGGGGGCTGACGTGGGGTTCCCACTCTAATAATCATTTCGATATTTCCCTGGCCATGTTCACCCATGTCGCCGCCGCTGCGCCGGGGAGAATCACCGCTATCGATACGCACTGGATCTGGCAGGACGGCCAGCGGTTACCGTGGAGCCGTTCCGCATCGTCAATGGCCGAATCTCCGTCCCCGACCAGCCCGGCTTGGGGGTGGAACCGGATATGGAGCGAATCGAAGAAGCGTATAGGTTGTACAAGGAAATGGGGATAGAAGCCCGCGATGACGCGAAGACCATGCAGTGTCTGATTCCGTGTTGGAAGTTCGACAACAAGCGCCCCTGTCTGGTGCGGTGAAGCGTCTCGATGAATACAGCAGTCTATAAGGTAAGAATGAATGTCGAAGAACAATTGGATGAAACATCCCTGAAGGGAGGGTGCTGAGATGGAACGTTCGGAGAGGATTGCATCGGTCGTCCTGGTCGCGTTGGGAGTGCTTGTGGCGTTCTATGCGCGTCAGTATCTCAAGACCGGCATGATGATCTCTCCCGGCGCCGGTTTTCTCCCGTTTTGCATAGGCATTGCGCTGACGGTTCTCGGAGCGATATGGTTCATTCATACTTTTTACGCCCGAAAGGATACAGGGCTATCAGAGCAGGCCTGCGGCCCCGTGGACATGGCAGAGACAGGTGAGCTTCGGCGGAATCGTATCCTCTACCGGTTTCTGCCGGGTGTGCTGCTGGTCATCCTCTATGCCTGGCTGCTCGAAAAAGCCGGGTACCTCGTTTCAACCATCGTTTTTATGGTGGGGTGGCAGAAGGGGGTGGAAAAGCAGGGATGGTTGAAATCGGCAGTCATTGCCCTGCTGGCCGCGGGCGGGATGTACACCCTGTTCTCTTACCTGCTCAAGGTCTTCTTACCGACCGGTATCTGGTTCGACTGAGGGGCACACACATGGAAATATTCCAGGGACTGATCAATGGCTTTTCCATCGCGCTGACGCCCGTCAACATCCTGTTCGCGTTTCTCGGGGCGTTGTTCGGCACCGCCGTCGGAGTGCTTCCCGGGCTGGGGCCGGCCGCCACCATCGCCCT
>CAYSSF010000234.1:2408-6230 GCA_964433455.1 uncultured Syntrophaceae bacterium
GGCTCGCCCGTGACCGCCATTATCCTCATGGCCGGAATCTTTTACGGCTCAATGTATGGAGGTTCCACCACTTCTATCCTCCTGAATCTCCCGGGCGAAGCGGCATCAGTGGTCACTTGTATCGACGGGTACAAGATGGCCCGGAAAGGAAGGGCCGGCGCGGCTCTCGGTATCGCCGCCATCGGTTCGTTCGTGGCCGGCACCATCGGCGTTATGGGCATGACCCTGTTTGCTCCGGTGATCGCGAAGTTTGCCCTGAGTTTCGGCCCACCGGAAAAGTTTTCCCTCGCCGTCGTGGGTTTGCTTCTGGCAGTCACCCTTTCGGGAGCCTCCATTATCAAGGGCCTCGTAATGATGGCGCTGGGTCTGCTCCTGGCGTCCGTGGGGCTCGATCCCATCTCCGGAAAAACGAGGTTCGCCTTCGGCGTCACCGAGCTTCAGGGCGGATTCGATTTCGTGACCCTCGCCATGGGAGTGTTCGGGCTGGGAGAGATTTTCGCCGGGCTCGAATCCTCCATCAGGAGCGAAGCAGTATCAACTAAGATCGGCAACGTCTGGCCCACCATGAAGGATTGGGTGGATTCGCGGATGGCGATTCTTCGCGGCACCATCGTCGGATTCTTCATCGGCGTGATCCCCGGCGGCGGCGCTGTGATTTCCTCCCTGGTTTCCTATGCCATGGAAAAGAAGCTGGCGAAACGACCAGAGGAGTTCGGGCAGGGTGCGATTCAGGGGGTGGCGGGCCCTGAAGCGGCGAACAACGCCGCGTCGAGCTCGTCCTTCATTCCTTTGCTTACTTTAGGCATCCCCGGCAACGCCTCCATTGCCATGATTTACGCCGCCTTGCTGATTAAGGGGGTCACTCCCGGGCCTTTTCTCATCCAGGAGCACCCGGATGTTTTCTGGGGAGTGATCGCTTCGATGTATGTCGGCAACGTCATGCTTCTCATTCTGAATCTGCCCCTTGTGGGGGTCTGGGCTCAGCTCATCAGGGTCCCCTTCGGGATCATGGCGCCCGTCATTATTCTTTTCACCGCCATCGGCTCTTACAGCATCCAGGGCCAGGCATTCGACATATACAGTCTGGTCGGATTCGGCCTCTTTGGCTATCTGCTCCGCAAGCTGAAGTTCGAGCCCGGCCCCATGGTGCTCGCCTTTGTTCTGGGGCCCATGGTCGAAGGATCGATGAGGCAGTCGCTTCTCATATCGGGGGGAAGCTTCTCGATCTTTCTGACGCGCCCTATCTCCTTGGCCTTGATCGGACTGTTCGCGGTTCTTGCCATAGGTCAATTCGTCGTGATGTTGAGGAAAAAACGTCTATAACCCCATGAAAGGAGAAGAAACATGAAAAGACTTTTTGGACTAGTGGTAGCAGCATTGTTTGTGTTCATGGCGCTCCCGGTCGCTTCCATTGCACAGGGTGCCTTCCCATCAAAACCAATCACCGGTGTCGTGCCGTTCGGTCCGGGAGGGTCCACCGATCTTTTCGCCCGGGCGGTCGAGAAGGTCTGGCCGAAATATTCCTCCCAGCCGCTGGTGATCGTCAACAAGGCCGGCGGCGGCGGCGTGGTCGGCACGGAAGGAGTGGTCCGCTCCAAGGCGGACGGGTACACACTGTACTTCGGGTACGGCTCAGGCCATGACATTGTCATGCCGTCTCTCCAGAAGATGCCCTACGACCCGGTGAAAGACCTGATCCCGGTGGCACGGGTTTCCATTCACTCGGTGGCCATCGTCACGGGAGCAAATTCCCCCTTCAACTCGGTCAAGGACATCGTCGCTTGGGCTAAGAAGGAAGGGAAGCCGGTTACCACTGCGGTGTCCGTGAAGGCCGGGGCTGTTGACCTCGCCCTTACCGCGTTCGGGAAGGCGGCGGGTATCAACATCGTTACAGTCCCCTTCTCAGGCGGAGCGGAGGCCACCACGGCACTGGCCGGAGGGCACCTCATGATCGGCGGGGGGCACCCCTCGGAGATTATTCCACACATCAAGGCGAAGCGGTTCAAAGCAGTCGGGGGCGCCTTGCCGCAGCGCGACCCGTCGCTTCCCGATGTCCTGACGCTTCGGGAGCAGGGGATCGACGTGGCCACCTGGGGATCCGTGAAGGGCGTAGCTGCACCGGCCGGCACGCCCAAAGAGGTGGTGAGCTATCTCGAAAGCACTCTCAAGAAGGTATGCGACGATCCCGAGTTCAAGACCATGATGGACAACATGTTCCAACCAGTCATGTATCAGGGAAGCGCGGACTTTGCGAAATTCATCCAGCAGGCAACGACTGACTACGCGAAGCTCATCAAGGATCTGAACATCAAACTGGAGTGATTGGCCGCAAAAACTTCAACCCTCGATAAGAGGCATTGTAATTGGGGCGATGCTCGTCCGGCAGATCCAGCCGGCGACTTCACGGAACAACAAGGCGACAACCGCCGGGGGATCATTGCCTCGATTGCATCCGATAGGCACATATCCAAAGCCTTGTGATTTTATGTTATGCAAAGCTCTCTGATCCTGATAAAAACAGCCAGAGGAGGTCTTTTTATGTTTCATAATCAATTTCGCAGTGATCTGCGTGCCGGCAAGCGGCTGATCGGCTGCTGGTCTCAGCTGGCCAGCCCTATCACAGCGGAGGTGCTCGGGTTGGCCGGTTTCGACTGGCTGCTGTTTGACGGCGAGCATGCTCCGAACGACGTCTGCACCTTCATCCCCCAGTTGATGGCCATCAAGGGGAGCCGAAGCGCGGCGGTAGTGCGGCCACCGGCCAATGATCCGATCATCATCAAACGCCTTCTGGACATCGGCTTCTACAATTTCTTGATTCCTTTGGTCAATTCAATAGACGATGCACGGCGTGCTGTCGCATCCACCCGCTACCCGCCCGCGGGTATCCGGGGAGTAGCTGTCTCACACCGCAGCAACATGTTCGGGACCTTCTCCGGCTATCACGCGACGATCAATGATCACATCGGCGTCGTGGTGCAGATCGAAACCGTGAATGCTGTCCGTGATATCGACGAGATCTGTTCAGTCGACGGTGTGGACGCAGTATTTGTCGGCCCATCCGACCTGTCGGCAGCGCTGGGGCACATGGGCAACTCAAACCATCCTGACGTCCAGGAGACCATTCGGAAAATATTTGCATGTGCTAAGGCCAACGGCAGAGCCTCCGGGATACTTGCCCCGGTGGAGGCAGATGCGCTTCGCTATTTTGAAATGGGAGCCACCCTCGTGGCGGTCGGCAGCGACCTGGGACTCTTTCGGTTCACAACTCAGGCGCTCTGCGACAAATTCAAAAAATAAACTGATAAAAGAATTTTACGGATTAAGGAGAGTCAATCATGAGCAAAATAGGGTTCATCGGACTGGGAATCATGGGCGCGCCCATGGCGGGGCACTTGCTTACCGCCGAGCACGAAGTGTACCTCTATGACATCAAGCCGCCTGCCAAGAGCCTTGTCACTCAGGGAGGCATCCCTTGCCTGTCGTGCAAGGATGCGGCTGAGAAGGCTGATATAGTTATCCTTATGGTGCCGGATACCCCGAACGTAGCGGATGCGCTCTTTACAGAGAACGGTGTGGCAGCCGGTCTTTCCCCGGGAAAAATCGTGGTGGATATGAGCTCGATTTCACCGATCGAAACCAAGGCGTTTGCGAGAAAAATCGAGGAGCTGGGTTGCAACTACCTTGATGCTCCGGTGTCGGGCGGGGAGGTGGGCGCCAAGGCGGCATCTCTGACGATCATGGTCGGAGGGAAGCAGGAGGTTTTCGACCGGGTCAAGCCGTTGTTCGAACTCATGGGCAAAAATATCACCCTGGTGGGAGGCA
>CAYSSF010000235.1:0-3918 GCA_964433455.1 uncultured Syntrophaceae bacterium
ACCCGTCCGATGCCTTCGCGACCTCGGGGCCTCAATTCAAAAAGACCGCCGCCCATAGCACGTGAATGCGGCATCCGCAAATTTGGCCCGAACTCCATCAGCAACTCCACAATCCGCGCATAATCTGCCAATATGCCGTCAGGCCAGCTTTCAATCTCAGTTTTGACCCGCGAATGGAAGTAAGTTACGGAATAACTCATTACGGTCGTGGTTAGCATATTTGCTAACATATGTCAACGGAAACTTTTTAAACGCATTCGAAAAGACCGCGCAGTGGGCGAGAGCGAATGCGTATCGAGACAGCGGTAAACGCCAGCGATTTAAGGATGATTCTTGCGGGGACGATACAGAAAAATCGGGGGGATATCAAGAGAAAAAATGATCCGCCAAAACAGATCTCACCACCATTTTCCTCCTCATCAGTGTTAGTGTTCAAAAACCAGGCGCAGGCGGCATCGGCCGTCTTTCTCCCGGCACTCCCAACTGCTCGCGGAACGCTGGATGATCCGGAGAGATATGGCGATTACGTCGAAGTCGTCCATCGTGGCCGGTTCTGCTGCCGCGCGTTCGAAATCTAGTGGCCGGCCGGTGTACTCCAGCAAAGCAACAAGCTCGGTTTCTTCAAAAGAGAGCTCCAGCGTTACAGGCGCGGTGGCCAGGTCCAAAGCGGCAGCGGTTTCGAGGAATTCGTGGACGGCCGCATGACTGCTGCGTATGACCTCGCGCCGTGCGCTCCAGCGGTTCCCTGCCCGTTCAAAGAATTCGTACAGTGTCTGACCGAAATCCTCGCAGGGGTTGATGACTATCCGCGCCCGCGACGAGACGCCGAGGCGGAACAACAGGTTCAGAGTGACGGCGAGGAACCCGGGGCTCCTGATCTACAAGGACGAACTCGCCGCGTGGGCGAAGCGGGACGACATCAACCTGAACGTCACGGTGGACAAGGGGGATGCGGACTGGAAGGGCAGGGAGGGGTTCGTCCCGACGGTCTGCCGCGAGGTCGCCCCGAGCTCCGAAAACGCCGTCACGGTGATCTGCGGCCCCCCGGTGATGATCCGCTTCACGCTGCCAGTCTTCTTCGAACTCGGCTTTTCCAAGGAGAACATCATCACCTCGCTGGAGATGCGGATGAAGTGCGGGATCGGCAAGTGCGGCCGCTGCAACGAGGGCGAGAAATACGTCTGCAAGGACGGCCCGGTCTTCTCGCTGGCCGAGCTCGACAAACTGGCCCAAGGAATACTGATCGTCTTTCCTTCGGAACGGCCTTTGTTTCGAGGGTAGATCACTATCGGAAAAAAGAGGGAGCCTGCCGGTTCCTTCTTTTTCGGTCATTGAATAAAGTTTAATTTTTTGCCTGCTTCAGAAAGAGTATGATTCCCGGTCAGAAAGATTGGCGAAGCAAAAGCCATCTAAACTGAAGGGAAAATCCTCTACTGTAATAATTAAAATAATTCAAATACTTATCCAATATTGTTGCCCGTTTATCCTCTTCTCTTGAAGGAAAATACCTACAGGAATAAGTGACCCAAAGGCGCCCCTGTTGTATATTTATTTATAATATCATTAACTTATGTTATATTATGTTAATTGGTTCAGATATTGCTTACAAGACAGGATAAACCCTTAATACGGGGTTGCGCAATGTAAAGAGCTATATATTACCCGTGCATTCAATAAGGATTCAGCGGTGTCCGGTTAAGGATTTGCATGTACTTGATCCAGGTTTGGCGGCTGATACATCCAGACGCCGGTTTCATTTACAATATCATCGAAGCTCATTTCATTGCGGATATTGATGGAGATTTCTCTAAGACGTTCAAATAGCTTATTGGCTCTGGTAGCCGCGATCCATGACGCCCGTTTCCCCCGGCGCCAGAATCCTCTCGACGAAAGGCCGTTCCGCTTCCTTGCCGTCGCTGACGGAAAATTCTCCCCCACCAAATACCTGATTTGTCAAGGAAAATCTTCATATGAATGCAAATTATTTTTTACCCAAAACCAAACGAACACGATATGCCAAGATTCCTAACCGCTTACGCAAAATCCTAACCGGACATTACTGATTTTTATTAGATTCTTAGCGTGATATTTGCTGTTACTGTGAAGGGATATAGCGAACTGTGACGATCTAGTAGTCCGAGTTCAGGTACGGAGAGACTATTACTGCCGGTTGATATGGTAATGCAACAGCCAGCAATGGTAATGGGCAATCAGGAAGGAGGGGCGAACGTTATCAGACAGGACAGGGTGCATTCCTCGTGTTTTGGCATTGAAAGCTTTGTGCATCCTGATATTCAGGAAAGATACATTTACCGTATCATCAAGGAAGGAGGGTTTGTATGAGGAGGAAGTTTATCGGAGCAGCACTGATCATTGCACTATGTGTCGCGGCGACGCTTGCGATTGCCCCGGAGGCAACGGCGACGACCGCCCATACGGGATTATCGTGGCAGGGCTCGCAGTCCTGTCTGGCCTGCCATGAGGCGGAGGCGCGAGAAATCCACGGCTCCAGCCACTACCAATGGCAGGGGCCGACGCCATACACCGTAAACGGCCCCGCTATCCAGGGGAAGCTGAGCACGGCACTGAACAGTTACTGCATCTCCACTCTGGGCAACTGGAACGCCTGCGGCTCCTGCCACGTCGGCCTGGGGGCGAAACCGGAGGCGACAGCCACGGCTGCCCAGCTCCAGAACGTCGATTGCCTCATCTGCCACCAGAAAGAGTACAAACGGAAAAAGGTCAACGGCGTCTTTGTTCCGGATACGGCGAACATGACCGTGACCATGGATCAGGCCGTCAAAACGGTGCATTCCCCGGTACGCTCAAACTGCCTGCAATGCCATGCAAAAGGCGGCGGAGGGGACAACAACAAACGGGGCGACATAACGATGGCGCAGGCGACGACGGCGGACAGGACCTTCGATGTCCACATGTCATCCACGGGCGCCAACCTTACCTGTCAGCAGTGCCACACGACGCAGAACCACCGGATAGCGGGCCGCGGCTCAGACCTCCGGCAGACCGACCTCGACGTGAAGGTGACCTGCAGCACCGCGACCTGTCATCCGAACAAGGCAACGTCGACGGGCCATGCGACTGCGGATGTCAACCGTCACATCAACCGTGTGGCATGTCAGACCTGCCACATCCCGACCTACGCCAGAAACGCAGCGGACACGGCCGCAACCGAGTCGACGGAGGTGTACCGCAACTGGGTGATCCCCGAATGGCATGTGGCGTTGGGCCGCTGGGAGCCGGCCGTCACGCGGGGTGGAAATCTGAAGCCCGCGTACGCGTTCTGGAACGGCTTCAGTTGGAACTACAGCCTGAAGGATACGGTGTGGCTGGATGCGGCAACCGGCGCCTACGGGACATCGCGCCCGGAGGGCGGCATCAGCGACCCGGGCAGCAAACTTTATCCCTTCAAGTATAAAAAGGCGCGCCAACCGCTGGCAAACGTTCCCGGCGTGCTGATCGCGCTGGATACGGCGGTCTATTTTGCAACCGGCAACTACGATGCCGCCGTGAAGGCCGGACTGGTCAATATGGGGTATCCCGACACGACCCCGTACAGCGACGTCAATACGGACACCTATCAACTGATAACGCACGAGGTGATGCCGAAGGGAAATGTGCTTACCTGCACCCAATGCCACACCGCAACCGCGACGCAGATGAATCTGAAAGGGATGGGGTACGGGATGAAGGGCACGCAGGAGACGACCTGCAAGCAGTGCCACGGACTGAAAAGCACGCCGACCTACACATCGTTGCATAAAAGACATGTCACCGATAAAGGGTATGACTGCTCCTGGTGCCACGGCTTCTCGCGGCCCGAACGCGGCCTGAAAATGCCGCCGTCCACGACCGACACAACGTCGCCCAGCGTGACGGAGTTCAGTATCCCGGCGACGG
>CAYSSF010000235.1:4018-6211 GCA_964433455.1 uncultured Syntrophaceae bacterium
CCTGGGCCAAGGATGCCGCCGGGAATGTGTCGACCGGCCGGTCGGCCACGGTCACCGTGACGATTTCCACGACCGACACAACGTCGCCCAGCGTGACGGAGTTCAGTATCCCGGCGACGGCCACCTCGCTCACCGTGGCGATCACTACCCTGAGCGCGACGGATAACGTTGCCGTGACCGGCTACCTGGTGACCGAAACCTCGACCAAGCCCACCGCCGGCGCGGCCGGATGGTCATCGGCCAAGCCGGCCAGTTTCACATTCACCTCGGCGGGGACCAAAACACTCTATGCCTGGGCCAAGGATGCCGCCGGGAATGTGTCGACCGGCCGGTCGGCCACGGTCACTGTGACGGTCTCATCGGCCGTGCCGGATATCGTGACCGTAAGCAAGCTCGATTTCGGCAGTGTCAAGGTAAAAGAGTCGATCAAGAAGAGCATAAAGGTGACGAACAAGGGAACGGCAACATTGACCGTAACAAAGGTTGAGGCGGTCGGAACTGATGCCGCCGCTTTCAAACCGAAAACGACTTCGTTCAGTGTGAATTCATTAGGCGAGTACAAACTGCAGATTGAATTCAAACCGACAGCTCAGCGCTCCTATGCGGCGACCCTCAGGATCCATTCCAACGACCCCGATACGCCGATAAAGCAGATAGCCCTGAGGGGGATAGGGAAAAAATAGGCGCCTTGTCCTTATCCTCACAACCGTGAACAAAGGGGAGCCGGTCCGGCTCCCCTTTTGTTTTTTTATCAATATTTCCCTCACATCTCCCTGCCAGGCGCCGATTTCTTCAAGGACGGCCCTGTCTTCTCGCTGGCGGAGCTGGATAAGCTGACCAAGGAATACTGATTGTTGCTGCCCTCTCCGGAACAGCCTTTGTTACCGGTAAAGATCCACTATCTAAAGAGGGAGCCTACCAATGCCATGATCAGCCCTCAAGATAGGCGCCGCTTATGCTGCAAAGGGATAGACGTCGTTGGTGATCGTCTTGAAGCCCCCAATCGATGTGTCGTGGATATACTGCAATACTCGCTGGACGGGTATTGACACCGGTGTTATCCCGATCTTCTAAACATCGAGCTCGGCCAGAGCAATACCCAGTGCCGCTGCCACCTTCGCAAGGGTCGCTCTCCGTGGTTTCGCGTTTGGTTTCTCCAACTTGGCCACGGCGGCTTGACTGACACCCATCTTCGCAGCGAGCTCTCCCTGAGTGATCCCCAGGTGTTCACGCCATGCTCGAACAATGGGTGTATCCCGGAGGATAGAGAAATATTAGCTTTGCTAATTCTTGCTAAGCGCCGTCTGCCTTGTCCGGTTTAGCAAAGGCCGGTTCATCACCGGCGACCCAAGGCACCTTCATGATCCGTTATCCGTAGTTCCAGGTTTCGCGGATGTCCGTAAGGGGAAGCACCTGGGCCTTCTCTGTGAGCCGATAGGCCGCCTTCCCCGGATAGACCACCCAAAGCCGCTCCAACTCAAGGTCTTCAAGGGCCGCCTTCATGGAGCGGGTCAACCGGGGGGCGTCTTCATACTTGAATTCCACGCCCCAGTTTCGGCCCCCCGACTGCCAGAAAAGATCCAACTCCGCGCCGGCGTGGGTGTGCCAGAAATAGAGGCCCCCATCTTCCTTGTCCAGGGTTCGGCAGACGCAATCCAGGGCAAAGCCCTCCCAAGAGGCGCCGAGCCGGGGCGAGGCATGCAGTTGATCCGGCGTTTCAATGGAGAGCAGGGCATGGAACAGTCCGGAGTCGCGCAGGTAGAGTTTCGGCCGCTTCACCAACCGTTTGCCGATGTTGATGGACCAGGGCTGGAGGATGCGGACCATGAACGTACCTTCCAGAATGTCGCAGTATTTCCGGACGGTCATATCGGAGACGCCGAAAGAGCGGCCCAACTCGGAATAATTCAGGAGCTGTCCGTGATAATGGCTCAGCATGGTCCAGAAGCGGCGCAGCGTCCGGGCGGGGATCGTGATCCCCAACTGGGGGATGTCCCTCTCCAGAAAGGTCGTCACGTATTGGTTCCGCCAGAGCAGGCTTTCATTGTCCGACGCCGCCAGAAAAGAGCGGGGCAATCCCCCGCGCTGCCACAGGGCGCCGATGGCGCCGGGATCGATATCGCTCAGACGGAAACCGCCCAACTGAAAATAGGCGATCCTCCCGGCGAGGGATTCCGAACTCTGGTGGATCAA
>CAYSSF010000236.1:0-6167 GCA_964433455.1 uncultured Syntrophaceae bacterium
GAAACGGAAACCCTCCTCCGGATCCTGAACGATTCCGAACTTCTGCGAAACCGCTTGAACGTGATTGAACCGTCGTCCTTTCTGGAGGTCTGTCCCGACGGTCCCTCCTCCGTGATCGCCTCCGGGGATCTACGTCCTTTCTTCCGCCTGATGCCTCCCAACGTGAAATATTTCATCCGCTCCCTCGCCGTCGCCCCCCTTGCGCTCCATGGGCGCCCGATCGGCAGCCTGAACCATGGCGACGCCTCTCCGGAGCGGTACCAACCCGGCATGGGCACAACGCTGCTTGACCATCTGGCGGCAACGGTTTCCATGCGCCTTTCCGATCTCCTCCCGCCGACGGAAAATGGCGCTGCCCGGCCTGCGGAAAAACAGGAGGCGTAAGCCGCCTTGCTCCTTGCCGCTCATCACGTCAAGTGATCGGGCGAGTACAAAGTCCCCCGCCTTCATCCTTGTGCGCCTCTGCGATTCTGTGTTAGAAGTCTCGTCATGCATGAAGCGAACCTCAGAAAAAAAATTCACGGGAAAACAGGCAGGCCGCATGGAAAGCAACCGGAGGGGAAAAACCACCGGAGGAGAGATCAACGGCCCCATCTCCGGATGAAACCGGAGGCGGAGCCGTCGTTGAAGCCGGTCTTTGCGAGGATCGGGAAGCCAGTGGCGGCGGCATTCCGGCCGGACCCCTTTCAACTGGACGCCCTTGAAGCCATTCGGGATCAAGACTGTCTGGTCATGGCCCCCACCGGCTCCGGAAAAACCTGGATCGCCGAGGAGGCGATTCGCTCCGTCTTCCAGAGCGGGGGGCGCTGCTGGTATGCCTCTCCTCTCAAGGCCCTGACCAATGCCAAATGGATCGAGTTCGGCGACCATTTCGAGCCGGCCAACGTCGGCATCCTGACCGGCGATACGAAGGAAAACACCGACGCCCCCATCATTGTCGGGACCACCGAGATCCTCCGGAATCAGCTCTACGACACGATGCACAGCGGCCGGAACCTGAACTGCGACCTCGTGATCCTCGATGAGGCCCACTTCCTGGGAGACCGCGACCGCGGCGTCGTCTGGGAGGAGATCATGATCTACCTCCCCGTCCGGATCAACCTGCTGCTTTTGTCGGCGACGATCGGCAACGGCGAAGAGATCGCCGCCTGGCTCGCCTCGATCCGGGGCAAGCCGTGCCGGGTCATCCGGGAGGAGAACCGACCGGTCCCCCTTTTTCCGCTGTTCCTCCACCCCTCGGGCCGCCTGATGCCCCTGGTCGAAGAGAACCGGCTCTTCGGGAAGGTCGACGATTTCATCGGCCGGCGGCAGCATGGCCGTCCGGAACGCGGCCTCCCGCCGTTCGGGGAGATGATGGACGTCCTGAGCCATTTCAACCTCCTCCCGGCAATCTTCTTCCTCAAATCCCGCAGCGAATGCGATGCGGCCCTCGGAATGTGCTGCACGCCATCCGATCCGGCAACCGATGAGGCGTTCCTTCCGGTTCTGGAAAAACTGCTGGAGCGTGTCCCTTACCTCCGGAACCACCGACAGCTCCATGAGCTCCGGACGCTCCGCGTCGCCGCTCCCCACGGCGGACAACTCCCCGCCTGGAAATTCCTCGTGGAGACGATGATGAAACAGGGGTTTCTGAAGGCGATCTTTGCCACCTCCACCGTCGCCGCAGGGGTCAATTTTCCCGCCCGGACGATTGTGCTGATGAATTCGGACCTCTTCAACGGCCGCGAGTTTTCACCCCTGAACGGCACGGAATTCCACCAGATGACGGGACGGGCGGGCCGAAGGGGGCAGGACCGGGTGGGGTTCATGCTGACCGTTCCGGGACGCTTCATGGACCTGATCCACATCCGGAAGCTTCTCTCCCGGAAACCGGAGACGATCGCAAGCCGGATCCGGAACGATTTCTCGATGGTCCTGAACCTGCTCCTCTCGCAGACGCCGGCGGACATTCGGGAGATCTTCGCGAAATCCCTGGCCGCCTACCAGCGGCTTCACGGTGGAGCGGAGGGACGCACGGGAGAACGGGCGGATCTCTGGATCGATTTTCAGCGCCACCTCGCCCTGCTTCGGGAGGAGGGCTTCGTCGGCCCGGACGACCGGCTGACGGAAAACGGGGTCTGGGCCTCCAAGCTCCGCCTCGATCAGCCCCTTTTGATCGCCGAATGCCTGCGGAGGGGGGTCTTTCCCCGGGGGGACGAAAAACTCCTCGCGGCCGTGATCGCCCCCTTCGTCTATGACGGGGATCAGGACCTGACCATGATCCGGAAAGAACTTCCCGGCCGGCTGACCCGCGCTTACGACCGCGTGGTCAAAACACTCTCACCGCTGGCGGGACGTCTGAAGGCGGGAGAATTTCCCGTCGCCCCGCTCTTTCTCTGGCCGGCCGTCGTGATTTATGAGTGGGCGGCGGGAGGCGACTGGGATCGGATCATCCGGAAGGCGGGAATCTCCGACGGTGAAATGGCCATGCTGATCATGCGGACGGCGGACAACCTCCGGCAGATCATGTCCCTTCGGGAGACGCACCCTGAAATGGCGGCGTTGGCGGTGGCGGCCCGGGCAACGATTCTTCGTGAACCAGTTGTTTTCTAAAGGATCTTGGAAGATATTGCTGTTCAGAAACCACGAAACAGCGATTCCGAAAGCGCACGGATTGTTCCAACGCCCTCATTTGCCGCTTGACATGGCCACGGACAACGTTATATAAGCCCCGCTTTCCGAGGGATGTTCAGCGGCTTTGGTCATCCACTGCATTGATCGTTAACCGATGTCCCCATCGTCTAGTGGCCTAGGACACTGGCCTTTCACGCCGGCGACCGGGGTTCGAATCCCCGTGGGGACGCCAATAATGAAAACAGGGGGTATAGGTATCATTACCAGCCCCTTCTTTCATGCCTTCCGAATTCGTTTCCAACCCTATTTCCAACCCACAGACCCCAAAAGGGGTCTTTTTCTCATGCACGAATGTCCGGTGCTCAATCTCCGCTTCGATCTCCCGAAGCTCTTTCCGCGCTTCGTCTTTTGTACTGCCAGTCATCAGGGTCTGTGCGTATTCCGGCGCAAGCCGCCACCCGATTCCGATTGATTCCGCCACCCCCTGGAGAGGGTGTAGATCACGCTGGATAAACCCAATGAAAACCGATAGAGCTCTCGGGAAAAACCTGGAAGGTCAAGATGACGGCAGAAAGGTTATCCATGCGTACCATAAAAGAAGTTCTCCGGTTAAAGTGGGAGAAGGAGTAAAAGCTGGCTATACCCAGGCGGCTATTTGCAGTTGCTTCCCACGGGACACGAACTGTAGCACTACGAATGATATCGCCCGGAAGAGGGTTCGGCGGCGTATCGTCTCCCGGGGCCGGATAAACCTGGACGCCATCATGGGCAAGCAGTTCCAGCCGCTGCCAACGGACTCCGACAACCGGTCGCAGATCAAACCCGGCAGGCAGTCCCAGCCAGTCCGCAACCTTCAGATCCACATCGCCCCGGACCATATAACTTGGCTCTATGCGGGATTGTGATTCCGAGTAGACATTCTTGACGCTCGGTTGGGTATCGTCATCCCAGTCCGAATCCTTGAACGAACCATCCGATTCCCCGGATACACTTCTGAGCACTTCCAGCCCCGCGGAAAAGCGGGAAAAGCTGCGCCTGAACTCGGGATTGCCGAATTCATAGGATGTATGGCTGCCGAAATAACGCTTTAGATGCAGTTCGACCGACCATGGCCCTTCCGGGGCAGGCGGTTTTTCACCTTCCGCCGCCCGTGATCGCCGCGAAGCCTGCCAACACCAGCAACATGACCGACAGGCAGGCCAAGCGAGGTATCCTGGAAAGGTTTCGAATCCCATTCCCGCTGCAATAAAAATCCATTATAGCCCCTCTGAGCAACCACAGCCCCGTCATGATGCCTAGTCCTTTATGGATTATTGTCCCTGTCTCCCTTTTTGAGGGCCTGCATCAGCTCCTTCAGGCAACCTTCGTGCCCTTTTCCCCGGTCCGAGACAGGCCAGCGTTACTTTGGCATCCGCGAGTGTTTCCCCATCGGAAACGCGAACCACCTGTTGGCCCAGCATACAGGTCGCGTTGGTCATCTCCAGCACAGCCGTTTCGACCCGTATCAAATCATCCAGGACGGCAGGTACAAGATAGTCGATCTCCAGCCGCATCACCGGTATGAGATATCCCTGTTCATGGAGTGTCCCCATGGAAAGACCGCGCGCCCGCAGGAATTCTGATCGACCCTGTTCGAGATACCTCAGGTAATTGGCGTAATAGACCACTCCCCAGGCGTCCGTGTCTTCATAATAGATCCGTCGTTCCATCATGGTTGTTCCATTCGTTGTAAGAGGTGACTCTGGCCCGTGCTTATCGGAAAGACGGCATTCGTGTGCTGGAGAGGACGGGTGAGAAACTGCCCGGCGGCTATCTGAAAGCTGCCGTGGAACTCATTTCCTATAATTACACCAAGGATGAGATCAAACATATCCTGCAGAAGGAAGCCTTTATCATTTGCAACCAGTATGAGGCATCCGACAAAATCATCTGCAGCATGGCGAGACTTGCTCCCGCGCTTGGATTGACGGGAACGATCGTCAGCCTCATTCGCACATTCGGGTACTTTGCGGATACCGGCGGTCAGGCCGGCCACCCTCCCTCCCCCGTCGAGGGGGAGGGATACAAGGAAAGGGGCATTTTTATATAAACCATCTGATATTTATGGATGCAGGCTTTCTCCGGGATGACATTGATGGTGGATTTTTGACTTTTCACAAAGGCATCATTTCCTGAACACATTAAAAAGCTTTTTCAGGACAGGTTTGCCCATCCTCGCCATTGCATCGAACTCACCTGCGTCAAGCCACATTCCTCTACAGTCTGTACATTCATCGATCTTCATGCCGTTGAAATCAATTTCGATAAGATCCATACCGCACTTCGGACATTTCATAAAGTGCAGTTCCTTCAGTTTCTCTCTTTCCTCTTTTGATGCATGTTTCTTCTTCTGCTCCGCGATCTTCTCCTTCATCTCCCGTTCTATCCGCGCGAAATACTCATCTTCATGTTCCGTTGGTTTTACCGGCATAGAAACCTCCCATTTCGGATTCTGTCTCTCTTCCTGCGAGAGGAAGAGAAGGAGCAACCCCTGCATCCGTTCCGCTGAAACTGATAAGGGATTGCTTTTTAACGGTTGGAGTATAGGAAGAACGGTCTTGCATGTCAAATGAATTCAAAGGTCATTGAATTCAAAGGCATTTTCCCGTTTCAGTCCAGCAAGTTCCGGATCTTCCCGGAGAGTTTTTCGAGCTGAAAGGGCTTCTGGATGAATCCGTTACAGCCGCGGTCCATGATGGTCCTGGCTTCTCCGGTGATGCTCCAGCATCTCCTTATTCACTTCCAGAACCATCTTTTCATCATCCACCAGCAGGATCGTCTCCGTGCCCTTTGCAATTGGCGTGGTTGCCTTCTTTTCCGATCCCTCCTTCAATGAGTCGGCAAGGGGACGGAAAATATGCATCGATTACCTTCTGCTTCCATATTCATATCACAATTGTCAAGAGCAAGCATGGATTGTTTTGAAGCACGAAATAAATGCAAAACCTTGCATCCTGCTGCCTGTCCGGCTGGCACTCTCGTAGACGACAAAGGGGCGCCCCGCCCTGTTCCGCAAAAATACAGGTCGATCCTCGCCCATCCCCCAAAGGTCGCACCCCCAATATTTCATTGATCATCGCGCCTGTTTCTGATAGATGATATCATTAAGAACCGGGAAGGCTTCCCGGCATCGGACAGAGACAGAATGCTGATCGCCATCAACAATCAGAACCCCCAGATGCGGCTGATCCGCAGGGCGGTGGAGACTCTCCGCGGCGGCGGGATTGTCATCTATCCGACCGACACGGTCTACGGGATGGGGTGCGATCTGTTCAACAAGAAGGGGATCGAGCGGATCTACGAGATCCAGCGCCGCGACCGAAAGCAGCCGCTGAGTTTCATCTGCGCCGACCTCAAGGATATCAGCCGTTATGCGAGGGTCTCCGATGACGCCTACAAGATCATGAAACGCCTCCTCCCGGGGCCCTATACCTTTGTTCTCGAGGCGTCCCGGCTCGTCCCCAAGATCATCCTCCCCAAGCGGCAAACCACCGGCATCCGAATTCCCGACAACC
>CAYSSF010000237.1:0-6164 GCA_964433455.1 uncultured Syntrophaceae bacterium
CCCTGAGAAGCACGGCGCCTTTTCAGGGGAGTTTTTTTTGACGCCTGCGCAGGAGGCCGCCGATCGCATGAAAATTCTATCCGCCGAGTTTGTGCTCTCCGCGAAGGAGCCGGCCCATTATCCGGCTGCCTCGCTTCCCGAGATCGCCTTTGCCGGACGATCCAACGTGGGGAAATCCTCCCTCATCAACACCCTCCTGAACCGGAAGGGGCTTGCCCGGACCAGCAATACGCCGGGGCGGACGCAGGAGATCAATTTCTTCCGCGTCAATGAACGGTTCGCCTTCATCGATCTGCCCGGATACGGGTATGCGAAGGTCCCCGAAGCGATCCGGAAACAGTGGGGGCCGATGGTCGAGACCTACCTCCGCGAGCGCGACACGCTGCGGCTCGTCGTCGTGATTCTCGACGTCCGGCGGGATCCATCGGCGGAGGACCTGCAACTCATGGAGTGGCTGCAATGCTACCGTATCCCTTTCCTCATCTGCCTGACGAAGACGGACAAGGTGTCGAAAAATGTGTTTGCGAACCGGCGGCGTTTGATCGCAGAGAAGATCCGCTTTTCCCGGGAACCGGCGCTGATGGCCTTCTCCGCGAAAACTGGCGAGGGTAAGGAACTCCTTTGGCGGGAGATCAAAAAAACGATGATGCCGCACCCCGGCGACGAAGTGTGAAAATGGGCCGATATTTTTTACGCATCTTTCGGTTGCAAAACGGACAAACATAAAATATAAGGTGCGCAGTATCCGTCGACGTTGCCGGCAGGACAGATCAGCACGGGTTTTTTGAAATGAAATCATCCAGAAAATCAAAATATTTACGAAATACGATCATTCAGACCGTCCTGCTGCTGATCTTCTGGCTACTTTTGAGCGGGCATTACGATCTGATGCACGTTTCATTCGGAATATTTTCCGTTGCTCTCGTGATGTTGATCCATTATCCCCTCAGAAGGCGTCTTTTTGCGTTGGAAGAGGAGCGGTCGGCCAGCTTGAGTTTCAGCCGTCTTCTTAGACTCAGCTTCTATATTCCCTGGTTGATCATCCAGATCGTCGTCTCCAGCCTGCAGGTGGCCCGTTGCGTGCTGCACCCCAGGTGTCCCTTTGATCCCTCGTTGCTGCGTTTTAAAACGAAGCTCAAAAATGTGAGTTCCAGGGTCGTACTGGCAAATTCCATTACGCTGACCCCGGGGACGATCACGCTGGAAATCAAGGAGGATGAGTTCCTGGTCCACGCCCTGATGGATGCCTGCTCCACGGGGATCATCGACGGAACCTTGCCGGGACAGGTGGCCAGGCTCTACGAGAAGAGGCCGGGGCAGGTGGTCAGTGATGTTGAAATCATTAAAAGCGCCGACGGATTGCGATGAATCGATTCTTCGTCTATTACTCGGTCGTGTTGACCGTCATCATCTTCATCCCGCTCTACCGGGTTGTCAAGGGTCCGACGATCTTTGACCGGATGCTGGGCGCCGGGGCGATCGGAACGAAAACGATGGTGCTGATCCTCACGATCGGCTATGCCTATAATCGGTTCGACATGTTTGTCGATATTATGCTGGCCTATGCCATTCTCAATTTTATCGGCATCATCGCCATAGCCAAATTTTTAGGAACGGAAAAATCGAAAGAATGATAGCGGATATTTTTGGCATAGCGTCCGTCATCGCCGGCGCTTTTTTCCTTCTGACCGGCGGTATCGGGTTGATCAGGCTTCCGGACTTTTACTGCCGGAATCATGCCACGGGGAAAAGCGACACGCTGGGCATCATGCTCGTGATCTTCGGACTGATGCTGATCGAGGGGTTGACTCTCAACAGCGCCAAGCTGTTCTTCGCCCTGATCTTTGTTTTGCTCACGAATCCCACGGGCACCCATGCGCTTGCCAATGCGGCGCTGCACAGCGGGCTCATGCCCTGGTTCAGGAAAGACAAGGGAGAGGAGGGCGAGTCATGTACTGGGAAATTGAAATAGTCCTCTTTGTTTTCTTAATCGTCACCGCCATTCTTTCGCTCTATATCAAGGATCTCCTGACCGCAGTCGTAACCCTTACAGCCTTCAGCTTCATATCCGCGCTGATTTATGTCGTCATGGGCGCAATCGACGTGGGTTTTACCGAAGCCGTCGTCGGCGCGGGCGTGACGGGTATCTTTTTCGTGGTCTTGATTTTTCAAACATCGAGGAGAAGCAGCGATTGAAGATCGTCAACGTGCTTTTGTTGATCACTTTCGGGGTCTTGCTGATCTATGCCTCCCTGGGGCTGCCCAATCGCGGCGACGTCGATGCCGTCATGCACCGCGAGAAAAGCCCGAGCGGATCCAAGGGAGCTTCTTCCTATTATATTCGGAACGCCAACAGGGACGCGAATACACCGAATATGGTCACGGTCATCCTGGCGGATTACCGCGGATACGACACCCTGGGCGAAGAGACGGTGATTCTGACGGCGGGGCTTATCTGTTTTCTGATATTGCGGAGAAAGAAAAGTAAATCCTGATGATCAGCTATAAGAGCAACCCGATCATATTGATGGTCAGCCGCATGGTTTCCCCCTTTATCATGCTCTTTGCCCTGTATGTCATCTTTCACGGGCATTACAGCGCCGGCGGCGGATTTCAGGGAGGCACCATCATGGCTGCCTCCCTGCTGTTGATGCGGCTTTCCGCCGGTCGAGAGATCGGGCAACTGCAGTTCAAGACCACCCTGGGCACTCCGTTGGGCTCCGTCGGCGTGCTCATCTATTTCGGCACCGGGTTTTGGGCCATGCTCTCCGGAGGAGAGTTCCTGAACTACGGTTTTCTTCCCTTTGCCGGTTTCACGGCCCCCGAACTTCGCTCCATCGGCATCCTGATGGTGGAGATCGGCGTCGGTCTGGCCGTGATGGCGATTTTGGTCGCCATTTACGACGACCTGCTGGAAGGATACCCCCATGATTGACTTTTTGCTGGGCCATTATGCCTATTGGGCCATCATTTTTCTTTTGATCCTGGGCCTTTACGGGATGATCTTTAAGAACAATCTGGCGAAGAAACTGATCGGCATGACCATCTTCCAGGTTGCGATCATCATGTTTTACGTGTCCAGCGCCGTGAAGTGGTCAGCGACCGTTCCCGTATTGGACCCCCTGATCGGCGCGGCCGATGCCGCGAAGTACATCAGCCCGTTACAGCACTGCCTGATGCTTACGGCCATCGTGGTCGGCGTGGCGACGAGCGGCGTCGCCTTCTCGCTGGTCATCGCCATTTACCGGCGTTATAAAACGCTGCACGAACCGATACTCTTGGAACGGATGAAATCATCGTGATGATACAGAACTCGCCGGTGCTGGTCCCTTTGCTGCTGCTGGCCGCGGCAATCATGATCCCTGTTTTGGCGATCAGGAAGACGGGCGCGGCCTATCTCGTCGCGGTGGCGGCCTCTCTGGGTTCCGTGGCGATCTCCGCTTACAACATGTTCCGCGTATGGAACGTCGGTCCGCTGAGCTATCATTTCGGCGGCTGGATGCCTCCGATCGGAATCGAATACGTTCTGGATTCCCTCTCTGCATTTGTCGCTCTAATCGTGAACGTCGTCGCCTTTGCTGTCCTGTGTCATGCCGGCGGCCTGAAGGCGAAGGAGATTTCCGGGAAATCGGTTCCCTATTATTCCCTGGTGCTGCTGTTTGTCTGCGGTGCAAACGGCATCGTCATGACGGGCGATCTCTTCAACCTCTACGTGTTCCTGGAAATCTTCTCCCTGGCCGGTTACGGGCTGATCGGCATTGGCGAGAAGCAGGCGCCGGTCGCCGCCTTCCGCTACCTGATCATGGGGACCATCGGCGCCTCATTTTATCTGCTGGGGCTGGGTTTTATCTATATCGTCACCGGCTCTCTCAACATGGCGGATCTCAGAAACATCCTTCCATTGGTTCAGGGAAATCCGGCCGTCGTGGCCGCCATCGCGCTCATGGTCATCGGGATGGGGATCAAGATGGCGCTCTTTCCTCTCCACGGCTGGCTGCCCGATTGTTACACCTATGCCCCCTCAACCACGTCGGCGCTTGTCGCCCCGATCGGGACGAAGATCGCCGCCTACGTGCTGATCCGCCTCCTCTTTTTTGTCTTCGATGTCCGATTCGTCAGCGTGACACTGCCGATTACGGAGCTGATCGGCTGGCTTGCCGCCATAGGCATCATCTACGGTTCGGTGATGGCGATGGCCCAGAACGAGATGAAAAGAATGCTGGCCTACAGCAGCATTGCCCAGATCGGCTATATCGGCCTGGGGATCGGGCTGGCCAACCCCCTCGGTTATATCGGCGCGGTGCTCCACATCCTGAATCATGCCTTCATGAAGGGGACCCTGTTTCTGGTCGCAGCGAACTTGAGGAAAAACGCCGGTCATTCGGATATCTCCAGACTGGATGCGACGTACCGCAATAAACTCCCCTGGAGCATGGCCGCCTTTACGCTGGCGGCCCTTTCGATGATCGGCCTTCCTCCCACGGCCGGCTTTTTCAGCAAGTGGTACCTCGCCCTGGGGGCGATCGACAAGGGAAACTGGGTGTTTCTGGCGGTTATTCTCGTCAGCAGTCTGCTGAATGCGGTTTATTTCTTTCGCATTCTGGAAAAGGTCTATCTGGTCCCGCCTGCGACGCAGGGTGCGGAAGGAACGCCGGCCCCGAAACCGAGCAGGAAGAAGGGGTTCGTTGCGGGCGAAGAGGAATACGCCCTGATGATTCCTGCCGTCGTCCTCTCCTTCTCCCTGCTGCTGCTCGGGTTACTGAACGCAACGATCGTGAAAGGAGTGATTCAACGGATCATCCCGTTGGGAATGAGAACGATACGAGGCAATGACAGATCCTGAACTATACAGATCCTTTATCCCGTTTTATGCGGTGATGGTTTCACTGGCGGCGGTTCTGCCGATCCTGATGAGTTCCCGGCACGTCAATCTGCGGGAATTCTGGACCCTGGCCGCAAGTCTTGTGAAATTCGCTCTCGTCTTCTCGCTCCTGCCGGGCGCCCTGGCGGGACGCGTCGCCGAATTCGTCTTCTGGGAGATATCGCCCGGAATCGCGCTGGCGCTCCGGGCGGACACCTTCGGTGTGTTTTTTGCTTTGATCGCCTCCGGTTTATGGATTCTGACCTCCATCTATTCGATCGGCTATGTGCGAGGGATCGCGGAACACAAGCAGACCCGCTACTTCGCCTCTTTTGCCGTCTGTCTCTCCGCCACGGTCGGCATTGCCTTTGCGGCCAATCTGCTGACCTTCGTCTTTTTTTACGAAATCCTCACGATCGCCACCTATCCGCTGGTGATTCACAAGGAGACGAAGATCGCGATCGCGGCGGGGAGAAAGTATCTCCTCTATACCTTGACGGCGGGCGTCCTGCTGATCGCCGCCACGGCCTGGACCTACCGGATCGCCGGCACGCTGGATTTCCGGGCGGGCGGCATGTTCGGCGATGCCCTCCTCTCGGCGTCCGCGATGACGGTTCTGTTTCTGCTGTTTCTGGGCGGCGTCGGGGTCAAGGCCGCCGTGATGCCGCTGCACAGTTGGCTTCCCGCCGCGATGGTCGCCCCCACTCCCGTAAGCGCCCTGCTGCACGCGGTGGCGGTGGTCAAATCGGGCGTGTTCGGCGTCGTACGGGTCGTCGGGTTTGTCTTCGGACCGACGTTGATGCGACAATTCGACTTGAACACGATCCTGGCCGTTGTTGCGGGCGTCACCATCATCGTGGCCTCGCTGCTTGCGTTTCGGCAGGACAACCTCAAACACCGGTTGGCATACTCCACGGTGGGTCATCTATCCTACATCGTTCTTGGGGCGGCGCTGCTTTCTCCGGCGTCGCTGATCGGCGGGCTTCTCCATATCGCCAACCATGCCACGATGAAGATCACGCTGTTTTTCTGCGCCGGCGCCATTTATGTGACCCATCATAAGGAAAAGATCAGTGATATGGATGGGATCGGCAGAGCAATGCCCTGGACGATGGGCGCCTTCACCATAGGCGCCATCGGCTTGGCGGGTCTTCCGCCCGTCAACGGATTCATCAGCAAGTGGCAGCTTGGCCTGGGCGCCCTGCAGGCGGGAGAACTGCTGCCGTTGGCCGTCCTGGTGCTCAGCGGCCTGCTCAATGCGGGATATTTTGCCCCCATTGTATACCGGGCCTTTCTCAAAAAG
>CAYSSF010000238.1:0-6133 GCA_964433455.1 uncultured Syntrophaceae bacterium
TGTAGGGGCAGGTTAGAAACCTGCCTCTACTCCACTCAGCACTCAGTCCTCAGCACTTTGTTTGAAGGCTTCGCCGGACGCGCTCCGCGATCTGCCGGACACGCCGCATCGCCTCGCCCTCGTCGATCGTCAGAAGCTTCCGGTTTTGCATGACGATCCTGCCGTTGATCAGGACCGTATCCACATCCGCTCCGTTTACCGCATAGACCAGGTGGGAGTATTCTTCGTACATCGGTGTCAGGTGCGGTTTGTTCATATCCACGATGCACAGATCTGCCTTTTTCCCCACCTCCAGCGTGCCGATCAGGGATTCGAGACCCAGCGCTCCGGCGCCGTTGCGGGTCGCCATCCGGATAACGGTGCGGGCGGACATCACGGTGGGATCGAGACGGGCCGACTTCTCCAATTTTGCGGCAGTGTCCATCTCCTGGAACATGTCCAGATTGTTGTTGCTGGCGCAGCCGTCCGTTCCCAATCCGACGACAACCCCCCCCTTCAGCATCGCGGAGACTGGGGCCACGCCGGAAGCGAGTTTCATATTGCTCTCCGGGTTGTGGACCACCTTGCAGCCGCGATCGGCGAAGAGGCCGATGTCCTCATCGTCCATTATCACGCAGTGAAAGCCGATGAACCGCTCATCCAAGAGTCCGATCTCCTTGAGAAACGTGGAGGCCCGCTTGCCGAGCTTTTCTTTCAACTGCTTCGCCTCGGTCTTGTTTTCCAGAAAGTGCGTTGCCAGCGGCACCTGATAACGATCGGCCAATGCCTTGGAGGCGATCAGAAGCTCCGGTGAGCAGGTATAAAGCGAGTGGGGTTCCACCATGATGTTGATCAGGGGATCGTCGGCCCATTTCCGGATCAGCTTTTCGGTGCAGGCCAACCCCTCCGCGGGCGTTTTGAAATTTGGGGAGGGGAAATCGAAAAGAACCTCCCCCAGCAGACAGCGCATCCCGGCCTTTTTGGCCGCCTGGGCCGTCTCCTCCTCGAAAATATACATGTCGGAGAAGGTGGTCGTTCCCGATTTGATCATCTCCGCGCAGGCGAGCATACTTCCCCAATAGGCCAGTTCTGGATCCGCATTTCGGGCCTCGGCCGGAAAGATGTAGTCGTTGAGCCACTCCATCAATTCCATGTCGTCGGCGATTCCGCGAAAGCAGGTCATGGCCGCGTGGGTGTGGGCGTTGACGAGGCCGGGCATGATGATCGATCCCGGAACATCCATCAGCACCCGGCCCCGGTACGCGGCGAGGAGATCTTCCCTGCTGCCCAGCGCGACAATCGCATCCTTATCGACGGCGATGGCGCCCCCTTCGAGTTTCGACTCCTTCTCGTCCAGCGTCAGAACCGTTCCGCCGGTAATCAGAATGTCCACCGTTTCAGCCATTGGCGCTCCTTGATCCGTATTCGTTCGGGGCTCATATCACAAGCCATCGGCTCTGTTCAATTAGAACCGTCGGTCACCGGAACCCCGTCATTCTCAGGTGAAAAGCTTTGCATACCGACAAGATGTATTATAAAGGTCGTTTCGTATAGTAGACGTAATTTCATGCTGTTGCGCTCATGAATGACTGGATGGGCGGCCGCCGCGCAGAAGAGGAGGGATGCCGAGCTTCATCTTTGTCCGCCGTTGGCCGCTTCAGCGCCTCCAACCGAGATCCAGTTCCATCTCCCTGGGCGCCTCCAGCCGGATTGTGGTGAAGATGGACCGTTTCTGGCCTTCCGGGATCTCCATCCGCCAGAGCATCTCGGAAGAGCTCTTCTCGCTCGCCTCCGGTTCCAACTGAAAGGTGATCCGGATCCGCTCGTCCCGCGGCTGGGGAAGGGGCTCTTCAAGGCGCACCCGGATCGCCGATCTCCCCGCATTGTGGATCTCCGTGCGCCAGATCCACTCCTGCGTCTGCCGGTCGACAATCAACCCCTTCTCCCCCGATTTCCTTGAGACGAGGAGCGATTGGGCGGTGACCAGGGGGTCGCTCCCGAAGGAAAAGGTACCCTCTTGACCCGCAAAGGAAAAGGGTCGCTTTCCAAGGACGGCGCCGTCGATCAGAAAGGTCGCCGTGCCGGAGGGCGCTTCGCTTGCTTCCGGAAGCTTTGCGGAGGCTTGCAGGAATGCCTGGGAAGTCATGCTGGGGCGGAGAAGATGGACAAAGTCGGCTTGCCATGTCTCCTCGCGGATCTTCATCCGCTGGCGCGATCCCGCCGGGATCGTCTTCTTCCCGAGGTCCCAGACGGCGTAGGTAGCCTGACGCGTCTCGCTCGGTACGGTGGCGGCATCCTGTGCCTCGGCGTAGAGGGCCGCCCCGGCCATCGGGGCCATCATGACTTCGTCTCTTTGGCGCCCTTTGAGCGGACGCGGCTCGGGACGGGGGCGGATGATCCAGGGGGGCAGCTCCGGAGGCGCAAGCGCGGAGCGGGGTTGGAGGGTCGCAAGCTTCGTATTGACCTGGTTCCAGTCGATGCCGGAACCCTGCCAGATCTCCGCCTCCCAGGCAAAGCGGATCACCCCTTCGCGGGGCCTCGCGTCGAGACGGTAGAGCGGCAGCCAGCCGCACCCGTTCAAGGTATAGGTCAACGTCAGATCGGCCTCTGGCACGGCTGAACCGGACAGCATCAGCGTCACCTGCCAGAGCGTCTCTTTCTGGCCGGCAATCCGGTTGATCTCCTCCTGAAGCTCCCGGATTTTTTTATCCAACCGCTCCATCTCCGGTTCGAGCGTCAACTTCTCCTGCGTATCCTTTTTGACGCTCTTTCCGATCTGCACCGCGAGGCCGGCCGCCTCCCCGGCGGTTCCCGCCTTCGCCTTGGCTTGAGACTGCCAGAACTGGATCTGGGTCTCCAGGGATTGGATCTCTGCTACGATGCCGATCCTTTCGCCCCTTGCCTGCCGGAGCTGACTTCGCAGGTCGACGATCCTTCCGTCATCCGTTCGGCTGATCTGCTGCCAGGATTGATCCTCGATCTTCAGCGGAGAATCCGGATCGAGACGTGTGGTCAACGAGTCGGGAAGGGCCTGGGCAGGCAGGGTCACCAAGGCCTTGAAGCTTCCCGGAGCAAAGGATTGCGGGGAAATCCGGATTGCCTCCGTAACGCGGGCCGAGTTGGGAAAGAGGGTAACCTCTCGTGGAACGGCGCCGGCAAAGACCGGGAAGAGGAGGGGGGTCAGGATTAAAAAGGATAGCGCTATTTTGCCCGATAACGTCGTTTTCATGAAACCTCCGATATCCTTAAGAAGTTCGGATTCACAAACAACCCGCCCTATGGTGGAAACCCGCTTCCCTGATCCGGTCGGCAATGGCGCGGACCTCATCCATGACCGCCGCAAGGTCGAGATGAAGAAGGTGGCGGTCCTTCATGACGATCCTTCCGCCGATGATGCTGGTTGCTACGTCGGAACCGCGGGCAGCATAGACGAGCTGGGAAAAGGGGTGATAGAGCGGTGTCAGATGAGGTTTTCCCATGTCAACCAGGATGATGTCCGCCTCCTTGCCCGGGGCGATGGAACCGATCCGGTCCGCCATGCCCAGGACGCGCGCCCCGCCGATGGTCGCCATCTCGACAACCTTTTCCGCCGGCATGACCGTCGGATCTCCGGAGAAAACCTTGTGAAGCCTTGCGGCCATCGCCATCTCGCCGAAGAGATCGAGATCGTTGTTGCTCGCACAGCCGTCCGTCCCCAGCCCAACATCGATCCCACGGCGCAGCATCTCCGGGACAGGGGCTACCCCTGCGCCGAGTTTCATGTTGCTCTCCGGGTCATGCGCGACCTTGACCCTGCCCGCTGCAAGAAGATCGAGTTCCTCCCCATCCAGCCAGATATCGTGAGCGGTGATGGTCTCTTCATCGAGTAGATCGAGATCTCGAAGGTGCTGCACTGGCTTCCTGCCGTAGCGCTCCCCAATCAGGCGGACTTCCTCAAGGGTTTCCGCCAGGTGGATCTGGAAAGAGACCCCGGTGCGGCGCGCCACCGCCTTGACGGCCTGCAGTGTTTCCGGCGAGCAGGTATAGGCGGAGTGACAGAACAGGGCAGGGGTGACCAGTGTGGAGCGATCTCGCCACTGTTCCACGAAACGCTCTGCAAGGGCGGCCTGTTCGGAAGGTGAAGGCCGGTCGGGTGTAGGGAGATCGATGAACCCCTGGGCGATGACGCCACGCATTCCCGCCGCGATGGCGGCCCGGCCCACCTCGCCCTCGAAGAAATAGCCGTCGCAGAAGGTCGTGGTCCCCGAGAGGATCATTTCGGCGATGGCCAGCATCGCGCCTGCATAGACGCTCTTTCGATCGACGAACTTCGCCTCGGCGGGAAAGATGTGGTCGTTGAGCCAGGTCATCAGCGGAAGGTCGTCGGCCAGGCCTCGAAAGCAGGTCATCGCAAGGTGGCTGTGGACATTGATCAATCCCGGCATCACGATGCAGCCGGAGGCGTCGATGGTCTCACGGGCGGTCAGGGAACAGGGGAGGGAAGGGGGGCCCGGTTGAACAAAGAGGATCTTCCCGTCGCGGATCCCGATGACCTGGTTCTCGAGGATCTGACCGGGTGGCGCCATCGTCAGGAGCGTACCGCCGGTGATCAGGATGTCGGTTTTTTCATGGGCGCTGTTCATCAAAAATCACCTCGCGAAATCCGCCGCAGATTCGCACAATACGCGCTGAAATTCCATTAAAAGATCATGGGAGTTTTGGCTTGCCGGAAAGGCTAGGATCATCCGTAATTTCAGGTGCTGAATCGAAAGAGGAAGGGAAATGAATTCCTTGACACCCATTTTCGAAAAGCATATAAATTTCCCGCACAATGACACCGGCCTGGGTGGCGGAACTGGTAGACGCAAGGGACTTAAAATCCCTCGGTCCTTGAGGCTGTGCGGGTTCGATTCCCGCCCCAGGCACCAAATGAAAACAAGTATTTAAGATATTTAAACCGAATCAGAAAAAAGGATTAAAAAATAATAGTAAGCACAATGTAAGCAGCAGAAACACAAAAAAACCGGATTTCTCCAGGGTCTTTTTCGGCTCCAACATTTTCAATTTTAATTATAACCGATCTATCCACCAAAACAAAAAAATGATAAGCGCCAGAAGGAATATGACGGCCTTTATTTCAATTCCATGCCATATATAAGCTCCGCAATGAGGGCAATGTCTCGCAGAATCCGATATTTCTTTTCCGCAATCTTTACATGGTTTCATTGTCCCGGCTCCCCTAATTTTCCTCCACCACTCGATAGTAGTTTACATAATGCAGCTTATGAGACATTTGTGTTATGTATTATAATCCACATAGCCCAAATTTTAATGTTTAAAATCCACCTTACCCCCATTTTGAAGGGGTTTTAATCCACTACTGAAATCAACAGCTTGCGCGGCCATGAGTTCATCAAGCAGAAATCGCATATATTCTGAAAGGGTCATGGCCTTTGATGCTGCAAGCGCCGCTATTTTATCACGTGTAGCCTGATTGACGTTTATCGATATGGTTGAATCAAGGACCGGCTCCGTCCTATTTGCCTTCATCGTGGCAACCCGCCGTAAGCGTTTCAGTTCCCGCCGGACCTCTGCAAGCTCCCGCGATAGAGTAGGGGAGACGGCCCCCGCTTTTGCGCCTTCGATGGATTGAAGCATCAAAGACTTTTCCTTTTCCTCAAGCTCCTTGATCCGTTCTTCCATGCCGTTTTTGCCTTCCTTACTTGCTTTATTCCTTCCGAATATTAACCATCACCTTTTCGCCGATTTCTTTATCGTCTACCTTTATTGTAATGTATATGCCATTTTCACCTTGCGGTATTGTGTTGTGAAACCAACCAATTGTGGACGGCCTTCCCATATATTCTACGAGGGCGTTAGGTAAAATTAGTCTGGAAAATTTAGTATTCCCAAATACAATATCATTAGGCTTTTGGCTATTTCGGGCTTTATAGACCACTCCCTCAAACATGAATCGGCCACTCGTTGTCCCGTTCGTTACGAAAAGGGTTTTATCCCACACGATTTCAATGTTTCTATTCGTTTTGTTTGTCACAACAAGCGCGAAACAATGCCATCCATAGCCTTTGCGATAGTGGCTCCAATGTTCCGGGGTGATAGCCCTACAACGATACATAAAGTTCAGACTCCAATGCAGCCAGTTTCCGTTTCCGAT
>CAYSSF010000239.1:0-6106 GCA_964433455.1 uncultured Syntrophaceae bacterium
TGGGCAAAAAACGGGGCCGCGTCGGCTTCTTCCTCGGCTGCGCGATGAGCCTGGTCTTCCCGGAGGTCTCCCGCCAGACGGCCCGCATCCTCTCCCACCAGGGTTTCGATGTCGTCACGCCGAGGGAGGTCAAGTGCTGCGGGGCGCCCCATCTGGCCGAAGGAGAGCGCGAAACCGCCCGCCGTCTCGCCCGGATCAACATCGACCTCTTCCTCTCGCTGGACGTCGATTTCATTGTGACCGACTGCGCCGGCTGCGGCTGTGCGCTCAAGGAATACGAGGAATTGCTGGATGGACCCGGCGACCATGAAAAGGGGATCCGTTTCCGGGCGAAGATCCGCGACATCTCCGAATTCCTCGCGGAAGCGGGCATCCGGACCGAAGAACTCCGGCCGGTGCCCCTCTCGGTCACCTATCACGAGCCCTGCCACCTCGTACATGGCCAGGGCCTTTCCGGCCCGCCGCGCCAGGTGATCCGGGCGATCCCCGGGGTCGAATTGCGGGAAATGAGGGAATCGAACTGGTGCTGCGGCATGGCGGGTTCCTTCGCGCTGAAGGAACTGGAGACGAGCCGCCGGATTCTCGAGAGGAAACTCGGCCATGTCCGGGCCACCGGCGCCGACGCCCTGGTCACCGCCAATCCCGGCTGCCACCTCCAGCTCGCCTGGGGCCTCCGCGAGCTCGGGATGCAACAGCCCGTTTTTCACATCGTGGAACTTCTGGGAAAGGCCATTCCTTGAAACCGCCCGCCGACGCCGAAGAGAAATTCCGGGAACTGCTGGAAATCGTCGTCAAGCTGCGCTCCCCCGGCGGCTGCCCCTGGGACCGGGCGCAGAACAAGGGGGATATCGGCCGTTATCTGATCGAAGAGGCGTATGAGGTTCTCGAAGCCCTGGAAGGCCCCTCGGCGGATCACATACGGGAGGAGCTCGGCGATCTCCTCTTCCAGATTCTCTTTCTCGCCCGGATGGCGGAGGAGGCGGGTGAATTCAACATCGCCGGCGTCCTCGCGGAGATCAGCGCCAAGATGATCCGCCGCCATCCGCATGTCTTCGGCGACGCCACGGTCAAGGGCGTCGAGGAGGTCCGCGCCAACTGGGAGCGGATCAAGACGGAGGTGGAACACAAGGGAGATAAAGGGTCCCCGATCTGCGACGGCATCCCCCGTTCTCTCCCCGCGCTGGCAACGGCCCAGCGGATCACCGCCCGGGCCGCGGAGGCCGGATTCGACTGGCCCGATATCGCCGGGGTCATGGACAAGGTCGAAGAGGAACTGGCCGAATTCCGCGCCGCGCTGGAATCGAAAGACGGGGAACGGATCCGGGACGAGGCGGGCGACCTGCTGTTCACACTGGTCAACCTCTGCCGTTTTGCAAAGGTGGATGCGGAAACGGCGCTTCGCTCTTCGCTTCGGAAATTTATCGACCGCTTTTCCCATGTCGAACGGGAATTGGCCGCACGCGGAAAGAACCCCAAAGGCCCCTCTCCGGCCGAAATGGACCGGATCTGGGAGGAAGCCAAGAAAAATGAAAGGAACCGTATGCTGGAACTGATGAGAAAAAGAAGAAGCATCCGAAAATTCAAGAAGGATCGAATTCCCCAGACCGCAATCGATGACCTGAAGGAGGCGGTATTGCGGTCGCCCTCTTCGCGGGGAAACAGGCCGTGGAAATTTTTCTTCGTGCAGGATTCCCAGGTTATCACGAGGCTGTCCCGCTGCAAGGAAAGCGGATCTACTTTTCTGAAGGGCGCTTCTCTTGCGGTGGTGGTCTGCGGCGATGAAACCGTATCCGACGTATGGATCGAGGATTGTTCCATCGCCGCGACGATCGTGCACCTGGCCGCCGCGGACCTGAACCTGGGAAGCTGCTGGATCCAGATAAGAAACCGGAGACACGACGCCGAAGCGACCTCCGAGGATTTCGTACGCACCATCCTGGGTATCGCCCCCCCGCTCAGGATTTTGGCCATCATCGCCATCGGACTGCCGGATGAGGTCAAGGCGGGCCATCCCCGCGAGAGCCTCGATGATGGGAAAGTCATCGCCTGATGCTGCTAAGCGGAGGGTGCGATATTAAATTACTATCCTTGGCAGGTACATATGAGCACGGATTTATACTTGATCAAGATCAACCTTACCGACAACAAATACAAAGGCGCAGATTGGCTTTTCTGATCAATCTATTGATAATGGACCGAAAGGTGGCATTTTTCGGGTGATGATCGGGGCGGGGATGTTCTTCCTGTAACACGCAAATCTCTGTTATGGTCAAAAACGCAAGAGTACGAATGATAATCAATGGAAGCCAAAGTTTATTTTATTTGACTTTTCCGAAATAGGCGTATAAAAACTTTCCCAGTTTATTCAAGCACCAGTCTCATGATGTAGTGATGCCGTCAACAAAGGTACCCCAAAAGGGGTGAATCGATTACTCAAATCGTAGTCCCGGATTCAGGATTAAGAAAAGAGTTTTGGTGATGGCACATCAAATTATAGCATTAAATTGTCCAAACTGTGGCGCTGCAGTAGATGCTGGCCAAAAAACATGTCTTTTTTGCAAGCAGCCAGTAGTCATAACTACATTTAACAGCGTCTACTCCATGCCTATCCCCCTTGTAAATAAATACGCCAGCACATACAAGAACGCATTATCAAACGACCCTGAGAACAAAGAGCTGAATACCTCTATTGCTATGTGCTACCTGAAGCTGAAATTATATGATAAGGCTTTGGAGGCTTTCGAAAAAGCCGTTGAAGATAACTTTGATAATTCAGAAACATTTTTTTACGCGGCACTTTGCTTATTGAGGGGCCAGAAGGCATTCAATACTCCGGTAAACGATATCAAGAAAGCAATTGATTATATCAATGCTGCTATTCTGATCGAGCCACGGGGAGTGTATTATCTTTTTTTTGCGTATATAAAGTATGATTATTATGAAAGAAAATATCTTAATATTACTCCAAACTACCTCGATGAACTGCAGGAAGCAAAAAACAACAAGCTAACGCCTGCTGATGCACAGATGCTTTTCGATACTTTAGGAAAGCCCATGCCGGAACAGATGAAATTATAGACAGAAACATTGATTTTGAATCTCGTCATGCACAATCTCAATATGAACTACCCCGCAGCAAGCTGAGGGGTATCTTACCGGATCAGCGACACTTTCTATTTCGTCGCAAGCGCCGGGGAATATAACCCGGAGAGATTTAATACAATAATAAAAGAGGAATCGACCATATAAGTGAGTGAGGGTATTATGTGGATGAATTTAGCCTATGCGATGGGTGCACCGGGAGGAGGGGGCGGTGGTGGCGCAGCCGGCGGTGATTTCAGCTTCATCATCATGATGACGGTTCTCTTCGGTGTTTTTTATTTTCTGTTGATCCGGCCCCAACAGAAAAAAAACAGAAAGAACGCAAAAACAGGATCAACCATAATAAAGGAGGAAATCACATGGATTACAATCGCAACAAGAAGTATTTCGAGGGTCAGAATTTTAAAGGCGCTATTATTGCATTAATTATCGGTGGAATTATTTTTATTGGTGGTGCATCAGGGGGCTCAGGCGCTGCTGCTGTCGTTGGCCTCATTATTGCGGGTATCGGTGGTTTCCTCATCTATTCGAATACCGCAGGACGGCCGACTGACAGCGAGATCGATCAGGCCTGTCTGGATCAAGTAAAAAATCTTAAAGATCTTGCTTTAAAAAAGCACGGTCTTGATGCAGACCAGGTTAAAGAAGCAGACCCCATACAATTTGACGGGTATTTCTTCGAAAACATTCGTTCGGGATTCTTATATAAAATGGGCAAGGACAATATCCCTCGTTCATCAAACTACGAAGCTGTGAGTTTCGTCTTTTCTGCCGAACAGGTTTATTGCTACAAGTACAGATTTTCAATAACTACTGATGAGAAATCAGAATCAACAGAAGAATACTTTTACAGAGATATTGTTTCTGCTTCGACACAATCCGATACAAAGAATTATAAAACCAAAGACGGTAAAGATATACCTATTAATTATCAGTACTTTAAACTCGCCACATCAGGTGGCTCTCTCCAAGCTTCAATCCTTAACATGGGGGATGCCGAGCGTTCTATCAATGGCATGAAAAGCCTGCTGAGAAACAAAAAGCAGCAACTGAAGTAAAAACTATCGTGCAAATGTTCAGGTGCCTCGTGGAGAGAGAGGCACCTGTCATTTGCACATTTTTTTCATATGACAGAGAGGGGGTATGAAAATCTTTATTGTTGAATTGAGCAATGGCGAATCCGTCGGTTTAGGAGCGCTTGAAATAACCACCATCCCTCATATTTCCATCCTTCAGAAAAGATATTCCACCACTCCCAACATACATACCGAATACAAGCAGGACATGGCCCGTCTGCTTTCCGAGATCTTCCAGACTTATAAGTTAAACTTCAGTAAGCATGGCAGATTCAAAGATATTTCTCTGGAGTTTCTGTGGTGTACCGAGGAAGTAAAAAACCAACCCCACAAGGCAAGCATCAGCCTGTTTCTGATCATCCGGGCCATAGATGATACAAAGGAAGAGATCGAAAATACCCTCAGTTCCCTTTTCCGTATCAGCCAAGCGACATTGGACTTCGGAAAATACGAATACAGGAGCGAGTCATTTGAGAATCTGTCGCAGCGTATTCGTAAGATAAATGACGAGAGCATCAATGGCCTCGTCAAGGAAGAGCGCATTGAGAACTTGCAGAACCAGATTCTGCCTTCATGTTTTTCCTTTGACAGACTACCTGTTACCGAAAACGACCTCAGCAGAATTGTAAACGCCCTGATCGACCATCCCAACAGCGCTGTTTCATTTCAATTGATGCCGAGTACATATTCCGCTGGAGAAATGGATGTGATCGGGAAAATGACGCAGGCACTTGATACATTGAATAAAGGCATAATGGAACAGGGTGTCGGTAACATCAGCTTCGCTTTGGCTGAAAAGCACGCCGAAGTTTATAAATATTATTCAAAAAACAAAAATGCCGCTCTTTTTACTTTCAATATCCTTGTGTTCGGCTCATCGCATGCCGTCAATGCCATTTCCACTAAGATCTTTGGGCAGCTGAACATCAGCAATGAATTGCGGCTTATTCCGCTGATGCCAAATGATGTCAAAAAAGACGATAATTTTTATCCGCTTCCCTGGGCGGTTAATGAGCTGCTGCTTGGTACCCCGAAAGGAACGCAAATGTTTGGAGCACCGGTCAAACCCTTAATGCGTATCATCGTCTACCCTATATTATTACTGCAGAGGAGGCCTCTGAATTCTTCCGGCTTCCGATCGGCAATGAAAATGTGTCCGCAGGCCTTACAGTCAACGAATCAAGCAAGGCAAGCCGCACCTATACGGGAAACATCATCGGCGGCGGCGATATTAAGGTCGGCACCTTAAAATCTTCCTCAAAAAATGACACCATCGGCCTTTTTCTAAAAGACTTGACCAAGCACATGCTGATAGTCGGCACGCCGGGCTCGGGCAAAACGACGTTTTCTGTGAGTCTGCTGGACAGATTGTGGAAAGACCATAAAATTCCGTTTTTGGTAATCGAACCAGCAAAAAATGAGTACCGAGCATTGGTGCAAAGCATCCCCGAATTGCAGGTTTTCACTCCCGGGAAGAACTTCATTTCCCCGTTCGTATTCAATCCGTTCATCCCGCCAAAGAACGTGAAGCTGGAAACCTATAAATCGACGTTGAAGACCGCCTTTGCCGCTGCGGTATCCATGTCCACACCGCTTGACAAAATCTTCGAGGAGTCGGTTAACAATTGCTATTCCGATTTCCGGTGGCTTGATACCTATACCAGCGACAGCAAGGGGCAACAATTCAATATTGCAGATTTTATCAAGTGCTTTCAGGAAACATTTGAGCAAATCGGCTATACCGGTGATGCTAAAAACATCGGGCGTGCAGGGGTTGTGCGGTTGAACAGCCTGGTGAACCTGTTTGACAATTATTTTTCCATACCCATCGAAGACCTGCTCACAAAGCCGACGATCATTGAACTGGCTGCAATCCCGGGCGGCCACCCAAAATCCCCCATCTGTGGCCACTTCAAAATCCCCCACCT
>CAYSSF010000240.1:0-5987 GCA_964433455.1 uncultured Syntrophaceae bacterium
CGGACGGTGCCCCGGCCATGACCATCTTCAAATCGCCATCGGCAACCCAAAATGACCGCGAACGCCCGCTACTTCCTCGTGGATCTGCTTCCAGGAAACGGGCTCCGGCTCATGGTAGGACTGATAATCGGAAAAGGCCGACCGGTAATTGACCTCCGGCACCGGCGCACCGGGATCAGCAGGATCAGGCCGGCCGAACGCATCCAGACTGCCTGCCACGAGGGCAAGCCCGAGAAAAGCGCATTGCAAATAGGCGAATCGCTTTTTCACGACGCATGTTCTCCTTTCATCATTTTATGGTGTGTATGGAGTAAAACATAATTGTAACAAGCGCATAGAGCGTGTTGCCATCGGATGAGCTGCGTGCCCAGGACCTTGAGCATCCCGATATTGGCGTGGAAGAGTTCCCGGGTCCGCCGGATCAGCCTCCGGTTCAGCGTCAGGACGATCGGATAGATCGTCAGCGTCGTGAAGAAGATAATCACCACGACCTGCAGGAGGGACAGAATGATCCTGTTTTTCAGCTCCGCCATCGTCTGGAGCGGGACCTTGTAGACCCCCTCGAAATAGCCTGCGGTTTTGCGATCTGCCGTCTTAAGGGGCATTACGACCAGCACGTAGATCTGGCCGCCGTCGCCGTAGAATTTTCGGGAATGGACGGCATCCGTCAGGTCCATCTCCCTCCGGTGGCGAGTAATAACCTTCTCGATCGACCGGACAGCCGGATGGTTCGCCTCGATGATCATGGCCTTGTCCCGGTTATAGAACTTGTCGGCGATGAAATGCCCGCCTTCGATGTGTTGCATGCTTTCCCGGTAGAGTCGTTCCCGCCGGAGAGGCTCCGGGCTGTTGAGGTCGTCCCGGGCCCCTGTGATGAAGCCGCTTGATTCCTCCGTTGCCAGCTCGACGACATAGGCGTCGATCTTCTTCGCTTCGATGAAGAACACCGCCGTGCCGATGA
The DNA here is from genome assembly GCA_964433455.1 of uncultured Syntrophaceae bacterium. Lineage (GTDB taxonomy): Bacteria > Desulfobacterota > Syntrophia > Syntrophales > UBA5619 > UBA5619. The sequence continues at coordinate 962 of CAYSSF010000240.1, forward strand.
GGATGGAGAGGAGAATCCATGCCAGCAGCAGCCTGACGATCAATTTTTCGTTGACATGCGGATTCATTTCAGTCCTGTCTGCGCAGCTCACATCTGATCAGCAGGGCGCCTCACGCATCCGGATCCTTCGCACCGCCCTATTCTCCATTAAAGCCCTCTCGGACGTCCCACGCGTTCAAAGATCAATTTAAAAAACTTACCATGACATTGCCGCCCCGGTATCATGTCAGACAATGATTACGGAACCCGATCAGGTCCCGGCAGAAAACGAGGGACTCCAGGTTGACCAGCTGCTAGCCTTATTGATCAAATCTATTCCCAAAAAGAATTTTCACTCTTTATACGTTATTCCATTCGGAGTTTGTCCGACGGGGACGGTTGCAATAACCTCATTTCTGCTGTTATCTATAACGCTCACAGTATTTTCAAACATATTGGTTACGTATATAAATTTATTGTTATTATCTGCTACTACCCCATGAGCTCCCCTTCCCGCCACGATCGTTGCTGCCACACGCTTTGTCTTTAAGTCTATTTTGGAAACTGTATTGGACGGTTTTGTCTTTGTTCCCTGATTAGCCACGAAGATAAATTTGTCGTCTGGCCCTACAAAAAAAAGCTGCGCCGGCCCATAACCTACCTGAATTTTCTTTATGTTATCTGTTGCTAAATCAACTAAGGCTAAAGCATTTTCTGCATTCAGCGTTACCGCCAGTGTTTTTCCGTCGCCGGTTATCCCCGTAGTTACGGGAGTTTTCCCGACTTTAATCCTTCTTTCTTCCTTCAAATCAAAAAGATTGATGACGCTTACCGTGTCTTCTCCCATATTTGCGATATAAGCATAATGACTGTCCTTTGAAATACGAAAGCCATGCGGCCCCCTTCCCGTGGAAATCGTTTGAATGATCTTATAGGTTTTTGTATTTATTACTGAGACGGAATTATCTTCGCTATTGGTAACCAAAACATACTTGCCGTTTTGAGTGTATACAATATGGGCTGGATGGTTACCAACGGTAACTTTTTTAATTAGCTGATCAGTTTTCGTATCAAAGAAAACTGCAACGCCTGCCATTTCATCTTCTTTTTCTTTTTCGTGAGAAGCCATTTTAGGGATCAATACCGCTCCTAAAATTTCGCCGTTTGGAGAAATTTGAGCATTGTGAACAACTCCTTCTAAGCTGATGCTTTTTATAAGTGTATTTGATAAAGCATCGACCTTCGAGATGCTTCCACCTTCATTTGCAGTATAGTAGAATACATCATTTGCAAACCCTATAGAGGGGGGAATGGTGGTGACAAAAAAACAAAACAAGAGAACAATGGAGTGAAGAACCTCCGGTTGGTGTGAAAAGAGCCTCTCCAATAAAGAGGGTACCTTTGGGCCCGCAACTCGTCTGTCGATTTCTTGTTTATTCATCCTCATCTTTCTCGACCTCCTTTCTCTCCTAAATTTTCAATGTTCGCGTAACATCTCATATTGCACTTATCAGCTAAACTGAAATCCGACGGTCAGGGAGGAAGCAGGTGTTTCCAGCGTTCCTTTACCTTACTGCCGTAGATCGCAATAGCATTATGATATCTCCCCAGGTGTAAAATACAATCATGGTTAAGTAGTGGCATAATGGTAATCCTAACTTATTAGTCTTGATTCCCCGGTTTGTAGCCAATCGCGGGCGGTCTCGCCTGCCAGCACCTGTTGATTTCCAATTGTGAAGAACGCATGTTTTGAACGAAACCACGTCGCTCCATAAGCCTTCGAAAAGCTATCCGGTTTCTGATGACCCAGCCGGGAAGAAAGAAATAGATTTCCCCTACCACATAGCACCTGTTTTCTCCCTATTGCATTCAGCGACTGTGCCCATTAAACATAAGCAGGCTGTATTGGCTTGTTCGGAGGTGTCTTATGGTAGATGACGACGTTAACCACTCTCATAAAAAAAAGATGGTGATCCTGCAGATCGCACCGGAGACGGGACGCCTGTCTCGCGATATGGGTCTTCTTCCCACGTACATATCGAGCAAGAGCGGCGGCATGGGTGAGGTGATTTCGGCCCTCTGTAAAGGATTGACGAACCGGGGTATTGAATGTCATCTCGCCACGTTAAACCTGAGCAGGCGATTCCAGCAGGAGAACCATCTCAATAACGACCAGTGGCACAGGATCACGAGCACCATCGATCCTGACCGGATCCATCTGGTGAATTCAGCCGTCTTTAATAATCTGCCGGACGCCTATTCCGGGAATCCCGTGGTGAATGCGGCGGAATTCCAGAAGACGATGGTCAATCAAATCATCCCCCGGCTCCGTGCCATAAATGGCGGCCGTGTGATCATCCACAGCCATGATTGGATGGCGGGGGGAATCATCACGGCATATGCGAAGATGTCCGGATGCCCGGTTCTTCATACTATGCATAATGTGCACACCGGCCACATTCCCTTTGATCTCCTCTTTGGTATCGATAAGGCGAAGCTCTCCGATAATCTCTACAGGTCCGTAGATCAGGGAAAACAGGCGATCGATTCCCAGGCGACGGCCATCAAGAACTCCAGCCTCGTCAACTTTGTGGGGGCCCGGTTTCTCCATGAGATCGTCGACGGCCACTTTGCCAATCAGCCCATAATTTCGTCAAGCGTTCGCCAGGAGGTCAAGATCAAGCATCAATTCGGCTCGACACGGGCCATCCTCAACGCCCCGTCGCGGGATATGTACCCTGAACGAAGCGATCACCTCGTCCGGAAATATGATCCCGAGGATGATGTCATTGCCGCCAAACGGGAGAATCTCGTCGAATTCCAGAAGCGGACTGGGCTCACTGTCAACCCCGAGGCGATCCTTCTGTACTGGCCGTCGCGTCTCGACCCCTCACAGAAGGGGATTGAGCTTCTTGAGACGATAGCCCAGCGATTCGTCATCGCTCACCCGGATACCCAGATCGCCATCGTCGGCAATGGCGTCGAAACTGATCGGAATCATGAAAAGATCTGCGGACGGATCGCCTGCGCCTCAGGAGGCAAAATAACCTACCAGTGCTTCAGCGAGTCCCTGTCGATGCTCGGTTTTGCCGCGGCAAGTGATGTATTCGGCGCCTCGTTATACGAGCCGTGCGGGCAGATCGATCAGGTTGGGAACCTGTTCGGGGCCACGGCCACAAACCGCGATACGGGCGGGTACCATGATAAGATTCAGGAGCTGATCTTCAGCGATAGCGGCGAGACCAACGATACCGGCAACGGCTTTCTCTTCCGAGATTATGATGTCAAGGGGCTCTGGTACGGCCTGACCCGGGCCGTTCAATTCCGCCGGCTTTACCCGGAGATCCGTGAACAACAGATCAAACGGATTATGCGGGAAACCCGGCAGAAATACGATCCGGAAAAGATGGTTGACAGATACGTTGACGCGTATGAAACGTTGAGCGGCGGGATACCGCTCGGGATAGTGGAGAGAGCACGAGAGACTGCCCCCGATCTCGACGACTCTGCCCGTAAGAAATGGTTCCAATTCGCAGCGAGTTGGAATGCCGTCGGGCACGCCTGAGAAAACCCTTTTTGACGGTACGGGGCGACCACCAGATCAGGATAATAGGCTCACTATTCCTGGGAGACCGGCGAAAGGAGCACGCCTCATGACTCGAACTCGTGTGGCACTCGTACTCGGAGGAGGAGCTGCCCGGGGAATGGCGCATGTCGGAGCACTGGGCGTCCTCGACCGCGAGGGGGTCGAGGTCGGCTTCATTGCAGGGAGCAGCATCGGGGGGCTTATTGGCGCACTCTATGCGGCGGGGTTCGACGCAGAACGGATCCTCGATATCTCGCGCAGTTTCCGCTTCCCGTCCTGGTTCGTGCCTGGCGCTATCGTGCAGTGGGACCGGATCTTTCCGGGCGCCAAAAGCGCCCTGGAGGGGGCGCGCTTCGAGGACCTTAAGCGCCGCCTTGCAATCGTCGTGACCGACCTGGAGTCCGGTCAGCCGGTGGTGAAACACTCCGGCCCCGTCCTTCCGGCCGTCCGCGCCACCTGTGCCATGCCGGGTGTACTGCCGCCGGTGCGGATCGAGGGACGATGGTTCGTCGACGGCTGCATTGTAAATCTGCTGCCTGTGGACCTCGCCGCCATGGCCGATCCCGACGTCGTTGTGGCCGTCAGCGTTCACTCTACGCGCAGATGCCGTATGCCCGTCTCTCGGGCCCTCGCAGGAACAGGCCGGCTCGCCGCATGCCTCATCCCGAACCCAATTACCGCACGTGCAGCGTTCGATGTGCTCGTCCGCTCGGCCGAGATCGCGCTCGACCGTCAGTACACGCTCGCTGCCGCCATGATTGGTCCTGAGGTCCTCGTCCAAGTCAATATCGGCACGATCGGTCTGCGCGACTTCCACCGGGCGGAGGAGGCCGTCGCTGCCGGGCGTCATGCGATGGAGGGGGCGATGCAGGCTTTGCGCGCTAAGCTCGCGGCGAGCTGGGCCACACAGTCAGGCGCGCTCGCGCAGAACGAATCGCCGGTCTTATGCCCGGTCTGTGCGATGGTGGTCTCGCCGAGGCGTGCCGCGGCCAGCGTCGAACGAAACGGTACTGTCTACAGCTTCTGCTCGCTCTCTTGCCGGGACTGCTTCCTTCGCTCCCAGGAGGCGTGAGTCTAAGGGCGGGATAGGCCAAGATTTACGATGAAGAAGTCATATCCTGATTGGTAGATATCGCCTACCATTACGTGACCATTCGATCACTATTGTTTTCTTTTAGCACTCGTACTAACTTGCATTTAAATGAGGATCGCTACATGTCCTCAGATTTATAGATAATGATCATAAGAAAGCGGCAGTTCTTCTAATCGCACCTGAAACAGGGCGCTGCCCTGATGGAGCGGTTAACCAGACCGGAAGCTTACTGCTAAAAGCAGATTCGGGGGTGTGTCTTGAGCGACAACTCACTAAAGGACAAACTAACAAGCGCCGCAGAGGCAGTGACCCGGACCCGCGGCAACATCAGCCGCTGGTCCATCGAGCATCCCTACACGATCATCGCC
>CAYSSF010000241.1:0-5981 GCA_964433455.1 uncultured Syntrophaceae bacterium
CGCGAGGTAGGACTCCACGGGAAGCTCGTTGATGGCGGTGATCCGCCCGCCGCCGGCCGCCAGAAGCGTCAACTCCCCGGGAAAGGTCTGCTCCTCCCGGCGCTCCCAGTGGAACCGGACGCCGATTGTCACCTCATGGAGGGTGAATGTGCCCCCGTTTTCGGGGCTGAGCCGGATCTCGGGCGCCCGAAGGATCTCCCTGCCGCATGCGTCGTACAGCGCGACGGCGCCATCGGCCGGACGGGCGGAAAAATCACCCTCCAGCGTCATCCCCTCGGACCGGTAGCGGCCGTTGAACCGCCCCCGGATTTCGGGATAGCCGTCGCAGATCCCGACCCTGATTCTCGGTTCTTCCATCAATACGCCTCCCTCAGAAATGGGGTCAGGTCTTGGGACTTGAATTTTCAATTCAAGTCCCAAGACCTGACCCCAACCCCTGTTTTTCGAAATGGTGGTAATCCCGCATATGGTCGAAACGGCCTCCCCAGCGCCATCCCCGCTCGATGAAAGCGCAAACCGCCGGATGGTCGTCCGTGAAGGTTCCCGGAGTGCCGGGGCGATAGACCGCCCCCGCCGGGGCGATCCGGCCGTCCGGATAAACCGCCGGGTTTTCATGGGGGTTGATGTCCACCGCCTGGCCCAGCGCGTGGCGGGAAAGCCGGTCCGTCCCCGCAATCGTCCGGTAATTGAAAGCCGAGCTGTTGTCGGCGGCCATCGACGCCTCGTCGGACCATCCGTACCGGGCGATCGGAAGGACCCCCGCAATCGGAAACCGCAGCCTCTCCATCAATACGAACATCTCCCCGATCTCCGTGGCCAAATCCCGGTGGACAACGAGTTGGCCGGTATGAAGCCGGCCGTCGAACCCGAGGTGGCAAACGTCGATCAGACAGAGGGACGCCACAATCTCCCGCGGCGCCGCCGTCCCGTCCACGGCCTTGGCGAAGTCCATCGCACTGTCCACAACCGCGCCGCCATCCGCCATCGCCCTTATCCTCTTTGCCCCGGTGCTCCGTCCTCCGGAACCGACCCCCTTCTATCGCGATTTCTCCGATTGATCAACCGGGAAAAGGAGGCTTCGCCCTTGACTATGCAGTCCTGTTTGTTTATTGTCTTTCGGCAAATGGTCAATCGGAATGAAATCATCGGGTCGGTATGCGTATGAGTCATTTTTTTGTCAGAGAGTATGCCGCGGAGCTGCAGGAGAAAATTGTTCTCATCGGATCGACGATTCTAAAAGGGGACGCACTGCAAATCCTTCACAGCCTGCCCAGCGAGTCCGTTCAGTGCGCCGTCACATCCCCGCCCTATTGGGGGCTGCGGGATTACCACATCGAAGGGCAAATCGGTCTGGAATCAACCCTGCCGCAGTTCATCAACCGGTTGGTGGCTGTTTTCAACGAAGTCAAAAGGATACTGAAAGAGGACGGTCTTCTCTGGTTGAACATCGGAGATGGTTACACCAGCGGAAACCGCGGGTGGCGGGCGCCGGACAAGAAGAATCCCGCACGGGCAATGAACGTCAGACCGGATACGCCGGAAGGCCTCAAACCGAAAGATCTTTTGGGCGTTCCATGGCGCCTGGCATTTGCGCTCCAGCAAGACGGTTGGTATCTGAGAAGCGACATCATCTGGAACAAGCCCAATGCGATGCCGGAGAGTGTCAAGGACAGGCCTACTCGATCCCATGAATATATCTTTCTCCTGTCGAAGTCCGAGAAATATTATTACGATCATGAATCCATCATGGAGATGAACGGCAGAGGGCGGCGAAATAGAAGAACCGTCTGGGATATCTGCACGCAACCCTTTCCGGAATCCCATTTTGCGACTTTCCCCAGGGAATTGATCGATCCCTGCATCCTTGCCGGAAGCCGGGCAGGCGATTATGTGCTCGATCCCTTCTTTGGTTCCGGCACCGTGGGGGTTGTCTGTCAGAAACGAGGGCGTAAGTATATCGGCATCGAGCTCCATCCGGATTACTTCGATATGGCTGTCCGAAGGTTATCAGAACGGGAACAGCAGTTGGAACTACTGGAGATTGCCAAATGAAACCCCTGTCATTCAAAATCCCATCGCCTGATTTGCAAATCGATTTCTCCATCGCCCTTGCCCAAATCAGGCAAGAGTACTTGCAGGAAGCGTTATGCGAGACAATCAGCAACATGGATATTGCCGAACTGGACAGAGAACTGGCTGCCATTGTCCCGAAGAGTGATCTGGCTTTCCTTGCCGGTCGTGGATTGAGGGGCGAATTGCTGTTTCCGGTTCCCTGTTTGCTGGCCAGAAACCCAAAGATGATCGGATATTACCGTCTCCTGTATGGATTCAGTCAGAAGGCGTTTTACAGCGCCGATTTCGGGCTCGCGATGTTCAAACCGATGGAAGATCGCGGCATGATTACCGAAAACAGCAGCGGATCAATCCCACCCCTGTGTCGGGCATTGGCCGGATGTGCTTCGTCTCTGCTGAAGGGGATCGGCGAGGCGCGATTGACCAAGGCGTTCATGGACGATCTGACCTTGCTCACGTTGGGTCCGCAGTTGCGGGGCGGCGCCAATGTCAGGAAAGGAACGGCCGGCATTGTAAAGATATTCGACGCTATAACCGGAATCGTCCGGGAATCCGTAGTCTCTTCGGACCGTCAGTGCATCGAAATCAAGAATGCCGCGGGACGAACGGTGCTGATTGAATTTTCCTCGGATCCCGATATCATCATCCGGGAAGTGATGGCGGAAAAACGATATCGGAACATTATTGCGATGGAAATAAAAGGAGGGACGGACTTTTCCAACATCCACAACCGGATCGGCGAAGCCGAAAAAAGCCACCAGAAGGCAAGGCAAAAGGGGTACGTCGAATGTTGGACCATTGTCAATGTCGATAAGATCGATTTAGACATGGCGCATAAAGAATCGCCTTCCACGAACCGTTTCTACCGAATATCCAATATAACGTCCGGTGGAGGCCGGGAGTTTGACGACTTCAGAAATCGGATCATCGCGCTGACAGGAATTCCAACTTAAGAGAATCAATATGAATATTCCATTTACATCCGGTCAGTTCTTCGCCTGGATCGTCGGTCTTTGGCTTTTCACGGCAACGGCGGCGCCGGCCGCCGCGGACAATCCGATCCTCTACGAGGGGGATTCGATCTACCACCACATCACGATCCGCCAGGATGGCCGGGAACGTTGCATGATCTTCGGCCGCCAGCGGGATCTCCGCCAGACCTGCATCGATCTTGAGAAGCCGGACGCCTCGGTCTTCGAATACACCTCGATGATGTTCGCCGGGTTCCTCTTCCGGCCGGATGCGAAGAAGGTCTGCCTCATCGGCCTCGGCGGGGGCTATATCCCGACGGTCTTCCGGCGGCACCTCCCGCAGGTCCGGCTCCGGACCGTCGAGGTGGACCCGTTCGTGGAGAAACTGGCAAAGCAGTACTTCGGGTTCACGCTTCCCGCCGGCCAGACCCTTTCGATCGACGACGGCCGGCAGTTCCTGAAGAAAAGCAAGGAGCGCTACGACCAGATCTGGCTGGACGCATTCAACTCCGACTATATCCCCGCGCACATGACGACGAAGGAGTTCCTGCAGCTTGCCCAATCGCGCCTGAACGAGGGGGGGATCGTCATCCAGAACCTCTTTTGCGGGAACAACCTCTACGACGCCCAGATCGCAACCTTTCAGGCGGTCTTCAAGAGGGTCTTCGTCTTCGAGGGGCAGAAAAGCGGGAGCTGCATCATCATCGCCTCCGACCGGCCCGCCTTCGAACCGGCGGAGTTCCGGAAACAGGCGGAAAAGTGGGGCGGGAAGATCGGCTCGATCGACCTGATTGCCGAGTCGGGCAAATGCAGGGTTGCCCCGGTGCTGAAAAACGCCCCGATCCTGACGGACGACTTCAACCCGGCGAACCTGCTCTTGATGCAGAAAAAATAAGAGGAGGAACCTACATGCCAGTCGTCTACGCCGTTTTCATGCTGCTCCTCGTCACGTTCGGCGCGGCGGTGATGAGCCTCGAGATTCTCTCGTCGAACCTGATGTCCCCCTACTTCGGCGGCTCCATCTACATCTGGGGGAGCATCATCAGCTCCTTCATGGTCCACTTCTCCGTGGGCTATGTCCTCGGCGGACACCTGTCGCGGCGGCTTCCGCGGATCTCGGTTCTGGCGGCCTTCCTCGTCGTCTGCTCGCTCTGGGTGATCCTGATCCCGGCCTTCTACAAGCCGGTCTGCGAACTGATTTCCGACCGCATCGCCGATGTCCGTCTCGGTTCGCTTGCCGCGATGAACCTGATTTTCTTCGTACCGGTCTCGATCATGGCGATGGTCTCTCCCTACATCATCGGAATCACGGCCTGTAGAAGGGGGCCGACATGGCTCACCGCCGGGATGATCCTCTTCATCTCCACCGTCGGCTCTTTCTTCGGGACGAACGTGACCGCCTTTTTCCTGATCGGCCTCTTTCCCGTCTCCCGGATCATCACCGGCCTCGGGCTGGTCTGTCTGGCGGTCTCGCTCTTCACTCTGGCGCTCAATCCCGACCGTCGGATCGCAGAATAGCGGTTTTACTCGCCTTTTGTAAATCATTGGATCGTCCCGCCCTCCGGCGGAAGGATCATTTTGATCAGGGACGGGCCATGGCCATCATTTCTTCTTCCCGGAAGACCCGGTCGATATCGAGGAGGATCTTCACCGAGCCGTTGATTTTCGCCATGCCGAGGATGAAGGCGGTGTCCAGGCGACTGCCGAAATTCGGGGTGTCTTCGATATCGGCAGCCTTGATGTTGAGGACCTCCGAGACGGAATCCACGACGATTCCCATCATGATGGTCCGGTCCGCCCCCTTGATCTCCACGACGATGATGCAGGTCCGGTCGTTGTATGCCATCGCCTCTATCCCGAACTTCAGCCGGAAGTCCACCACGGGGATCACCTTCCCCCGGAGGTTGATGACCCCCTTGACGTAATCCGGCGTCTGGGGAACGGTGGTGATCGGCATCAGGCCGATGATCTCTTTGACCTTCAGGATGCCGATGCCATACTCTTCGCCGGCCAGGGCGAAGGTCAGGTACTTTCCTTCCCGGTCTGCGACCGCCTTGACGGCCTGATCAAACAGTGCTGCTTCCATGATCTTCTCTCCTTGTATAAAATGTCCCTTCAGAAATCCTTAAAATCTCTCTCTGCGAGCGGAATAGCCTGTTCGGGGCGGGTCGCCTTCTGAAGAGGGGCTTTTCCCTGCGGAACGATTCGCGCTCGCGGGGAAAGATTTCCGCATGGATCTGCCCTCTCTCCCGGGCCGCGCAGCATCCCTCAACCAAGCCGGGTGAAACAGACTCGCTCATGGATGGGTGATCGGCATTTCCCCTGAAAAACTTGAATGAAATAATAAATTATTGATGATTGTCGGTATGTTGGCGCGAGGTCTCCAAAACGCTCCCCGTCGATTTCAAGGGCTCATTTCAGGTAGCGCTGTTTGTTGTAATTATGCTTTTCAATCTGTTGGAGCAGGTCGGTGAAGATGAAGTGGTGGAACGGAAGCATGAGGTACCAGTAGAGGTGGCCGAACAGGCTTCGGGTATCGTAGTGGGCGGTCACCGACAGCGCATTGCCCCGGCCTTTCGGCTCGATCGTGAATTCAAGCCAGGCCTTACCCGGCAGCTTCATCTCCGCCCGCAACAGAAGTCTTCGGTCGGGTTGAAGATCCTCGACCCGCCAGAAGTCGATGACGTCGTGAATCGCCAGTTTTGAAGGGCTTCTCCGCCCGCGGGATATTCCGACTCCGAGCAGAAGCCGGTCGATGCCGCCCCGCATGCGCCACATCCAACTGTGATGGAACCACCCCTCCTCGCCCCCGATTTCGCAAACGGACCGGAAGAGGGCCGCGGCGCTCTTGTCGCTCACAAGCGAGTAGGAGGCGGTGTATGAGGGCGTGCCGTCCAGTTCGTGGAGCTTCACGGCCAGCTCATGGGCGGGCGGATA
>CAYSSF010000242.1:0-5957 GCA_964433455.1 uncultured Syntrophaceae bacterium
TTACCGGACAGATTTCGCTGGGTCATGCCGCCTTTATCGGCGTCGGCGCCTATACCTCGGCCATCCTGGTCACGCGCTACGGGATCTCTTTCTGGTTGTCCATTCCATTGTCCGGTCTGGTTTCCGCGCTGGCCGGCATGGTGATCGGCATCCCCTCGCTGCGGGTCAAGGGGCTCTATCTCTGCATCGCCACGCTGGCGGCCCAGTTCATTTTCGGATTCATCTTCGTGCGTTGGGAATCGATGACCAAGGGGATCACCGGGATCCATATCCCTGCGCCGGCGATCGGCGGTTTTCAATTCGACACCGAAAAAAATTTCTACTGGATCACCCTTTTCTTCGTGATCCTGGGCGTAGGCTATGCGCGGAATCTGGTTCGTTCCAAAATGGGGCGGGCCTTTGTGGCCATCCGCGATCGGGATCTTGCCGCTGAAATCATGGGGATCAATCTCTTCCGCTACAAATTGAGCGCCTTTGCGATCAGCTCCTTTTATGCGGGCGTAGCCGGGGCTTTGTGGGTCAGTTTTTTGAAGGTCGTGACCCCGGAACATTTCCCCTTCATGCTCTGCATCCAGTATCTCGCGATGGTGATCGTAGGGGGGCTGGGAAGCGTGATCGGCTCCGTTTTCGGCGCCGTTTTCATGACCCTGATTCCCGAAATTCTGAATGTTCTGTCCGATATGGTCAAGTCCCAGGCGCCCGGAATGGCGAAAATGATCATTCCGTTCAAACAGGTTGTCTTCGGATCCCTGATCGTCGGTTTCCTCATTTTTGAACCGAGGGGGCTGGCGGAAATCTGGAGCCGAATCAAAAAGTTCTTCACGCTGTGGCCTTTTTCCTATTGAGGGCGATTGTGTGAAAGGAGGTGATTTCCAGCTCATTCTCGGGAAATCCAAAAGTGCATCAACGTTTCTTTATTTCAGGAGGGAGCCGATCATGAAGAAAGTCAGTTTTTGTATCCTCAGCCTCATCTTGTTTCTTGGGCCGTTCAGCATCGCCATCGCCCAGAAACTGCCGACCATCGCCGCGGTTCACCCCTTTACGGGCCGCTTTGCCTTTGCGGGAATCGAAGGGAGCGCCGCGATGCAGGATGTGGTCGACATGACCAATGAGGCGGGAGGCATCAACGGAAAAAAGTTGCAGTACTATTGGGCGGATGGCGAATACAAAGACGACGTCGGGATTGCCGCCTTCAAGCGCCTCTATGCCCAGTACACGCCGCAGGTGATGTTCGGACAGAGCACCGGCATGACCAAGGCGCTGGGTCCCGAGATCAAGAGCCGGTACAAGGTTCTCTACTCCGCCTACACGATGACCAGCGAAGCGGCCAATCCAAAAGAAAATCCATATCTTTTCATCGCCGCCCCGACGTATGCCGAGCAGTTCGGCGTTCTGCTGAAATACATCGCCAAGGAAAAGCCCGGCGCTAACATCGCGTTCTTCTACAGCGACACGGAATTCGGCCGGGAGCCCATTCCGGCGGGCAAGGAGATGGCCAAGAAGATGGGGCTGAATGTCGTGGCCGAAGAGGTTTCCCAGGTGGGCGGGGTCGATCTGACGACACAGATCCTCGATATGAAGGCCAAGAAGGTGGACTACTGCATCTTCCAGGGATTTGTCAGCAATCCGATAGCGACCGTGATCAAGCAGAGCAAGGATTACGGTCTGAACGCCAAGTTCATGGGGACCTTCTGGTCGACGGAAAAACAACTCATCAAAGAGTTGGGCCCTCTGGCCGGCGAGTATGTCGGGGTTTCCGCCTACTCCTTCTTTTACCAGGACGACCTCCCGATGATGAAGAAGATCAAGGAGTGGACCAAAAAGAAATATCCCACGATTGAATACCGGACCCAAGCCTATATGCAGAATTTCATGACCACCCTTCTTTTCGTGGAGAGCTTCAAACGCGCCGACAAGATGAAGGGCGGCTTTACGGCGGACAACATGGTCCAGGCGTTTCAGTCGATCAAGAATTACGACGTCGGCGGGCTGATGCCGCCGGTGACCATCAAGGACAACAGCATTCCGGTGGGAAGGGTCTACCGCGGCAATGCAAGTACGATGCAATTTGATCCGATCTCCGATTGGATCAGGATGGATTGACCGGGGTTTTTGAACATCTTATCCCTCTGCGCGCTGTACATTTTTCGACCGAAAAATCTACAATGCGCGCTTCCGGGATGTGATGTTCAAATTTCGCAAAATATTGAAATCATGATGCTCTCATCCTCCCCGCCGTCCGGCAACAGACCGGCGGCGGGGAGGGGGAGAGCGGGAACCAGGATGACGCCGATCGTGGAAATTTCGACACTTCCGGGATTATTGAGAAGAAACGCCCTCCGGTTCGGGGAGGAGAGGGTTGCGCTCCGCGAGAAGGAGTTCGGAATCTGGCAGGCGATCACCTGGAAGGATTATTACGAAAATGTGAAGCGCCTTGCGATGGGTCTCCATCGGCTCGGTTTCCAGAAGGGGGACAAGCTCTCGGTGATCGGCGACAACCGGCCTGAATGGTTCTACGCGGAACTGGCCGCGCAGTCGCTGGGCGGGGCGGTCGTTGGAATCTATCCGGACAGCCATCCGGACCAGGTCGAATACAACATCAACCATTCCGATTCCACCTTCGTGATGGCGGGAGACCAGGAGCAGGCCGATAAGATCCTGTCCATCAAGGAAAAATGCCCTAAAATCAAAAAAACGATCGTCGATGATCCCAAGGGGATGAGAGGCTATGACGATCCCATTCTGGTCTTCCTGAAGGATGTGCAGCAGGAAGGTCAGGCGCTCGCTGATCAAAATCCCTCTCTTTTCGATGAGATGATCGATCAGCTCTCGCCGGATGATGTGGGGCTGATCATCTACACCTCGGGGACGACCGGCCTGCCCAAGGGGAGCATGATCACCCACAGAAACATGACCAGCATCGGCCGATTCCTGGATGAGGTCGATGAAGCCAGGGAGACGGACAACTATGTCTCCTTTCTGCCTCTTTCCTGGATCGGGGAACAGCACTTTGCCCTCTATTGGAGCCTGACGAAGGGCTTCACGGTCAACTTTCCGGAGAAGGTGGGGACCACCCAGCAGAACATCCGGGAGATCGGTCCCGATCTGATGCTGGCGCCTCCCCGGATCTGGGAAAAGATGTGTTCCGATATCCAGGTCAAAATCCAGGACGCCGCATGGATCAAGCGGATGGTCTATAAGATCTTTTTATCCGTCGGTTACCGGGCCACCGATTTCAAGCTGAACAAGAAAACGCCCCCCGTCCATTTGCGGTTGTTGAAGTGGATCGGTTACGGACTCCTTTTCCGCTCGCTGAAAAATTATCTCGGGCTGGCCCGGGTCCGTCATGTCTACACCGGCGGTGCGCCGCTCGGACCGGAAATCTTCCAGATGTTTCAGGCGCTGGACGTCAACATCAAACAGGCCTACGGCATGACCGAACTCTCCGGGGGGACGCTGATCCACCGGACGGACGACATCCGCCTGGATACCGTGGGCAAACCCCTGCCCGGAATCGAGGTGCGGATCTCCGACGACGGGGAGCTGATGATCCAGGGGGATACGAACTTCAAGGGATATTACAAGGACCCCGAGGCAACAAAGAAGGCGCTGCGGGACGGCTGGTTTCATACCGGCGACGCGGCGATCATCGACGAAGACGGGCAGGTCGTCATCATCGACCGGGTGTCGGACGTGATGAAGCTGGCGGATGGCGGAAAGTTTTCTCCGCAGTTGATTGAGAACAAGCTGAAATTCAGCCCCTATATCATCGATGCGCTGGTGATCGGCCAGGACAAGCCCTTCATTACCGGGATGATCAACATCGACATGAACAATGTCGGCAAGTGGGCGGAAAACAATCAGATTCCCTATACCACGTTCGCGGACCTCTCCCAGAAAGAGAGCATCTATCAGCTCATCGAACAGGAGGTGGCCAAGATCAATGCAACCCTTCCCCGGGTGGCCCAGGTGAAAAGGTTTGTGCTGCTGTACAAAGAGCTGGACGCCGACGATGAGGAACTGACCCGGACCCGGAAGGTGAGAAGAAAATTCGTCGCCGAAAAGTACAAGCATCTGATCGACGCCCTCTACGGAGACGAAAGGGAACTGGAAGTGGAGTCCAATATCCGCTACCGGGACGGCAAGGGGTTTCAGATGAAGACCACGGTCAAGGTGCAGCATGTCGGGAGTTAGAAAATGACCCAACCCGCGGCGGGAGAGATTCAACTGCAGGTGGAGAATATCCACCTGAGTTTCGGCGGCCTGAAGGTTCTGGACGGGGTGAGTACGAGCGTCAAAAAAGGGGAAATCTTCTCGATCATCGGACCGAACGGCGCCGGCAAGACCAGCCTTCTGAACTGCATCAACCGGTTCTATACCCCGGATCAGGGGAGAATCATTTTTGAGGGGCAGGACATCTTGAAGCTGAAGCCCCACCAGTTGGCCGCGCTGGGGATTGCCCGAACCTTTCAGAATGTGGAACTGTTCAAACACATGACGGTCATCGACAACATCAAGCTTGGGCATCATGTCCATCTCCGGTCGGGATTCCTCTCCGGCGGCATCTACTACGGCAAGACCCGCCGCGAGGAGATGGCCTTGAGAAAAGAGATCGAAGAGCGGATCGTCGATTTTCTCGAAATCGAGCAGATCCGGAAAAGCGTCGTCCATACGCTTCCGTTCGGCCTTCAGAAGAGGGTGGAGCTGGCCCGCGCGCTCGCGATGAAACCGAGAATCCTGCTCCTGGACGAACCGGCGACGGGGATGAATCTGGAGGAGACGGAGGATATCGCCCGCTTTATTCTCGATATCAATGAGGAGTGGGGGGTGACGATCATCCTGATCGAACATGACATGGGGGTGGTCATGGACATTTCCGACCGCGTCTGCGTGCTCGACTTCGGTGAGAAGATCGCCGAAGGGGAGCCCGCCGAAGTGCGTCAGAACGAGCAGGTGATCAAGGCCTATCTGGGTCAGGTCGATTTAACCTATTCGAGGCTGGGGGCATAGTCAACGTGGAGCCGTTACTGCTGGTCAACAACATCGAGGTGATCTACCACAATGTCATCCTCGTGCTGAAGGGGATGTCCCTCCAGGTCAACGAGGGACAGATCGTGACCATTCTCGGAAACAACGGGGCCGGGAAGACGACCACGCTGAAGGCGATATCCGGGCTTCTCGCTTCGGAAAACGGCAAGGTGACGGACGGCTTCGTCCAGTTCATGGGACAGCGGATCGACCGCACATCCCCGGAAAAGATCGTCCGGATGGGCATCTTTCAGGTGATGGAGGGGCGCCGCGTCTTCGGCGATCTGACGGTCGAAGAAAACCTGGTCATCGGGGGGCATACCAACAAGAACACCCGGAAGATGAAACAGGACATGGAAAAGGTCTTTCGTTACTTCCCCCGTCTGGTTCAGCGCCGGCATACGCTGGCGGGCTATATCAGCGGTGGCGAGCAGCAGATGCTCGTCATCGGGAGGGGGCTGATGGCCTCCCCCCGGCTGATGCTGCTGGATGAACCCTCGATGGGTCTCTCCCCGCTGCTGGTTTCCGAGATCTTTGAGATCATCAAACGGATCAACAAGGAGGAGGGGGTCACCATCGTTCTGGTCGAACAGAATGCCCGCCTCGCCCTTTCCATTGCCGACCACGGCTATGTGATGGAGAACGGCCGGATCGTGCTGGACGATGAGGCGGACAAGCTCTCGGAAAATGCCGATATCAAAGAGTTCTATCTGGGCCTCACGGAAGTGGGCAAGAAGAGTTATCGGGAAGTGAAGCATTACAAGCGCCGGAAACGCTGGCTGACATGAATATCATCAGGTAAGAAAGCTGATTATGAATTTCATTAAAGTTGCAAAGGATAGCGGCATCGCAACGGTTACCGTGAGCAGGGGCAAGGTAAACGCCATCAACGAGGCGGTTGTCGATGAAATGGGCGCGGGTTTTAATGG
>CAYSSF010000243.1:0-5939 GCA_964433455.1 uncultured Syntrophaceae bacterium
ACGGCGTACCGGACCTCAGTTGCGTGACCTGCCATGACCCCCACAAAGGGAGCCTCTCCTATAGAACGGGTCAGTTAAAGGGAGAAGAGCGTTCATTATGCGGGAAATGCCATGAAGATATCGTTGCTGACCCCAAAAAACATTCCGGCCATCGCTATGAGGTCGCCTCCTGTTCGTCCTGCCATCTGCCCTACACCATAACGGCCGGATCGGTTCCCAATCATACCTTTGAGGCGATTCCTCCGGCGAAAACGATCCAGTTCGGGATTAATGAAAAGAGCGGCAAGCCCAACATGCCGAATTCGTGCATGCTTTACTGTCATACGAAAGAAACGGCAGCCTCCATGGACGAACAATATAAGAAAATTTTCAAGAAATAATCTCCAATATTCCTGAAAAATGGGGAGGGGCAGTCATCATGACGCCCTCCCCATAGCTGATCCCATGGAGATGATTGTGAGGAGAAAACCGGAAGTGGGATGGGTTTCTGCGAGGGAGACCGCATTCCTGCCGATGCACGACTTATCGAAGCATACGGTCTATTGGTGAATGAAGCGTCGCTTACAGGAGAATCTCTCGTCCTGAGCGTCTCGAAGCGGCTGCCGAAGATATTGGGATCGTTGGTGGGGGGGGGGGTGGCCATGGCGGTGGGATTCTGGCTGAACCTCTCGTTGGCCTTCGGTTTTGTCGTGGTCGCCTGTATCGTCCAGTTCTTCCTCCTGAGGCGCATGCGTCCCACCAATGATCCGCCGTCCATCCCCATCCGGCAGGTGCTGGCCCAGATCCAGCCGGATCTGCGACGCCTCCTCTCAGCGGAAATTGTTCTGCGCTGGGGCGACTGGTTTGTCCGGGACTTCGGGGTCATTCTGGACAGCGCACTGCGACGGGGCTGGCTCAAGATATAAGGCCTTCGATTACGCCCGCGTCGGGCATGGGGGTTATTACCGCCCTCCCAACTCAGCGGACCGCTTCGTCGCCGCCTCTACCGCCGCCATCAGAATCTCCCGGAGTTTACCCTCTTCCATGACCTTGAGACCGGCAAGCGTCGTTCCCCCGGGCGAGGTAACCATGGCCCGGAGCTCCGCGGGGGGCTTTTCCCCGAGAAGACAGAGCTTCGCCGCCCCAAGGAGGCTCTGCGAGATCAGCTTGAGTGCGGTCTCCCTGGACAGTCCCATCCGGACACCCGCATCCGTAAAGGCCTCGACAATGAGGAAGACGTAACCGGGGCCGCTCCCGCTGAGCCCTGTCACGGCATCCATCAGATCTTCCTTCACTTCGACGGCAATCCCGACAGCATCGAAGATGTACCGGGTCCGTTTCAGATCCGCCTCGGTGGCGTGGCTGCCGGGCGCAATCGCGGCTGCTCCTTCGCCGATCAGGGCAGGCATGTTCGGCATGACCCGGACAACGCGCACCCCCTTTCCGAGACGCTCCTCGATGAAGGTCGTGGAAATTCCAGCCGCGATTGAAATAACCAGCGCCGATGGCATTATGGCGGCTCTCAATCCCGCGAGGACCTCCGCCATGTTCTGCGGCTTGACGGCGAGGAGGATCAGATCGGCATTACGAACCGCTTCCCGGTTATCGGACGTCACGACGACCCCGCAAGCCCTGACCAATTCCGCAAGCCTCGCCTCATCCGTGTCCGCCACCGTCACGGCCTCCGCATTGACCAGGCCGCCGGCAATCATGCCCTGAATCAGGGCGCCTCCCATTTTTCCGCCGCCGATCACCGCGATTCCCATTCCTTTTAACATTTCCTGCCCTCCCAGGCGCCTTTTAGAATATCGTTGTCACCTCCTCGCCCATTTTCGGTCTTCTGTCAACACAAGAAAACGGCGCAAATCCCCCCTTGCCTTCGGCAGGCACTTGTGTCACTAATATCGGGGAAATGGGTTCTGTATCGAATGTAAACGATAAAAAGGTAATACCCGAAATATCGACAAGGAAAAGTATGAAATCAATGCCGACGGAAATTTTATCCGGAGAATACGGGTTAGATCGTACAAAGAACCCATACGAAAAGTACGGGGCGTTTTCGATATGATCCCAGGCACAAAATACTCTATCGATCGGAAATTCTC
The DNA here is from genome assembly GCA_964433455.1 of uncultured Syntrophaceae bacterium. Classification (GTDB taxonomy): domain Bacteria; phylum Desulfobacterota; class Syntrophia; order Syntrophales; family UBA5619; genus UBA5619. The sequence goes on from CAYSSF010000243.1 coordinate 2,085, forward strand.
AAAAAAGGAAAATCTTTACTCTTTTGATATAAAGGCGAAATAGCTCGGGATGGAATCTTAAACTCAACGGCTGAACGGCAGCATCTCAAAGGACGGTCATATGAAAGAAGCGCTACCATCAATAATATTCATCATTGTGCTGGTCATTAATCTATTCACTTCACTGATCGATTCTAATCGTAATTTTAAGGCAAGCCTTATCGCCACACTGGTTTTGGTGGCCCTTACCCATTGGGGCGGCTTCTTTAAACCACTATTGGCATTCCTGGCAAGGGCGTAATACACACATGGGCGCGCATCGTACGGTTCCAAACCAAAGAGAATGCATATCCGTTTAGACGCCGGCATAGGCGGCACAGGCGGCATCCATGAATGATGATTTGGCACTCGTATTTAGCGGAGGAGGCGCGCATGCAGCCTACCAGGTGGGTTTTCTGCGCTGCCTCGCCGCCCATTTTCCCGACCTCCGCATCCCCATCCTGACGGGCATTTCGGCTGGCGCCATCAATGCAGCGTTTATCGCCAACTATCAGGGTACATTTGCCGAATCCATCGATGCCCTCAGCTTCTTCTGGCAACGCCTCAGCTTCCGCCACGTTTTCAAGGCGGATGCCTTGAGTCTTGCCAAGAACCTTTTGTATTGGGGGATCCATTTGCTCTCCGGGGGCAGCCCCCGGGCGCCCTCCCCCAGAGGACTGGTCGATACGACGCCGCTGCGATTGCTGCTGGAAGAGGGGTTCGCCGCAGCGAACGGCGGGATGATCGGCATCCGTGAGAACATCCGGCAGCAGAAACTCAAAGCCATCGCCATCACGACCACGAACTATGCAACCGGCCAGAGCGTAACGTGGGTCCAGGGAAAGAATATCGAAATGTGGGAACGGCCCGACCGGCACAGCGTGATGACGGAAATCACGGTGGATCAGATTATGGCCTCCACGGCGCTGCCCATTTTGTTTCCGGCCGTGCAGGTTGGAGGGGCCTGGCACGGCGACGGCGGCATTCGTCAGTATGCGCCGCTCTCGCCTGCCCTGCATCTCGGGGCAAAGCGAATCATGGCCGTCTCCACCCGCTACCGGCCGTCTCTGAAAGAGGCGGCATCGGCAGCCCATAAGGAATATCCATCCCTCGCCCAAATTGTGGACATCCTCATGAGCGCCATTTTTGTCGAGCACCTAGACCAGGATGTTCTGGGGCTGGAGCGGGTCAACCGGCTTCTGGAGCATGAGGCGATGCAGGAAGACCTGAGGCTCCGCCTGGTCCATGCGTTTACGCTGCGCCCTTTCCTGAACTTGAGTAAAATCGCGGGCCAATTCGAGCCCGATCTGCCCCGGCCCTTCCGTTACCTGACCCGTAGGCTCGGCACACACAAAACGGAAAGTTTTGACTGGCTCAGCATGGTCATGTTCGATGAACGGTATATCAAAACCCTGATGGATATCGGTGAGAACGATGCAAGGGCCCGGATAGGCGAAATCTCCGCACTGCTGACATAATCGGCCGGCCGCCTCTCAAACACCATCCACAAATCAAATGTCTGAAATATACCGACTTTTCAGCTTGATATCAAAAGACTTTCAGGCTATGCCACGAATCGTGTTTGGATGGATCATCCTAAGTTCACGGCGCGCAAAAAGCAACTGGAAAAGGAGGGGCTTTTGTTATAATGGATCGCAAAGATATGAGGGAGACCTGCAACGTTCAGCGGTCCACCAAACTCATAAGTAGACCTCTTTTAGCCCATGAATTTTGATCACGCGCTGATATTTTTCAGAATCACGATACTGGTTGCGGTAGCGGCAGCCGCCGCATACTACGGGTGGGTTGTCTACACCGCACGCGAGTATACCGTTGCCACCGTGCTTCCCAACACCCGAACGGCTCGCTTTCCGCTCTCGCCTTCCGACCTCGCGCCGCGTCAACAGGCGATCTTGATTCAAGTCGAAGATCCGCAGTTCTTTCAACACGGCGGATTTGATCTTTCCACTCCCGGCGCCGGCATTACCACGATCACCCAGGCTCTCGTAAAGCATCTCTACTTCGAGAAGTTCGAGCCCGGCATCGCCAAGCTGAAGCAAACCCTGATCGCCGCCTTCGCTCTTGACCCACTCATGCCGAAGGAGGAGCAGCTCCGGCTATTTCTCAATACGGTATATTTGGGACACGGTGTGCGAGGGTTCGAACAGGCGGCGCAGGTGTATTTCCACAAACCGTTCAAACAGCTCGCAGAAGATGAATACATCGCGATCGTTGCCTTGATCATTGCACCGGAGGTGTTCGACATTCAAAAGTACCCGGCACGCAATGCCGAGCGCGTGGCGCGCATCAAGCGCCTGGTCAGCGGTGATTATGAGCCGCGCGGTTTGTTCGACGTATACTACGGAAAGATCGACCCGGAAGCGCAGAAGGATCTTCCGGCCTTCTCGTACTTCCCTTCCTACTACCCATGAGCATGGAAATGACGGATAAAAAGGATCTTTGCCGTTGTCCCTGGGTTGATTTGAGCAAAGCCGATTATGTCGAATACCACGACAAAGAATGGGGCGTCCCCGTTTATGACGACAGGTTGTTGTTTGAATTTCTCACTCTGGAATCTGCCCAGGCGGGTTTGAGCTGGTACACCGTTCTGAAAAAGAGGGCCCATTACCGAATCGCATTTGAAAATTTCGGGCCGGAAAGGATTGCCGGATTCGATCAGGCAAAGATCGCGGAACTTATGGTGGATCCGGGGATCATCCGCAACCGGTTGAAGATTGAAGCTGCGGTAAACAATGCGCATAAATTTCTGGAGGTTCAGGAAGAATACGGAAGCTTTTCCCAATATATATGGGGATTTGTCGGCGGCAAACCCAAAATCAATGCCCTGCGGAAATTGTCCGATTATCCGGCAAAAAGCAAAGAGTCGGATGCATTGAGCAACGATTTGAAGCGAAGAGGTTTTAAAAAGTGTTAAAGGGTCGCTTCCGTGAAGATACCCGACGGCTACCGCCTGCAGTGGAGCGGCGAATACGAGTATCTGGTGAAGACCCATGAACGGCTGAAAGTCGTGCTGCCGCTCACGGCCCTGATCATCTTCGTCTTGATCTTTCTCAACACCCAGAGCATCACCAAAACCATGATCGTTCTTCCGGCAATACGGCTTCTGGCGGCCATATATCGAGCAGGTGATCTATCGCTATCTCGATTGCGGGAATCTGCACAACGGTTTTGCCCGTGTGAAATGCAAAGACTGCGGCCACGAATATTTGTTGGCATTTTCTTGCAAACGGCGTCATTTCTGCCCATCCTGCCACCAGAAACGGGTGGTGGAATTCGGGGAGTGGCTCTGCATGGATGTCCTCAAAAAGATTCCTCACCGGCATTTCGTATTAAGCATCCCCAAAATCCTCCGCCGTTGCTTTCTGTATGACAGGAAGCTTCTTGCCGATTTGAGCCGTTGCGCCTGGGAATCCCTGAAGGTTTTTCTCCAGGATGCGGTTCATGAAAACGATTCCATCCCCGGCGCCGTCAGCGCTGTCCAGACCTTCTGCGATTTCCTCGGATTTAATCCCCATTGCCACATCCTTGTGACCGACGGCTGTTTTTATGGTGACGGCGGCATGTCCCGCGTCGCTCCACCCCTGGAGCTGAAAAAGCTGGAGGCCATATTCCGGTACAAGGTGCTCAGGATGCTCCTGAGCAAAGGAGAGATCGCGTAGGAGATGATCGCCATGCTCTCGACATGGCGGCATCCCGGCTTCAATGTCTTCTGCGGCAATCGTATCTCGCCCACTGATGATACGGCAATATTTCCTTGACACACAAGTCCATTGCTGCTTATTCTTCTTCCGCCAAAAGCAATATCTTATCAATTAT
>CAYSSF010000244.1:0-5931 GCA_964433455.1 uncultured Syntrophaceae bacterium
CTGATTTCATGGCAACCTCCCCCCCACCCTAACCCTCCCCCGCCAGGGGGGAGGGAACTTATTGATACTTTTGCAATTACCTCACACTATTTCTCCCGCAGGTATTTCCACCTCGGAAGCGACAGCACCTCCGGATTGGCCACGTTTTCGGGGATGAAGCCGTTGAACAGATCGATCACCCGCTCGGCCCCCGCGACGGCCATCCGATTCACGCACTCTTCGGTCAGCGCCGCCGTATGGGGCGTCAGAATCACATTCTTCATCGAAAGCAGCTCATTTCCGGGAGGGATCGGCTCCTGTTCAAAAACATCCAGACCCGCGCCCGCAATGACCCCTTCCCGCAAAGCCCGGATGAGATCGGGTTCGTTGATCACCCCTCCCCGCGAGGTGTTGATGATGAAGGCGGTCCTTTTCATTCCGGAAAAAAACGCCCGGTCGAAGATCCTTTCGGTATCCTGGGTCAGCGGCGTATGGATCGAAATGACGTCGGAACGGCCGCAGAGGTCCGGAAGTTCGGCAAAGGTCACCCAGTCCCGGCAGGCAGCCTTCTGCGCTTCGCTCAGGAAAAGATCATACGCCAGCACATTCATCGCGAACGCCGTGTGGCAGGCACGCGCAATCGACGAACCGATCCGCCCGAATCCGACGATCCCGATCGTCTTTCCGCGCAGATCCCTCGGACAATTCCGGTAGCGTATCGAAAAATTCCCCCTCCGCACCTCGCCGTCCATCAGAAACAACTGCTTGAAGAGCGCCAGGATCAGCGCCAGGGCGTGTTCGGCGACCGAGGTGGTATTGACGCCGATGCTGGAGGTGACGATGACGCCCTTTTCGGTCGCCGCCGAAAGGTCGACGTTGTCCACCCCGGCGCCGGTGCGCGAAATGGTCATCAGATCGTTCGGATAGGAGAGAAGTTCGCGCGTAATCCGGATGCCCGTCCGAAGGACGATCGCCTGCGCCCCTTCCATCAGCGGTCCGACGATCTCGGGCTTCGGCTCGCCGGCCGTAATCCATTGCACGCCGTTTTTTTCAAAAACGCCGACCGCCTCGGCTTCAATCGGCTGGGGGAAAAGAACCTTCATTTTTTCTCCATCTACCTCTTCACTGCTTGAAAATCGGATCATGGAAGCGCGCATTGGAGATTTTTCGGGAAATCCCGAAAAATGTCCAGCGCGCGGAAGGACCGATTTTCAAAGATCTCCATCTACCTCAAATAGCGGCCGCCGCACACATCCAGCGTGATCCCAGTGATGTAGCTCGATTCGTCGGAGGCAAGAAAGACGACCCCGGCGGCAATTTCCTGCATCGTGCTGAGCCTTCTGAGCGGGATCTGCGCCAACACCCGCGCCCTCTCTTCCTCTCCCTTTGCGTCCCAGAGGCCCTGGATCCGGTCGCCGGTCATCGTGACCGTGGGCGCGATCGCATTGATGCGGACGCCCATCGGGCCGAAATCGTATGCAAGCTGGCGGGTCAACCCCTCGACGCCGGCCTTGGCCGCCGTATACTGAACGCCGGCAAGCGACGCCCGCCAGTGACCGGCCAGTGCGGACATGTTCACAATGGCGCCCCTGCCCTGCTTCACCATCGCCGGGATCACCTGCTGGCAGCAGAAAAACGCCCCCTTCAGATTGACATTCACCACCAGGTCCCAATGTCTCTCCTCGACCTCTTCGAGCTTGTGCGGCGCGTTCAGCGCGCCGCCGGCGTTGTTCACCAAAAGATCGATCCGTCCCCAGCCGTCCAGAACCTGTTTTACCCCTTTTTCGACCTCGGTCTTGCTCGTAACGTCCATTCGGATCCCGATGGCGTCGGCATGATCCTGCTCCTTGATCTCTTCAACAGCCGCTTCAATGACTTGCTGATGAATATCGGCAATGACGATTTTCGCCCCTTCCCGGGCGCAGGCATGGGCGATCGCAAGCCCCATTCCCTGCCCCGAACCGGTGACGATGGCCACACGATCCTTCAGTCTCTCCATTCGCTCCTCCGTTGTCTTATGCTAACCCTGACGGGATAACTTGCTGTTGCCGATGGCGTTTTTCAGCGTTTCCCACTGTTCCGCCTTCAGCGGGAGAAGCGGCTTTCGCGGAACCCCCCCGCAGAACCCGCAGAGATCCATCGCCGCCTTGACGCCGGCGACGCCGAACGAGCCCGATACCTCCTTGTTCAACGCGATCAGGGATGCATTCAGCTCTTCCGCCTCCGCCGTTTGCCCTCCATGAACAGCCTGTAGAGCTCAGCACAGGCGTCGGGAAAAACATTCGCGAGCGAAAGCACCCCGCCGCTCCCGCCGGACCGCAGTGAATCCAGAAAATAGTTTGCGGTGCCCGCGAGAACGAACATCTTTCCGCTGGCCGCCTCCAGATTCTGCCGGTAGGTTTCGCTCGAACTGTCCTTGATCCCGATCACATTCGGATGGTCGGCCACGAGATGGATCAGCTCGGCCCGGATCGTGACGCCCGCCGCGACCGAAGGGTTGTTGTAGAGCAGAACCGGCACCGGAGAGGCATCCGCCACATCGATGATATAGCCCGCAAGCAGATCCGGGGTCATCTTCTTCGCAAAGAAATGGGGCATCAGCAGGCTGACCATATCGGCGCCCTCATCCGCCGCCCTCAGGGTCATGTCGATGGTCTCCTTGGTGCTTTCAAAACCCGTCCCGGCCATCACGACCTTGTCTTTCGCCCTGTGCCGGACGACCGTTCCCAATACCTTGAAACGTTCCTCGACGGAAAGGGACTTGTATTCCCCGTTTGTTCCGAGAACAAAATAACCCGTCAGACCGGTGGCGTTCATCTTTTCCACATTGTCGATAAGCCCCTGAAACCACACCCGGTCATTCTTGAAAGGGGTGACCATCGGGGTCAGGACGCCGGAGAGTATCCTTTTTTTCGCTGCCATGCAAGCCTCCTCAAAGATTCATGTATCGCACGAGTTCATCCACCACGGTATCGATGAACGCGTCGTCGTTGATGTTCAGGTCGATTTCGTCATACGGGATCGAAGCCAAGAGGCGTGATTTCAATGTGCGGATAAACACCCCGTTCTCTTCGGGATCCCAGTGTCCCCGCCCCGGATGGTCGGGATAGGAAAACCCCCCGAGCGGGATGAAGACGTGGGTCGGACCCTTTGCCATGTTGAGCCGCTCCGCCATGACGATGGCGGTCCGTTCAAGCTCCTCCCTGGAGAGCCTCACCAGCGTCAATTGGGAATTATGGACGATATATTTCCTTCGCAGGATTTCCGGCGAAAGCGTTCCAATGGGCCCCATGACCGCATAATTGATGCTTCCCGGCACGACCACCTGCGGGATTCCGAGCGCCCCGGCCGATGTAAGCCGAAAATCCGCAATCGAGGCATGAAGGCCGTTCGCAACGGAATCTCCCAGTTCGTGGAGATTGAGGTCGACCACCCCTTTGAACATCCCTTCGCGGATCATCTCCTCCATCGCGATCCCGCCCGTCCCGTTCTGATGGAACGCGATCGCGTCGTATCCCCGTTCCAAAAGAAGCCTCTTCGCCCGCATCGCCCCCTGCGTCACGGTGCCGAGCATCGAAAGGGCCACTGCCGGCAGGGACGCCGGGAATTTACGGGGACACGCTGCCGCATCATGTCCCCGTAAATTCCCGGCATCCCTGACCATGCCGCAGACCGCCGCCGCCGCATTGTCGAACACCTGCCGGGTCATGAAATTGACCCCCTGGATGTCGGCCACGGAGTGCATCATGATGACATCCTTCGTCCCGACAAAGGGCCCGAACGTCGCCCGGCCGGAGGCGACGGTGGAAACCATGAATTTCGGAACGCCGAACGGAAGCTCCCGCATCGCCGCAGTCGCGATATCGGTTCCCTGCGCGCCGCCGATCGCGATGACGCCCTGGAACGCCCCGGCGTCGTAAAGTTTCCGCGACAGCGCACAAGCCCCCTTCCGCATCGCGTCGATGCACTTTCCCTTGTCGCCGGAGGCGACCATCTCCGCAATTGACGATCCCCCCGCTTCCGCAACCCGGTGGCGGTCGATATCGGCCGCCGTTCCGCTTTCCAGCAGAATTCCGGTGTCCATCGAGAGCACCCGGCATCCCAGGGACTCCATCCTCCGCCGGAGGTACAGGGCCTCCTCAGCCTTGGTATCAAAGGTCGCGATCAGCAGGACCGCGGGCATGGAATTCGCCGTATTCATGGATCACTCCGCTGATGGGGAGATATGAAAGCTGTCCCCGTGATCATTCCGCTGATGGACATCGTTCTCCCGTTTTATGCACCTTTCCGTGGAGCGCCGCCCGGATGAAATGGCTGAAGAGCGGATGGGGGCTTGTCGGCCTTGATTTGAACTCGGGATGGAACTGGCAGCCGAGAAACCAGGGATGCCCCTCGATCTCGACGATCTCCGCAAGAGATCCGTCGGGCGAGGCGCCCGTGATCCGGAGCCCTTTTCCAACCAGCGCCTCCTTGAAGGCGTTGTTGAATTCATAGCGGTGACGATGGCGCTCAGAGATCTGATTCTCCCCGTAAGCGGCGCAGGCAAAGGACTCTTTTTCAAGCACGCAGGGGTAGGCCCCGAGGCGCATCGACGCCCCCTTTTCGGTAATCTGCTTCTGCTCGGGCAGAAGATCGATCACCGGGTAAGGGGTCGCCTCATCGAACTCGGAGCTGTTCGCCCCGGCCAGACCGCAGACGTGCCTCGCATATTCCACGACAGCCATCTGCATCCCCAGACAGATCCCGAAGAAGGGGATTTTCCGGGTTCGGGCCTGTTCGATGGCGGTGATCATCCCTTCGATCCCCCGGTTTCCGAATCCGCCCGGGACGAGGAGCCCGTCGACGCCCTCCAGCGCCCCTCCCAGACCTTCCTTCTCGATCTTCTCGGAGTCGACAAAGCGAAGGTTCACCCGGCAGTCATTGGCGATCCCGCCGTGGTAGAGGGCCTCGTTCAGGCTCTTGTATGAATCGGTCAGATCGACATATTTCCCGACGATCGCAATCGTCACTTCGTGGGCGGGGTGGAGGAATTTGGCCACCACGTCCTCCCACGCCCCGAGATGGGGCCTGCCGGTCCAGATGTTGAGAAGTTCGACGATCTTCTGATCCACCCCTTCCCGGTGGTAGATCAAGGGAACCTCATAGATGCAGGCCACATCCTTGGCGGTGAAGACCGCCGCCACTTCCACATTGCAAAAGAGGGCGATTTTGGCCTTGATCGCTTCGGAGAGAAAGTTCTCCGTCCGGCAGAGAAGGATGTCCGGCTGGATGCCGATCTCCCGGAGGGCCTTGACGCTGTGCTGCGTCGGTTTCGTCTTCACTTCGCCCGCCGTCTTGATGAAGGGAACCCAGGTCAGGTGGATGAAGATCGCGTTCTCCCGCCCAACCTCGTTGCGGAACTGGCGGATCGCCTCGAGGAAGGGGAGGCTCTCGATGTCGCCCACGGTGCCGCCGATCTCGACGATGGCCACATCGAAGCCGTCTGCGGTCTTTTTGATATACCCCTTAATCTCGTCCGTGATGTGGGGGATCACCTGGACGGTCTTGCCCAGGTAGTCTCCCCGCCTCTCTTTGGTGATCACCGAGAAATAGACCTGCCCCGTCGTGAGGTTGTTCCCCTTGCCCATCCGGGTGCCGGTAAAGCGCTCATAATGACCGAGATCGAGGTCCGTCTCCGCGCCGTCGTCGGTTACGAACACCTCGCCGTGCTGGAAGGGGCTCATCGTCCCCGGATCGACGTTGATGTAGGGGTCGAGCTTCTGGTTGGTCACCCGGAGGCCCCGACACTCCAGAACGGCCGCAATGGACGCCGCCGCCAGCCCCTTGCCGAGAGAGGAGAGAACCCCGCCCGTAATAAATATGAATTTCGTCTTCATGGCTGCTCCTTATTCAGGACTGAGTGCTGAGGACTGAGGACCAAGTGCTGAGTGTTTTTCTTCTCAGTCCTCAGCA
>CAYSSF010000245.1:0-4416 GCA_964433455.1 uncultured Syntrophaceae bacterium
CGCCTGGACCACCTTCGATGAGCAGGAGCGCGGCTCTCTCGAGACGGGGAAAATCGCCGATATGGCGATCCTGAACCGGAATCCGTTGACCCTGAAACCGGGCGAACTTCCGGGTCTGAAGGTGGAAACCCTTCTTCTGAAGGGAGAGCCGTATCATAAAGGCCAGGGCATGCTGAACCTCCTGGCCAGAGGGCTTTTGCCGGGAGGAAGGATATAACATCTCATTAGCCCTGGCCCTGACGGAATGAACCAATCCAATAGGGGCTAACTCACATTCTGTCCCATCGATCTGTGCAGAGGAGGTTCAAAACGATGTCCGTAATCGAGTGGAAAAAGGTGGAAACGGTCGGCGTCATCACGATGACCAACGGGGAGAACAGACACAATCCCGAGTTCATCCGCGCCATTCTGGCGGCATTCGACGAAATCGAGGGGGACCCGGCGATATTATCGTCGGTGGTCATCGCTTCCAATGATCCGAAGAACTGGTCGCAGGGGATCGATCTCCAGTGGATGACGGATGCGATGGCAAGGAACGACCTTCAGGGTATCCGGGACTTCATGTACGGCCTGAACCGGATCTTTAACCGAATCCTCCTCTACCCGATGCCGGTCATCGCCGCCATTAACGGCCACGCCTTCGGAGACGGAACGATCATGGCCTGCGCCTGTGATTTTCGTTTCATGAAGGCCGACCGCGGCTTCTTCTGTTTTCCGGAAATCGACATCAACATCCCCTTTCTCCCCGGCATGCAGGCGATCATCCGCAAAGCGATCCCCTACTACAAGCTCGAAGAGCTCGTTTTCAGCGGAAAAAGAACCGGCGCCGTGGAACTTGAAACCCACCACGTAATCATGAAAGCCTGTGAAAATGAAGAAGCGCTAATGCGGGAGTCTCTTGCCTTTGCGAAATCCTTTAACAAAAAACGACCCATTTTCGGTGAGATCAAAAAGAGATTCCATCGAACCATCATCGAGACCATGGAGAAGGAGGATCCCGCTTTCATCGAATCTCTCCAGTTAATGATTCAGGGTTAACCTGAAAACGGGTTTTATGACATGCATCGTCTGATCAACCGCTATGTGCTCTTGGAGATCGCCCTTCCGTTCTTCATGATCCTCCTTGTGCTCACCTTTGTGCTGCTCATGGGAAAGATCCTGCAGGTGATGGACCTGATGATCAACAAGGGAATCGGCTTTACGGATATCGCCCGATTGATGCTTTATCTGCTCCCCTCCTTCCTGATGTTCACCATTCCCATCTCCCTTCTGGTCGCCATCCTGATCGGTCTGGGACGGCTTTCGGGGGACAACGAATGGACCGTATTGAAGATGTCGGGCGTCAGTCTCTATCAGTTGTCGTATCCGGTGGCCTTCGCGGCGCTGGTTGCGTTTCTGATGACCCTGGTGACGACCATTTTCCTTGTTCCTTACGGGAACCTTGCATCGAAGGCCCTCTTGACGGATCTGGCGAGGCAGAAGGCCAGCATCGGGATACGGGAAAAGATTTTCATCGACGATTTTCAGGGGATTCTACTCTACGCGGACCGGATCCCCGCACATGGCGATTTCCTGGAAGGCGTCCTCATCTCGGACAGTCGGATCGGCCGTGATCCGAGCACCATCGTCGCCCGACGGGCCTATCTTGTTTCCAATCCCGAGACGATGGTCATCACACTCCGGCTCGAGGACGGCAGCACGCACACGGTCGATGCCGGTCTGACCCGTTACCGGAAGATGGATTTCCGTTTCTACGATGTTCGCCTGGACCTTGCGTCGGCCCTTTCCACGGAGAAGGCGAACGGGACAAAGTCCAGTACGGAGATGAGCCTCTCCGAAATCAAAGCCCTGTTGGATAAACGCGGACTCAAGGAGGAGGCGCTACGCGAGTTGGAGATCGAGCTGAACAAAAAGCTCACGGTCCCCCTTTCCTGTCTTGTCTTCGCCCTTGTCGGGATGCCCCTCGGTATCCGAGCCCATCGCTCCGTCCGGGCGCGCGGTCTGACGCTGGGCCTCTTCCTCGTTCTCGTCTATTACCTGCTTCGCTTGAGCGGCGAGGCGCTGGTCGAAACGGGCAGGATCTCCCCGATCCTCGGAACCTGGGCTCCCAACTGGATTTTCGCCGCCGCTGGAATGCTTCTTTTTTTTCTCTCCGCCAGGGAACTCTCTTTCCGGCAACTCTTTCGCCGCGCCTCCGCCCCGCCCGCAGCCGCATCTGCCACGGTGGATGACCCTTCCCGGGAGGGAAAGAGACCGTCATGAAGATCGTCGATCGCTATCTGATCCATGAATACCTGAGGAATCTGCTCTTCATCACCATCTCCTTCCTCGCCCTTTTTCTGATCATCGACTTTTTCGAAAAGATCCGGATGTTTCTCAGCAATCACGCTACATTCCGGCAGATGGTCTCCTACTTTCTCTTCACGATGCCGATGATCTTCTCACAGATTCTGCCGGCAGCCGTCCTTCTTGCATCTCTTGTGACCTGCGGGACCCTCTCCCGGCACGGCGAAATTACGGCGATGAAGGCAAACGGCATCAGTCTTTACCGGATAGCCCTCCCCATTCTGATCATCGCCGCCCTGACCTCCCTGATCATCTTTTTCCTGAGTGAATGGGTCACCCCCCTAACCAACGACCGGGCCGAGCAGATCCGCCTGGTCGAGGTACAGAAGCAACCGTCGCGGGGAAGCTTCAAACAGGATCAGATCTGGTACCGGGGAGAGAAGGGTATTTACAATTTCCGGCTGTTCGATGCACACACCGGTACGCTCCAGGGGATCACCATCCATTACCTCGATCATCAGATGAATCTGATCATGCGCCTCGATGCGGAGAGGGGCGAATGGAAAGAGGATCGCTGGATCTTCCACAACCTGCTGGTCGCGCGATTCGATGAGGGGGCATTCCCGGTTCTTTCAAGAATCCGGCAACAGGTGGTTGATCTTCCGGAAAAGCCCTCCGATTTTAGGCTGATCCAGAGGGATGTCGAGGCGATGGGTTATTCCGAACTGAAACGGTACATCCGGAAACTCCAGTCGGATGGTTATGACGCGACACGATATGTCGTCGATCTCCAAGGAAAGATAGCCTTTCCACTGGTCAGCATCCTGCTGGCCGTCATCGGCATCTCCTTTTCCCTCCGGTCCGGGCGGAGCGGCGGCATCGCCCAGGGAATCGGCGCCGGGCTGATCATCGGATTCTCCTACTGGCTCGTTTACGCCTTCGGGATGTCCCTGGGGCGGTCCGGCACCCTTCCTCCGTTCACCGCTGCCTGGTTTGCCAACATCCTCTTCGCCGTCGCTTCCCTATGGCTTATTCGGCGGGTGAAGACCTGATGTTTTTCAATATCGGTAATAGTCCGGTTTGAATGGCCCTCCGACGGGGATTCCGAGATAGTCCGCCTGTTTCCTGGTAAGCTTCGACAGCTTCGCCCCCAGACGTTTCAGGTGAAGCCGGGCCACCTCTTCATCCAGTTTCTTGGGCAATGTATAGACGCCCGGTTTCAACTTGCCTTGAGCCAGTTCCAACTGCGCGAGGCACTGGTTGGTAAAGCTGCTGCTCATCACAAAGCTGGGATGGCCGGTCGCGCAACCCAGATTGACCAGACGTCCTTCGGCCAGAACAATGATGCTTCTGCCCGACTTCAGCGTCCATTTGTCCACCTGCGGTTTGATCCGCAGGCGCTCGCAGCCGGGCGTATTTTCCAGGTAATGAATGTCGATCTCGCTGTCAAAATGGCCGATGTTGCAGACGATCGCCTCGTTTTTCATCTTTTCCATCTGCCGTCCGGTGATGACGTCGCAGCAGCCGGTCGCCGTGATGAAGATGTCCCCTTTGGCAAGGACATCATCGAAGGCCGCCACTTCGTACCCCTCCATGGCCGCCTGGAGTGCGCAGATCGGATCGATTTCCGAGATGATCACACGGGCGCCGAATCCGCGCATGGACTGGGCGCACCCCTTGCCGACATCGCCGTAGCCGCAAATGACCACCACCTTGCCGGCGATCATGATGTCCGTCGCCCGTTTGATGCCGTCCGCCAGAGACTCCCGGCAGCCGTAAAGATTGTCGAATTTCGACTTGGTCACCGAATCGTTCACATTGATGGCCGGAAAGAGAAGTTGTCCCTCCCTGGCCATCTGATAGAGACGGTGCACACCCGTCGTGGTCTCCTCGGAAACCCCGAGGATGCCGGATGCCACGTTGTGCCAGTGTTTCGGCGAACCCTTCAGCCGGTGCGCCAGGCGTTCCCGAACAATCGCAAACTCCTTGTTGTCGCATGGCTGTTGAAGGATCGAAGGGTCATTTTCCACCCGCACCCCTTCATGGACCATCAGCGTCGCATCCCCGCCGTCGTCGACGATCAGATTCGGCCCCGTGCCGTCCGGCCAGGTCAACGCCTGCTCGGTGCAC
>CAYSSF010000245.1:4426-5928 GCA_964433455.1 uncultured Syntrophaceae bacterium
ACGCAAAGACGGCGGCGGTTCCCGCCTGCGCGATCGCGGCCGCGGCATGGTCCTGCGTTGAAAAGATGTTGCAGGATGCCCAGCGGAGATCGGCCCCCAACTCCTTCAGCGTCTCGATCAGCATGGCGGTCTGAATGGTCATGTGCAGGCTGCCCATGATCTTCAGCCCGGCCAACGGTTTTTTGGGACCATACTTTTCCCTTATGGCCATCAGGCCCGGCATCTCATTTTCGGAAAGACGAATCTCCTCCCGGCCCCAGGCGGCCAGCGACGGATCGGCAATTTTGCACGGCAGGTTCTTGTCGATTTTCATAAATTTCATGGTTCATCCTCCTATGATTTATTCTGTTTTGGTGTCACTCCGCGGATCGCGCTCCGAGGGAAAAGTTTTCGATTTGACGTGAGCTGTTTCTTGCCCGGCAACCGCGACATATTCATTGGGCGTTACAATTCCCGCTGAAATAATCAGCGTAAAGGCCTCTTCCACCGTCATATGGAGTTCAATCAACTCATCCTGAGGAACCATGATGAAAAATCCCGTCGTCGGCGTGAGCGCCAGCGGCATGAAAACACCCACGCAGGGGCTCTTCTGACCGATCGTTTTCTGGATTTCGCCATTGGGCATTCCGGTGATGAATCCAACGGCATAAACGCCGCGACGGGGATACTCGACCAGCACCACCCTCTTGAAACTCCGGGTCTTGTCCATGAGCAGGGTGTCGGCAATCCGCTTGATGGCATAGTAGACGCTGCGGACGAAAGGAATTTTGCCGACGAGATACTCGCCGAAGCGAACCAACCGCTTTCCAAGGTAGCTCGTCGTCACAAGACCGCAGACAAAGATGAGAATAACCGTGACGATGGCGCCCAGTCCGGGGATATGAACAAGAAATAGGTTGTCCGGATGATACTGGGATGGAATAATCCGCAGGAGATTATCCATGATCCCGATAATGAAGGAGAGGATATAGATTGTGAGTCCGACAGGAATGACGACGGCAAGACCGGTTAGAAAGATCCGTTTCATACTCTTTTTCAATACTTCCTTCCTTACGTGCGATTGCACCGAATGGGCGTACGTATACCAGAATCCAAAAAGGGTTACAATGGCTTATTTAATCAACGCCGGGGAAAAAGGCAGGAGGATGCCCCAATGGATCCTCCCTGGGTGAGACTTACTGTGCGGACACGGCCCATCACGCCGGCCGATGCTTGATCCGGTTTTTTTCATCGAGGAGAATGCACTTCGGCGCCCAGTCTGCCGCATCGGCCTCATCGACCATCACATAGCTGGCGATGATGATCAGATCCCCTCGGGCGACTTTCCTTGCCGCCGCGCCGTTGAGACAGATGGTCCCCGAATCCCCGGGGCCCGGAATGACATAGGTTTCAAATCGTTCCCCGTTCGAAACATCATAGATGGCGACCTTTTCATAGGGGAGGAGATCCGCCGCCCCCATGAGCTGTTCGTCAATCGAAATGCTGCCCTCGTAATGGAGATC
>CAYSSF010000246.1:0-5878 GCA_964433455.1 uncultured Syntrophaceae bacterium
AAGTGGAACTTTGCTCTTTGCGGATCTTCAGCTCGCAAACTGCGCAGGGGAGGCGCCAACCTGCTCGCCGGGCGGGCGCTGACATTATCCATGGAAAGTTTCTCTGCCGCCGAGCTGGGCGATTCGTTTGACCTCGAATTCGCGCTGAATTGGGGAATGCTTCCCTTCGTATGGAACGACCCCCAATACGCCGCCGACATTCTGGCTGCTTATGTAAATACCTATCTCAAGGAAGAGTTGCAGGCGGAGGGTTTAATCCGCAATGTTCCGCCGTTTATCCGTTTTCTCTCCATCGCTGGTCAGATCAATGGCCGGATTGTCAATATCCAGAATATTGCCCGCGATGCCGCTGTCGCCCGGAGTACGGTGGAGAACTACTTTGGTGTTTTAAGCGATACCCTGGTTGGTCACTTTCTGCCCGCCTGGCGACCGGGTCTCAAGGTCCGGGAGGCAACTCAGCCAAAATTCTACTGGTTCGACGCGGGGGTGGCCCGCGCTGCCGCCGGTTTGTTGCGCGATCCGGCAGACCGGCTCTGGCAGGGCGCGGCGCTGGAAACAATGATCTACCATGAGTTGCGCGTTTACAACGAAGTCAGCCGTAAACATCGTCCGCTGCACTACTACCGGACTCCTGCCGGGGTGGAGATCGATTTTATTATTGAAACAGCCGGCCGGCGACCGGACAGCCTGCCCCGGGTGATCGTCGTCGAAGTGAAACGGGCCGAGCGCTGGGATCGCGCCTGGGAAAAGCCGATGCGATCCCTTGCCGATAACGCCGGGGTGACTGTGGAACGCATGTTTGGCGTCTATTGCGGTTCGCGCAGTTACCAGTTCGACAACCTCACGGTATTGCCTTTTGCCGACTTCATAAAGGCCCTCTTTGCCGGAGAGATCTTTTAATAGGGGGACAGCTCCCCTATTTTCCCCCTCCTTCCTCCCTCATGTAAAGCGCTATGGTTCCCTTCGATAAACCCAGGGCAAGCTCATCTCACCGTCAAGATCCGACCCCCATGTCTGACGATTCCCTTGATCCACCACCAACTTTTTTATGGTGAGGCTCTTACAAAACTCTTCAAAATATGTTCCCCCTCCCTTGACGGGAGGGGGTTAGGGGGTGGGTGAAGCTGCAATATGCTGATTTCATGGCAACCTCCCCCCCACCCTAACCCTCCCCCGCCAGGGGGGAGGGGACTTATTGATACTTTTGCAATTACCTCTGGTGATTGAACTTACAGCATAAAATGGCCGTCGTCCTCATGTCCGAGGTGAAAGAAATTTTGCTGGAAACTTCCATCCTATCAAGGTTTGCTCAAAGTTGGTGGTGGATTTGGAATTCTTTGACCCGTTGATTTTTCTGAATCGTTATGTTACTGTCTATCCATGAGAATATATTTAGACAATTGCTGCTTTAATCGTCCTTATGACGATCAGACTCAGATTCGAATACGGATTGAGTCTGAGGCCAAATTGTTTATCCAAGCCAAAATATTGGCCGGAGAGATTGAACTGGCATGGTCGTATATCCTTGATTTTGAAAACAAAGCCAATCCGTTTCCTGAAAGACGATGGAGCATCGCACAGTGGAAAGCAATGGCCGCAGTTGATGTGACCGAATCTCCTTCCATTCTGGAGCTTGCTCAACAGCTTGAGTCACGAGGATTGAGAGGCAAGGACGCACTTCATATCGCATGCGCGCGCGAAACAGGCTGCGAATGTTTTTTGACGACTGACGACCGCGTGATTAGGCTAATGGCTAATTTCGACCCACTGCCGGTTATGAACCCGATAACTTTTATAACAACGAAGGAACAGTACAAATGAAAACTGATACGGAAATCAAATGTGAAGGCATACAAGCCCTGATGGCTAACCTGGGCAGGGTTGATGCGGAGCGGTTTGTTGCGCTCCTCTCCCGTGAACCATTTGACTACACGTTGTGGCAAAGAGACCTTTGGCCCGAGATGACGGCACGTGAAATCAGCGCCCTTGCAATGAGAAAATAGGGGGAAATAGGGGGACAGCTCCCCTATTTCCCTCAAAGTGAGTTTCCCGCTACGCAGGCTTACCGGAATCTCACCGTAGCAAAGAGTGACAACTATGAGAAATGGATGAAGGTTGAATAAATCAGGCCGAGCGATGTTGAACAGGTTTTGGCACTCAATGAAGCAGAAAGATTGGAGGATCTCAACGTTCCTGGTTTTGATTTTCATAGCCTGCGGGGGACGCCAAAACGATACAGCATTCATGTAAACGGACCGTGGTGCATCACCTTTGAATGGCATGATGGCGCTGTCTGGAGGGTGGATTTGGTCCAGTATCATTAGAAGGAGGGAAAAATGGCTGCTGAATATCCTGTGACGAGAGAACCGCGGATGTCGCCACCGCATCCAGGCGAAATCTTTCGCGAAGATGTGCTGCCAAAATTGAAACTTTCTGTCAGCGAGGCGGCACGGCAGCTTGGGGTTTCCCGGCAGACATTGCACAGAATTATGGCTGGCACACATCCTATCACGCCGGAGATGGCTGTTCGTATTGGTAAATTTTGCGGCAATGGGCCTGGTCTGTGGTTGCGAATGCAACAGCGTTTTGATCTGTGGTGTGCAGAACAACGCCTGAAAGATGAAATTGAGAAAATCCCGTCTCATGCAGCATGAGGATGTGCCTGGATGGGGTCAGGTCTTGCATTTTAGCGTTTCACGGGTATAACCAGAAATGGGTTTTGCCCCTTGACCCCGGAAGAAACTTCCTGTATAGATCTGCGAAAAGGAGGTTGTCCTATGAATACTATCTTGAAAGTAAATGATTCGTTTGAGGAAATCGGAACGAGAACCATAGATGAGCGGAACCGCCTGACCATCGGCGAAATCCTCAAAGGCTGCAAAAGAATTCGCCTCTATCAGAACGACAGTGGCGAGGTGTTGCTGCAGCCGATCGTTGAGATCCCCGCTTCGGAACTCTGGCTCTTTCAAAACCCGGAGGCAATCCGCGATGTACGGGAAGGCTTGCGGGACGCCGCGCAGGGGAATGTCTCCCGATTGGATCCCGAAGAACTGAAGGAGTTATGATTGTTTGAGATTATCCTGACGGCGCGGGCGAGGAAGCAATGGGAGGATCTGAAGGCAGACAGGGGACTGGAAAAGCGGCTTCGGGCTGTGCGCAAAACTCTCTGTTTTCTATCGGAAAACCCGCGACATCCGAGCCTTCGGACCCACGAGTTCACCAGTCTCAAAGGACCGCAGGGAGAAAAAGTCTTTGAAGCCTACGCCGAGCAGTCCACCCCGGCGGCCTATCGGGTTTTCTGGTATTATGGGCCGCAGGAGGACCAGATTACCGTCATCGCCATCACACCGCATCCGTAGGCAGGGCATGGGAAATAGGGGGGACAGCTCCCCTATTATAAGTCACCATAATCAGAAAGATTGCTTCGCTTCGCTCGCAATGACGAGGTGGCGCATACGCGCCTCGCAATGACCGGATGTGGTTGTGCAAAGCTCTCAGGGAGGGTAGCTTTAAAAATGAATGAAAACAGGATTTATCAATGAAACTATTGAATGGTCTCTTCAATGAATATCACCCTCTTTGCCGGAGAGGTCTTTTGATAGGGAGACAGCACAAGCCGGTGCAACTCCCGATTCATTTTCCTTGACATTCAATTTTGATGGTGTAACTATCATACGTAAGCTTTATACTTATTGTGAAGAGGTATAATATGCCAACCACTGCCAAGAAATTGAACTTCCTGATCGAGGAAGGCGTTTGCAGAGATCTGGAGAGGCTCGTTCCGGCAGGAAAGCGCAGCAGGATGGTTAATGAGGCCCTGCGTAAGGAATTGGAGCTGTTGCGCCGTAAATCGGCCGTTGATCAGTTGCTCGCCTCTTCGTCTCGCCAAGGCGGCTATTCGCATACCGATATTCTTGAATTTCTTGCCAAGGACAGGGCGTCGCACGAATGAAAAAATACATCGTCGATGCTTCCATTATTCTGAAATGGGCCTTGGAGAAAGAAAAGGAGCCGGATCATGATAAAGCAACCGGCCTGTTGCACGCCTGGTTGCGCGGTGAGGTCGGGATTGCGGCGCCGGGTTTATGGATTTATGAAGTCGCAAACATTCTGGGCAGAGCGTTACCCGGCGAGGCGGCGCAAAAGATGAAGCTGCTCCTCGATCTTCAAATCGACAGGGTTGACTGTTCCGAGCCAATGATCCAGCAGTGTTTTGCCTGGATGAAAGAACATCAAGTTACCTTTTATGACGCGGCATATTTGGCTGCCGCGTATGCAACGGATGCCGTTTTGTTGACCGGTGACGAGAAGTTCCGCGAAAAGATGAAGAACGACGATCGGATATGCCTTCTTAAGAATCTTGAATAAGCAAGTCATGGGGGAGAGGAAAGGGAAGACGGGGCGATAAGGTGGTAATCATAACTGTTTACGTTCCAAAGCCGCCGAAATTCGTTGATCCGTGAAATAGGGGGACGAAATAGGGGGACAGCTCCCCTATTCTTCGGCCATTGATAGTTTTAAGTAGAAATGACGTCTTGTGAAACGCATCTTTGATTGTACAGCGGCGTGGATGGCGATCTTGTTGTTCGGCCTTCCTATGCTTCTTGTGGCCCTGCTGGTCAAGCTGACCTCGCCCGGTCCGGTTCTTTACTGGTCTAATCGGGTGGGGGTGGGCAATGCGATTTTCAAGATGCCGAAATTCAGGACGATGCGGATCGATACTCCTGCTGTTGCAACCCACCTGTTATCGAATCCCAATGAGTATCTGACACCGATAGGCCCCTTTCTAAGAAAATCAAGCCTGGATGAACTGCCGCAATTGTTGAGCGTTTTGAAGGGGGATATGAGTTTTGTGGGTCCCCGGCCTGCGTTGTTCAATCAAGACGATCTGATTGCCTTGCGAACGGAAAAGGGCGTTCATCGATTGATTCCGGGGATCACGGGCTGGTCGCAGATCAACGGCCGGGACGATATTCCGATTCCGAAAAAGGTGGAATTGGACGAATATTATTTGAATCACAGGTCATTCTTATTTGACTTGAAGATACTGGTTTTGACCTTTATTAAGGTGACCCGCGCTGAAAATGTAAGTCATTAGGAGCCAATTGCAAAAGTCCTATATTGTCATTCCCGCGAAAGCGGGAATCCAGTCTTTTCAGGGATTTTTGGACCCCCGCTTTCGCGGGGGTGACACCTTTTGTTGAGTTTTGCAATTGCCTCATTAGGAAATAGTTTTAAGTGGTTAAGTGTTAGGTGTTACGTAGAGCATAAAACCTTATGTCTTATAAGTCCTTTGAAGAGCTTGAGGTTTGGAAACTGGGATGCCGTTTGGCTGCCCCGGCTCGCAATGACACGGGGCTACCTGCCTCGCAATGACACATGGAAATGATGTTCGTCTTTAAGAAGCTGGTCAGCCGATTTTTCTTTCCACTCTCCCTGGTTATCGAACTTCTCCTCCTCGGTGTTTTCCTCAAGAAAAGAAGAACAACGGTTATTTTGGCAGGTGTTGCACTTCTTTACCTCTTTTCTTTCTCTCCCTCTGGCTGCCTGATGTTGCGCCCTCTGGAAAGCCGGTATACGGCTGTTTCCTCTTCCAGTCTGAACAAAGAGGTTCGATGGATCGTGGTGCTTGGCGGCGGTTCCAGGGGAGATAAGACCCTCACGCCCGCGGACCGGTTGGGCAACGCCACGTTGAAGCGTCTGCTGGAAGGGGTGCGGCTCAGCCGTCTCCTCCCCCAGGCGCGATTGGTTCTCTCCGGCGGGGATCCTCGGGGAATCTCTCCGGATGCCTTGGCCATGCAGCAGGTCGCCCTTGATCAGGGGGTGGCCCGGGATCGAATCGTCTTGGAGGCGGCTTCCCAGGACACCGCGGATCAGG
>CAYSSF010000247.1:0-5796 GCA_964433455.1 uncultured Syntrophaceae bacterium
GGAGGGGAAATACCTCCTCATCGACCCGGACGAACTTGAGTTGACCGAACCCGAAGGGAGCCGGGCGAGAGAAGGAGAAGGAACAGGCGCAGGTGGAGGCCCCCGAGATCGACGAGGAGGCGGGCGAGGGCCCCGTCGACCTGATCGCGGCCCTGGAATCCGGACCGGGAACTGGTCTGGGGTGTTCAGACGGTAAACATCAACGTGACAGAATGAAAAGAGGAAAATGCTTCATGAAAAAGACACTGACTGGTATGATGGCGGGTTTCGTGCTGCTTGTATTGGGCATACTTCCCCTGATGTCCTGCGGGGGCGGTTCGTCCGATGACAGCGGCACTCCGGTTGCCGACCCCCTCGTTTCCAAATGGAACGAAACCGCAATGTCCTTGACGCCCACTCTGGGAACGCAAATCGCCATGCGCACCCTGGCCATGATGCACATCTCCATGTACGACGCGGTCATGGCCTTCGGTGGCGGCTACAGCCCCTACCATGTGACCGATGCCCCTCCGGAAGGGGCCTCGCAGCGGGCCGCGGCCGCGGCCGCGGGCTATCATGTCCTCTCCACCGTGTTTGTGGCCGATGACCAGCGGGCCACGATCCGAGCCCTCTATGACTCCTACCTCTCCCAGATCGACGAGGGCCAGTCCAAGGATGACGGCATTGCTTTCGGCCGGCAAGTTGCCCAGGCGATCATGGCGCTCCGTTCGACCGACGGCGCCATGGCGGCGATGACGGTTCCGCATCCGGACGGCACGGCATCGGGCGAGTGGCGGCGCACGGCCAGCGGCGAACCCATGGCGCCGGGATGGGGACAGGTGACACCCTGGACCATGACCAGCGGCGATCAGTTCGATCAGGGCGGACCTCCCCTCCTGACCAGCCAGGAGTACGCCGACGCTTACGATGAGGTCCGGCTGCTGGGGGCGAAGGTGTCGACGGTGCGGACGGAGGAACAGGGACATCTCGCGATGTTCTGGAGCCCGCATGTCCCCGCGAAGTGGAACAGTCTGGCCAGGAATATCTCGCAACGCGAAGGGCTTACGCTGGTCGAAAGTGCGCGTCTGTTCGGAATGCTGAGCGTTACCCTGGCCGATACGGCGATTTCCGGCTGGAACATGAAGTACAAGTACAGCTTCTGGCGGTCCGAAACCGCCATCCGTCTGGGGGACGCGGACACCAACGATCTGACCGTGGGCGATCCTGCCTGGGAGCCTTTCCTGCCCACTCCGCCCTTCCCCGAATACGTGAGCGGCCACAGCATCACCTGTATGGCGGCCGCAACGGTTTTGGGCCTTTATCTCGGCACCGACGCTTACGACTTCGAATTGCGAACCATGGACATCCCCGAGCCGCGGTCGTACAACAGTTTCCGGCAGGCGGCGGTGGAGGCCGGCCTGAGCCGCATCCACGGCGGGATTCATTTTCAGTTTTCCCATGTCGAGGGGATGCAGGCGGGGGAAGAGCTGGGACAACATATTTTCGGGAATTTTTTCAGGCCACTTTAGTCAGGAAGAAAGATGTTTTCCTTTTTTGAAAGCGGCGGGTGGAAAGAGATGAGGGATGGTCGTAATCATGGATGCACAGGGGTGACAACTATGAAAATTTCGGATTACCGGAAAAACGCAGTCGAGCATCCAGCAAAGCAGTCCGGGGCCGGACCCTGGGTTTGGCTTGCACTGCTTCTGGCCGTCCTGGTCCTGTTACATCGCGATCGTTGCCTTGATCATTGCACCGGAGGTGTTCGACATTCAAAAGCACCCTGCACGCAATGCTGAGCGCGTGGCGCGCATCAAGCGCCTGGTCAGCGGTGACTATGAGCCGCGCGGTTTGTTCGACGTATACTACGGAAAGATCGACCCGGAAGAGCAGAAGGATCTTCCGGCCTTCTCGTACTTACCAATTCTTACAGCCCTGGGGAAGATATTCATCAGGTTTCACCGATTCCGGTCCTGCTGATCCATTGCCTTCAGGATTCCATCGTTTCCTATCAACACAGTGAGCGGCTGTATGAAGCGGCAAAGGAACCCAAACAGTTGTGGCTGATTGACGGTTGCAGCCATGTGGAGGTATTTACGGATGCGCAACCCAACCCGGGTTACCGGCAGAAGCTGGTGCAGTTTTTGATGGATCATCGCAAAGAGGCTCATTAGTCGTTAAGCTGATAAGCTCGGGGCACTCTTTCCCTTTTCGATTCAATTCAATAGAGATCACCGGCGAAGTGACGTTGTTCAAATCCGCGCAAGCGCTGTTTCAGCGCTGCGAATTATTTTCCCATTTCCCCTGGTTGCAGCTCCCTTCGGTGCGAAAAAAAACCGCGCCTCGCCTGTCGCCACTCCCTTCCGAAAGGAGGACACTTCAATGTTTTACCTTTATTTTAATAGCTTGCAGTCATTTCCCCAGGATTTTTCTGTCCCGGCACACCCTTTGCAGAACCGATGGCCGATGGGCGGTCACCTCCCGGTCCAACTTCGGTCGGTTGGGAAAAACCGCACGCGGAGCGTAATCCGAAAAAAAAGAGTATATGGAACGTTGACTTTGCAAAATCGGTAACTAAATAAGCTTTACACAATTTTTCATGAAACCTGAATGGCGAAAGGAGAAAAACGATGAAGAGAGTGGTTCTGGCGGCAATGGTGTTTTTTCTGTTCGGCGGTTTGGCGATGGCCAAGGATTATGAGGTGACGAAAAAGGCGGGGGATTACGGCGTCGTGGTAACCATCGACAAGAACCCCCCGACAACAGGGGATAACAACCTGTCCGTTTCCGTAAAGGACGGCGCCGGCGCCGTTGTGACCGATGCGAAGGTATCCGTGGAATATTCCATGCCGGCGATGGCCGGTATGCCCCCCATGAAGTACAACACCAATGCCGCATTGACAGGGGCGATCTATAAAACGAAAGTGAACTTCTCCATGTCGGGATCGTGGAACATGGTCGTCAAGATCGTCCGCGGCGGCAAGACGACGCAGGTCAAGTTCACCGTTGACGCGAGGTAGAAGGAGGTAGACCATGCCGAAGAGAAGGTGGGACGGCTCAATGTACGGGAGAGAAGCGAAAGCCGTAAGTGCGCCTGCTCCCCTCCCCTGGGGTTCCATCGTTTTCCTTGGAATCTGCATCCTCGTTTTCACGGCAGCTCGCGGGTTTGCAGCGGAGGGCGCCGTGAAGCTCTCCGATCTGATCCGGGAAGCCCTCAAGAACAATCCGGAGATCCACGTTGCCGAAGCTCGCACGGAAGTTTCGCAACATAAGATCCCCCAGGCCGCCTCCCTTGCCGATCCGATGTTTATGATGGGTTATGAGAATGAGGGGACGGATCGTTTGTACTCTTACAACGGTGACGTCAAAGACATGCCCGCCGATTCGCGGTGGATGTTTACCCTTTCACAGATGTTCCCCTATCCGGGGAAGCGCGCCCTCAAAGGGGAGATGGCAGCGCGGGATGCGGAAGCCATGAAGGTGATGGCCGATTCGATGAGGTTGAACACCGTGGTCAGGGTACGGGAGCTTTACAACGACCTTTTTGCCGCCCATATGACCATCGATCTTCTTCACGACAAGACGGCGCTCCTCTACCGGGTTGAAGATGCGGCCGTCGCGCGCTACGCGGCAGGCATGGCGCCGCAGCAGGAAGTGTTGATGGCGCAGACGGAAAAATACATGCTTCTCGAACGGGAAGAGATGGAGCGGCAGAAGATCCGCTCCATCGAGGCGATGCTGAACGCCAACCTGGGAAGGGACACGAACGCCACCCTCGGCAGGCCCGAGAAGCCCCGGGAGACGCTCTACGGGTACAGCCTCGACCAACTGATTGCGGCCGCCTACGAAAAATACCCGCTGATCAAATTCCGGGAGAAGATGGTCGCCGGCGCTGAGGCAAAGCTCAAGATGGCAAAAAAAGAATACTACCCGGATGTCACGATGGGGGCCACGTACTTTGCCCGGGGCTCACAATTTCCGGATATGTGGAATGTTACTGCAACAGTGAATATTCCCCTCTTCTATAAGACAAAGCAGCGGGAGGGGGTGCTGGAGGCGGAAGCCTCCCTCCTCGAGGCGAAGAGGGAAGTCGAATCGGCGAAACTGATGGCCTCATCCGCCCTGCGGGACAACTTCACCATGATGAAGTCGACGGAGAATCTGATGGCGCTCTACAGGGGAGGCTTGATCCCCAAGGCCAACCAGGATTTTGAACTGGCCCTGGCCGGTTATGTGACCGGCAAGGTGGAAGCGATCACCGTCATTACGAGGCTCAAGTCGCAAATCGATTATGAGCTGCTGTACTGGAGGCAGTTTGCCGACCGGCAAAAGGCCACGGCAAGGCTGGACGGGCTGGCGGCGATCACGGATTACGGAGCGGACGAAAAATGAAAAAACGAGACATCGCGATCATGGTTATCTGTTTGCTTCTCATTGCCGGCCTACTCTTGTATCTTTACCGCGTTGAATGGATCGGCGCGGCGAGGAGGGCCGGCCTGTTCACCCCGGCTACGGAGAACAGCCAGGCGGCGGGGCATCAACACGGGGCGCCCCCCTCGTCGGAAGCAAAGGCGGACCCGGCGCAAGCCGCGCAGGCGGAGGAGCCCCCCACCGTCGAGATTCCCACCGACAAACAGCAGATGATCGGCGTCAGGACCGTCAAGGCCGCAATGCGACCTATGCACCGGGTGATCCGGACGGTCGGGCGCATCGAGTACGATGAGAAGAAACTGGCAACCGCCAACACCAAGATCGAGGGGTGGATCGAGAAGCTCCATGTCGATTATGTGGGGCGCCACGTACAGAAGGGAGAGCCGCTGGCGGAGATCTTCAGCCCGGAACTGGTTGCGACGCAGCAGGAGTTCCTCAATACCCTGCGCTGGGCGAACCAGGGGAAAGGACTCGCCGATGAACGCACGGCGACGCTCCTCATCAAGGACGCCCAGACCCTTCTGGAAGCGGCGAAAGAGCGGTTGCGGCTGTGGGACATCAGCGACGAACAGATCCAGAAGATCGAAACGACCGGCAAACCGATCCGGACGCTGACTGTCTACAGCCCCGCCGGCGGCTATGTCCTCCAGAAGATGGCGGTCCAGGGCATGCGCGTCATGCCCGGGGAAAAGCTGTTCGACATCGTCGATCTTTCCAGCGTCTGGATCGTCGCGGACATCTACGAGTACGAATTGCCGCTGATCAAGGTAGGACAGCAGGCCCGGATCGGTCTGAGCTATTTTCCGGGGAAGGAATTTACTTCGCCGGTGGATTATATCTATCCCTCGCTGGCGAGCGACACGAGAACCGCCAAGGTGAGATTCACGATCCCCAACCCCGATGGCGCGTTGAAACCCCAGATGTTCACCAATGTGGAGATCAAGATCAATCTCGGAAACCGGCTCGCCGTGCCGTCCGAGGCGATCATCGATACGGGGGTGCGGCAGATCGCCTACATCGACAAGGGCGACGGGTATTTCGAACCGCGCGAGGTGACGACGGGTCTGAAGGTCGACGAGCTCGTAGAGGTGACGGGCGGAATCAAGGCGGGAGAGAAGGTGGCGTCCTCGGCCAACTTCCTGATCGATTCGGAAGCCCAGTTGAAGGGCGTTACCCCGTTAAAGAGAAAATAGACAGCCATGATCGCGAAAATCATCGCTTACAGCGCGCGGAATAAATTCATCATCTTCCTTATGGTGTTTGCCCTGGCCGCCTGGGGATACTGGGCGTTGACGAAAACCCCCCTGGACGCCCTTCCCGACCTGAGCGACACGCAGGTCATCATCTATACGGAGTGGCAGGGCCGGAGCCCCGATCTGGTGGAAG
>CAYSSF010000248.1:0-5787 GCA_964433455.1 uncultured Syntrophaceae bacterium
GAGGGGCTTCTGCCCTTGTTATAAACCGATTCGTTAAGTCAATGACATTGGATTAAGAGTTATGCAAAGAACTACTCAGGACTGCTCAAACAGAAATCGGTTAATAAAGCTAACTATCGATTCTATGACGAACGAGAGTGGAGGTTAGTTCCTAGTGACGAAGTATTGCATGGTGAATCCTTTTCCATACGCAGCAGTGACTACAAAAAGAGTCAGGATACGTACAATACAAAAGTTTCGCGCATTAGAATCAAGTTCAGCCCGAGCGATATCTCTTACATTATTGTGGAAAACACTGCAGAAATACCTAAGATGACTAACTTCCTTCGTAATACATTTTCTGGAGCATGCACGGCTGATGAATTGGATATTCTTCTCAGCAAGATATGTTCAACTGAGCAAATAATTGCCGACTATTAGAAAAAAGTGGAGTCATTGAAAAGGTCATAATTCGAAAATGAAATTTTCCAACCAGACGTTCGAGCCGACCTCGTACCTCAGCGGCTCAACTCTTCGTTGGGTATAGAAAAGTATAAGGCTTGTCGCAAAGATGTCTAATGAACAAAAAAGATTTATTTTTCGATATGATTCGAAAGCGATATCTAAGCATCTGAAGGAAAGGATTGGGATGCTGTTAACTTACTTCTCGGGGTTCATATGCTAACAATGTCCCTATATTATCATAAACACTAATAATATAAATTGGATATGAGACATTGATCATGGGATTATTGGAATGGCTGTTTCAGAAGAAAAGTAAACCACCGGATAGTTCGCCTAAAGCTTTACCTGAAACACAACCTGAAATATTGCATAAAGTTTCGCCCGTAATATTGCCCAAAACTTCCCCAGAAAATTTAATTCGCCTCACAGGAACGGGAAAATTCTCGCTGTATGTTGTAGGAGAATCATATTACCAGGATAACCTAAAACAGATATGCGGTGAATATTCAGTAGGTGGAACAAATAATATTTTAAACGCTACATTAATACACGCAGATGATAATCAATACGATAGTGAAGCCATAAGGGTTGAAATATCCGGAAAAACAGTCGGCCATATGAGTAAAACAGATGCAAGGCCGTATAGAACATATATGCGTTCTAAAGACTGGAGCGGATTAACTGCTATTTGCAAAGCAAAGATTACAGGTGGATGGGATCGAGGACCAGGAGACATCGGTAATTATGGTGTTTCCCTAGACTTGCCATCAGACTTCATCGAATCATTTAACAGTGTTGCTTCTGCCAATCTGAATGAAAATGCTCATAGCGAACCTAATACTATAATATTCAATGTTGAAAGGCCTCATATCCGAGAATTTAATGAAGTAGGAGCAAATGTAAAGCTTTGGATGCCCAAAGACGATCCTGAGGATGTGTATATATTTCACAGAGATGGACCTGACGGAAGAATTGGAATTGTACCTTATAAATATGCAGATATTATCATTTCACATATTCTCAATGGACTAGAGTATAAAGCGGAAATTATAGAACTCGGTGTTAATAAATGTAAAATCAAGTGTAGGCTTATATCAAAAGAAGAGACTGAACTTAGAAAAGCAAAAGAGAGAGAAGTTCTTAGAACAGAATTTACAAAGCCTTATAATCCGAAGAAGCCCATAACCTTAGTATTCGCAATGAAGATGAGAAGATCCACAAAAATAGGAGACAAACTTAATATTGAATTTGATGATTTAGATTCTTATGTTCAAGGACAATGGAACATTAAATTTATTAATCAAGTTGGCGATATCGTAGGAATTTATTGTCATGATGTAAGTATAATGCGAAGGCTTATTAAGGCACATTTTAACTCATTTCTTTTTGACGTCGAAGTTCTATATATAGAAAAAGAACGTAATAGGGCTTGGGGAGGATATCTTACTAAATTGATCATCACAACACACAAAAAATAGAGTTAAAAGATGAGGTATCGAGGTCGCGTATGAGCATTGCAATATGTGATCAGAAAGCTTTCTATCCATTGCGCAGTCTGGTTGCTGGCCCCCTCACAAGCATGCAAGATTTGGCCGAGATTGAACGCTTCGCTCGAACCGTTGTCTTACATGATGAAATATCAATGGAAGCAGAGCCGTTTCCATATGATCTAGAGTTTGATAGTGAATTAACGGAGGAAGAAGAACAAGCTGGGGGGCGTAACGTAATTGTTGCAATGGGTCCCATACTGACTGGTTATGACTTTTTTACGGAAAAGCATTACGGTAGAAAGCCAAAAGGACCGGACATTACGCTATCGCCTACATTGATTGAAGTAGCACGGGAATTTTCAAATGCGGACGAAGGAAATGTTTACTACGATGCTCATGTCGAGTACTTGCAACGCATCGTAAGTGTGATACGCGATGATGGCAGTGCTCTCCTATCAGGGGAATTTGGCAGCGCTGCAATTGACGCTTCAGCAGAATATCCAGCGAAGATTTTTCAGGATCTGGACAGGGATTGGCAAGATTTTGCGAAAGACGCATATGCTGGTAAACTTGGATTCATGGTTCCGCCGGTGCTTTCCATTATTCTCACACGCTGTGCAAAACGCGATGCGATTCCAGCTATTCTCAAAGACCTTCGAGATGAGTGGGCAGACGCCCGAGCGAAAGTTTGGGCGTTGTTGAGCCAGCTAAGAGTCGCACCTACCATTGCAGAAGCACTAAAGATTCGACAGGAACTTGCAACAGCCTCTCGGCAGATGTCGCCCGCTTCGAAGGAAGCCGGCACCATGCCAATTCGGGTGTTGTGGGAGCTTTTCATCAATGGAACGGCCGGGGGCGTGGCTATGAAGATCTCAGGAGGGCCTCCGGTCGTGGGCGCAGCTATCAGCGCTCTGAGCGCGGCCGCAAAGTATGTTCCGCAGCTTATTGAATCAGCACGGCCTGCCCCGTTTAGACATGGGGCATTCGACTTGGCGAGACGCGTTCGACGAGAAGCCGCGAATTCTGAATATGGCGCATTGGTAAAAATTCTGACAGATTCTGAAAAATGTGAGCTGGGGTTTTAAGCAAACATGCGCTTTTCTAAATCATACTTGGATCATTTCGTTTCATAGAAGAGCCCTTCGTCATTAGGCTGATCGATACTAACCCATCAGACACGACCTTAATAGGGCAAGCGGCAGATGATAGAAGCATATTTCGACGAAAGCGGGGTCCACGCAACCCACAACGATTCCTTCCTGATAGTAGCCGGCTATCTAGGTGAAGAGGCCAAGTGGTCTGCATTTAACAAGCGCTGGGCGGCTGTGCTCTCACATTTCAATATAGATCGTTTTCATATGAAGGATCTCAGGAACCTTCGCCATAAACGATTCAGACATCTTACCAAAACGGATCGCCTAGAGTTACTCACAACATTAATAGATACCACTGCGGAGACCGCACTCCTGGGAACGATTGGGTATTTGCGACCGAGCGATTACCAAGTCATTACTGATCAGAAGTTTCGTAGTAAGTACGGAAGCGCTTACGGGTTCCTTATAACTCTAAGCCTTCTCAAATTGGATTCGGTGCTTCTCAATGAGATTCGTGAGCCAGATACGATCAGGGTGTTCCTCGAAGAGGGACATGCAAATGCTGCCGATGCGCTTCGTCTCCTCCGCTACTGGCAGGAAGATACTGTACCGGCTCCAACGCACTACGGAGGCGAGCCTCTAGAACAAGGAGTACCGGACCCAAATCGAACGTCTCGGCTCCGTATCTCCGATTTTCGGTTGGGCTCAAAAACAGGGATGTATCCGCTCCACGCGGCAGATATGCTCGCTTACTTTGCATCTTTGGCGTTGTCATTCAGGATCGATGAAGAGTTCACGGGTCTCTTCGACGGACTATTGGGCCGCGTGCCGCATCTGTCGACGACTTGGAATCGTGGCGTCCTCCAGGAATTCGTGGAGCGCGTCCTTGCCGGGGAACGAGAACAGCAAGAGATCCGATCCGGTTGGAATGACGTGCGGCGTTATCTCGCGTCACACGACATCAAGCTTAAAGTCCTGCCGTGGGGTGTTACCATAGATGGGCGACATTTGTCTGATGAGGAATGGGAAGAGGTAAAGAGGCGCATCAGTGCCGATCTGCAAGATCACCAGGGCCAGAAGAAATAGCAGTAATCGATGTAGCCGCCCAACTTTGGTTTAGCGGCACACGTACTTTCTTTCAATCAGTATTTCTCAGTTCTTGTGTATATCCATCAGCGAGGACTTGAAGGTGTTGTCCGTAACCCTTTAACAGGTAATAAGAAATCGGAACTCATGAATCAAAAATATGACGTCATCGTTGTCGGGGGAGGGCATGCGGGCTGTGAAGCGGCGCTCGCGGCGGCCAGGATGGGTTGCGAAACGCTGCTCTTCAACATCAACCTGGACGCGATTGCGCTGATGTCCTGTAACCCCGCAATCGGCGGTCTGGCCAAGAGCCAGCTCGTCAAGGAGGTCGACGCGCTGGGCGGTCAGATGGGCCGGATTGCCGATAAAACCGCCGTCCACTTCCGGCTGCTGAACGCCTCCAAAGGGCCGGCTGTCCGGTCGACACGCTTTCAGTGCGACAAGCAGCTCTATCGCCTCGCGATGAAGGCCGTCCTCGAGAAGGAGCCGCGCCTTCACCTTCTTCAGGGCCTCGTCGAACATCTCGTTGTCGAGGATGGGCGGATCCGCGGCGTCATCGATCAGACCGGCGTCTTCCATGCCGGCCGGGCGGTCGTCATCACCACGGGGACCTTCCTCGGCGGCTTGATCCACATCGGCGATGTCCGGTATCCCGCGGGCCGGGCCGGCGAGATCGCCTCCCTCGCGCTCTCCTCATCGCTCAAGGGACTCGGTTTCGAGATGGGAAGGATGAAGACGGGGACGCCGCCCCGGCTTCGCGCCTCGTCGATTGATTTCGCAAGCCTCGTCCGCCAGGACAGCGACCCCGATCCGGAACCCTTCTCCTTCACGACGGAGCGGCTGCGCGAAGATCGCCTCCCCTCCTTCTTTTCAGCGACGACGGACGAGACGCACCGGATCATCCGTGAAAATATACGCTTTTCTCCGCTCTACGCCGGGGCAATCCAGGGGGTCGGCGCCCGCTACTGCCCCTCTCTCGAAGACAAGGTGATGCGCTTTGCCGAGCGGGGAAGCCATCCGGTGGTGCTCGAGCAGGAAGGTCTGGAGACGGAGGAGATCTACGCGAAGGGACTGGGAAACTGCCTTCCGCCGGAGCTTCAGGAAAGGGTCGTCCGGAGCGTTCCGGGCCTGGAGAAGGCGGAGATCATGCGGCTGGCTTACGCAATCGAATACGACTTTGTTCAGCCGACCGAACTCCGCCTGACGCTGGAGGCGAAGCGGGTGGCGGGGCTTTATCTGGCCGGCCAGATCAATGGAACTTCCGGTTACGAGGAGGCGGCGGCGCAGGGGCTCTGGGCCGGGGTAAACGCCGCGCTGGCGATCCATGGTCGGCCCGCTTTTGTTTTGGACCGCTCGGATGCCTACATGGGCGTGATGGTGGACGATCTCGTCACGCGCGGCGTCGACGAACCCTACCGGATGTTCACCTCCCGCGCCGAGTACCGGCTGATCCTCCGGGAGGACAACGCGACGCTCCGCCTGATGGGGAGGGGGCGGGAGCTCGGCCTGATCACGGAGGAGCAGCACGGGCTTCTGCGGGAGAAGGCCCGCCGGATCGAAACCGGCATCCGGAAAATCTCCTCCGTCCGGATCTTTCCGGTGGAAGAGACCAACCGGACCCTCGCGGAGATGAACACTGCGCCGATCAAAAATCCGGTTACCCTTTTCCAACT
>CAYSSF010000249.1:0-5775 GCA_964433455.1 uncultured Syntrophaceae bacterium
TGGGGTCAGATCGCCCACCTCTCCGAGAATACGTCCGCCGAGGTCGATGAGGACCACGGCCGCGTTGAGACGCCCCTCCATTCTATCGCCGACGGCTTTTTGGATCGCCGCCGCCAGCGTATCCCCCAGCCTTCTTTTCTCTCCCGGATCGAGCGGTGCAAAGATCCCCTCGACCGTGGGGCTCTCCGCCGCCGGCCGTCCCAGGATTGCGGCATGCATTTCCGCAACGATCGGGAGTGCGCTCCCCGACCTTCCGGAGTGGGTGTCCCAGCCGCCCGCCGTCAACTTGGCCAGTTTGCCGGGATGGCCGACCACCAGGAGCGCCGCGAAGGGCTGCCGGGCGGCCTCGTCGATGGCGAATCCCCACTCGTTTCCGACTTCCACCACCTGTTCCGGCGTGACGCGGAAATGGCTCCGCGCGGCCCGCTCGCCGATGTGGCCGGGGACGAATACCGGCGCCCGGATGCCTGCGGTGGCCGCCACGTTTAGCGCGCACCGGAGGGTCTCGCGCAATGCGGAGCAACTGAACGGCCGGACGATGCCCGTCGTTCCGAGGATCGAGAGGCCGCCCGCGATGCCGAGCCGCGGGTTGAAGGTCTTTGCGGCCAGTTCCCGGCCTCCGTGAATCGAGACCGTCACGCGGACGCCGCGGGACGTGACCTCCCGGAGAGCCTCCCGGATCATCCGCTGCGGCACGGGGTTGATCGCCGGCCTGCCGGGGGGGACGGCCAGCCCCGGCTTCGTCACCGTTCCGACGCCTTCTCCGGCGGTGAATTCCACGTCGTTTCCTTCGGCCCAGACGACGGCAGCCGTGATCTGCGCGCCGTTCGTCACGTCCGGATCGTCGCCCGCGTCCTTCCGGACCGTGGCCTCCGCCCCGCCCTCCGTCCGCCGGACACGATCGACCGGCAGACGCCGCCTTTGCCCGTCGGGAAGCGGGATCTCCACCTCTTTGGCCGCCCGCCCTTCCGCGAGAAGCAGCAGGGCCGCCTTCGCCGCCGCCGCGGCGCAGCTTCCGGTGGTGTATCCCTCCCGAAGCGCGCTCACGGCCCGATCTCCTCGATTCCCGGGAGGATCATCTCCTTCGGGATCAGCTCCAGGAGCTGCGCCCGCGCCTCTCCGATCGTCAGCGGCAGGCCGTCAATCGGAACGCCGTCGTGCCGCTTCATCTCATACATCAGACGGGAAACGTAGGGAAGCCTCAGTTTCGCCCGGTCGATCATCTCCTGGTGGCAGAAGATCTCCTCGGACGGCCCCTGCTGGAGGACCCGGCCGCGGTCGAGGACGTAGATCCGGTTTGCGAAGAGCGGCAACATGTCCACCGAGTGGGTGGCGAGGATCACCGTCATCCCCTCTTCGCGGTTCAGCTTTTTCAGCAACTGCATCATCTGCGCTTCGCCGGCCGGATCGAGGCCCGCCGTCGGTTCGTCGAGGATCAGAACCGCCGGCCGCATCGCCAGCACGCCGGCGAGCGATACCCGTTTCTGCTCGCCGAAGCTCAGGTGGTGGATCGCCCGGCCGCGGAGCGGCAGCGCTGCAACCGCCGTGAGCGCCGACCGGACGCGCAGTTGCACCTCCTCCTCGGGAAGGTTCAGGTTCCTCGGGCCGAAGGCGACGTCCTCCTCCACGGTCGCGGCGAAAAGCTGGTCGTTCGGGTTCTGGAAGACGAGGCCGACCCGCTGGTAGAGCTCCTCCGCCGTGAGGCTTCCGATCTCCCGCCCGCCGATCTCGATCCGCCCCGACTTTGCCTTGATGAGGCCGACGAGGAGGGCGATCAGCGTCGTCTTTCCCGAACCGTTCGACCCGAGGACCGCGACGAACTCCCCCTCCTCGACCTGGAAATCGATCCCGGAGAGCGCCTCGGTGCCGTCGTCGTAGGTGAAATGGACCCCGGTGACCGCGACCGCCTTCATCCGGTGATCCCCCATTCCAGCAGCCGGGCGGAGAGGATGCCGATCAAACAGAGGGCGGTGATTATCCGGTCCCGACCGCCCAGCTCCGGGAGAGGGCCGAAAGGCATGGTTCCCCGGTATCCGCGCAGCCTCATCGCGTCATGGGTCCGTTTCGCCTGTTCCAGCGAATGGATGATCGTCGACCCGGCAAGCGCCGTGAACGATTTCATCGCACGGCCCCGTGCCGTGTAGCCCAGGCGAAGCCTCTGGGCCGCCGCCAGGTCCGCCACCCGGTCCATCAGAACGAAGATGTAACGGTACATGAGGATGGCGATCTCCAGCCAATTCCGGGAGATCCGGAACCAACGGAGCGCCTGGAAGATCCGATGCGCCGGCGTGACGACGCCGAGCAGAAAGACCACCGAAACCGATCCGAGGACCCGCCCCCCCAGGAAGACCCCCTGGCGGAGCCCCTCCGCCTTTGCCGTCAACGGCCACCCCGCAAGGGTGATCGTGAACAGGGGCGTCGTCCCGGTGAAAAAGGTCTGGATAACCACCAGGACCGCCACGATGGAAAGCGGCGCGGCAAGGCGCACCGCAACGAGCTTTGCGGGGATCCGGAGGGCGGCGACGGTTCCGAGGCAGATGCCGAAAACGAAAAGGGGCAGAACGACCCGCTCCGCGGTCAGCAGCGCGATCAGCGCGGCGAGGGCGATCACGACCTTCGCACGCGGATCGATCCGTGTCAGCGCGTTGTCCCGGTACGTGAAGATGTCCGAAAAAAGGTCAAACATGCTTTTCGTCTCCGCCGCCCCGTTTTGGCGGAAAGAGGACCCGGAAGTTGTATCCCGCGATGAATCCGCCGGCAATCCCGGCAATCAGAAAAACGAACAGCAGAAGATCGCCCTGGTCGGTGTTGATGAACGGTTCGCGGGCCGTCCGTCCGGCCTGCTCCGCGAACTTCTCGATCACCGTTTCATCGACGCCGGACCAGGAGGCGGCTCGACCGGTCGGGCACGCCGGGCCGGCGAGAAGAAGCCCCGCAAACGTCAGGATCAAAAGCGCTCCCTTCATGCCGCACCTCCCGCCGCCGCCATCCGGAGCAGTTCCGGCTTCCGGCTCCGGACGAATTTGAGCGCTCCGACACAGAGAATCCCTTCGAGGATCCCGAGGGGGAGCTGCGTCGGCACGAAGGCGATCAGGATCAGTGAGAACATCGCCGAAAACGAACCCGGGCCGTGGAGGGCGGCGGCAAGCTCGAAGGAGGTCATCGCATAGGTGGCCCAGTCGGATAGCAGCCCTGCCAGGAAGGCCGCCATCACCCATGGGAGCCCCAGGCGGCGGATGATCCAGTAAGCCCCATAACCGACATAGGCCCCGGCCACCCCCATCGAGACGATATTCGCTCCGAGGGTCGTGAGCCCCCCGTGGGCGAGAAAGAGCGCCTGGAGGGTGAGTGCGATGCTCGCGACGACGACGGTGAGCCCCGGACCGATCAGGATCGCGGCGAGCCCCGTCCCGGCGGGATGGGAGCAGGTCCCGGCGGTGGGGACCGGGATGGGCATGCAGGAGATCAGGAAGACCGCCGCTCCGACGAGGCCGACCAGCGGCTTGAAGTAGGGGAACGCTTCGTTGCGGCGCCGAAGCTCCCGGAGACCCAGCGCGATGAAGGGGATCGCGACGATGTACCAGAGAACGGCCCAGGAGGCGGGCAGGATGCCTTCGGAAATGTGCATCGCGAAGGCCGGCGAGGGCGGCGCCAATACCCCAGCCAGCACGGCGGCAACCGACGCGAAGCGGCCTGGATATCGTTTCCTTGTCCAAATGTTGTCCATCTCTTCTCCTGTTGTTTTCATGGTTTGAATCTCCTGTGGATCGACGGGGATAACCCTTTCTCCGCTTCCAATGCGTGAGAGCCCTCTCCTACGCGCCCCGAGCGCTGCTGCCCGGTTCTCCCGGAGGGCAGTCAATTGGCGCCGGGGTGATCTCCCGAACGTCGCGGAGTCCCTCGGACTCCCCGATCCGTTTTTCGACGAGCGAAACGAGGGCATCGTCGTAGCCGAGGTGCCTGCCGAGGACCAGCCTGACTTCCGGATGTTTTGCGACCGCCTCCCGGAGCATTTCCGGGATATCCTGGCGCAGATGGACGCCGAAGTGGAGGAAGTAGGGGATGACCATGACCTCCTTCACCCCCTGCCGGACGCACCGTTCGAAGGCCTCGCCGAAAGGGGTCCCGCGGCCGGACATCCGGCAAACCTCGACCATCCCGTGATGCCCTGTCCGCAGCCCCCGGGCGACAAGTTCCATGTCGTCGTCGGCGCCCGCGGCGCGGCTCCCGTGGCCGATCAGGATCACCGCTGTCATTGCGTTATGTTTGTCCGAGAGGTTCCGTTCCGTCATTGCTTTCCTCCGGCGCCGCCTTCTTCTGTCTTCTGCGCATCGTTCATGATGTTTCGATACCGTTGCTCTTGATCATGCATCTTTGGCCTTTCCACCGTCCGCCTTTTGATGCGCCGGCAGGACCAGGCCGCAGAGGGCGTGGATGACGCTCACCGCGAGCGGGCTTCCCCCGCGGCGGCCGGTGAGCGCGATGTACGGAACATCCAGCGCCATCAGCTCCTCCTTGCTCTCCACGACGTGGACGAAGCCGACCGGCATCGCGATCACGAGGGCCGGCCGGAGCCCCTCTTCGACGATCATCCGGTTCAACTCCATCAGCGCGATCGGGGCGTTTCCAAAGGCGCAGATCGCCCCGGCGACAAAGGGCCTTGCCTTTTCGATCGCATGGATCGAGCGGGGGAGGCCGGTCCGCCGGGCTTTACGTTCAATATCCTCGTCGGCAATGTGGCAGATCAGGCTCTCCTTCCGGTAAAATCCGCAAACGCCCCGCAACCGGGCAAGGGAGATTCCCGAGCGGATCATGTTCGAGTCGACGATCAGCGACCGGCAGCCGTGAAGGGCCGCAACACCGGCGGCGATCGCATCCGGCGAGAAACGGACCGCCTCGATGATCCCGAAATCGCCGGTCGTGTGGATCATCCGGCGCACGATTTGCCACTCCTCCGGCGAGAATCGGTGGGCCGGGGCCTCCCGGTCGATGATCTCCATCGATTTCGCTTCGATCTCCGGTCCGGAGAGCGGCGCGTCCAAAAAGGCGCGGATCAGCGGGCGTCCGGGTGTTTCGTTCATGGCGTACCTCCGCATCGTTGAAGAAAACGGGCGACCGCCGCCGGCCGGGAGGCGTAGTGGAGGTGCAGGTAGCTCGCGAGAATCGCCCCGTTTTGATATCCTTCGGTTTCGACCGCATCCGTTTGGCGGCGCCGGAGGGCGTAGACCTTCCGCCAGGCCGGGTCGGAGAGCGGATCGTCGACCAGTTCCGAATAGTGGAATTCGTGCCCCCGCAGAACATCGCCGCGGCGGCCCCAGAGGGACTCCTCCGTCAGGGCGACCTCCACGTAGCCGAGCGCCTTTCTCGCAGGGAGCATCCGTGTCCGGGCGGGCAGGACGCCGGCGAGGGAGAAAAAGCGTCCTTCCGCCTCGATCCCCCGGGAAAGGTACATGAGCCCGCCGCATTCGGCGTAGAGGGGCCTCCCGGAGGCTGCATAGGCGCGGACCGCGGCGAGCATCTCCCCGTTTGCAGTAAGGCTCTCTGCGTGGAGTTCCGGATAGCCTCCCCCGAGGTAGAGACCGGAGAGGGTCTCCGGCAGGCGGCGGTCGCCAAGGGGGGAGAAGAAGACGACCTCGCAGCCCGACCCCTCAAGTATGTCAAAGAGATCCTGGTAATAGAAGTGGAAAGCGGCGTCCCGCGCGACGCCGATCCGCAGACGGCCGCAGGATGGAGCGGATTCCGATTCTGTCAATACCTTCTGGATTCCCGCTTTCG
>CAYSSF010000250.1:0-5767 GCA_964433455.1 uncultured Syntrophaceae bacterium
GGTCTCTAAAATCTGACCGACGTTCATGCGGGAGGGAACCCCCAGCGGATTCAGGACGATGTCCACCGGTGTTCCATCCTTGAAATGGGGCATATCTTCCTCGGGAAGGATCCGGGACAGCACACCTTTATTTCCATGACGGCCCGCCATCTTATCCCCGACCGAGAGCTTCCGCTTAATCGCAATGTATACCTTGACCAGCTTGATCACCCCCGGCGGGAGCTCATCGCCGGCCTTGAGCTTCTCGATCTTCTCGGCAAAATAGGACTCGACGAACTCCTTTTTCCGGGCGAGGTTCTCATAGAGTACGCCGATACGGGTCTCCGTCGCTTCGTCTCCATCCGGAGAGATCTCCCGCCAGAGATCAAAGGGGGTCCTCTCCAGGATCTCTTCGGTAATGACCTCGCCCTTCTTCAGCAGAATCCGCTTTTTCTTCGGGTCGGAAACCTTCACCGCCGACGTCTTTCCGATCAGCATGCCGGCGATCTGCCGTTTCACCCCCTCCGTGATAATCCGGATCTCGTCATCGCGGTCCTTGTTCAACAGCGATACGGCCTCATCCTCGATATACTGGGATCGGCTGTCCCTCTCCGTCCCCTTCCGGGCGAAGATCTTTGCGTCGATCACCGTGCCTTCAACGCCGGGAGGAACGCGTAGCGAGGTGTCGCGGACATCGCTGGCCTTCTCCCCGAAAATGGCCCGCAGAAGTTTCTCTTCCGAGGAGAGTTGCGTTTCCCCCTTGGGGGTAATCTTTCCGATCAGGATGTCGCCCGGCTTTACCGCAACGCCCATGCGAACAATGCCGCTGTCGTCGAGGTTTCTTAAAGCCTCCTCCCCCAGATTGGGGATATCCCGGGTGATCTCTTCCTTGCCGAGTTTGGTATCCCGGGCCATCGTCTCGAATTCTTCGATATGGATCGAGGTATAGATATCATCCTTGACGATTCTCTCACTGACCAGAATCGAGTCCTCGTAGTTGTACCCCCCCCAGGACATGAAGGCGACCATCACATTCCTTCCCAGGGCCAGTTCGCCCATATCCGTCGCGGGGCCATCCGCAATGATCTCTCCTTTGCTCACCCTCTGCCCCTTGCTGACGATGGGCTTCTGGTTGAAACAGGTATCCTGGTTCGAGCGTTGATACTTGATCAGGTTATAGATGTCGACCCCCGTGTCCATCCCTTCCTTGCCGGGTGCGTCGCATTTGACGACGATCCTCGCGGCATCCACACTCTCCACAACACCCGCACGCATGACCGCTCCGGAATCCCGCGCCACGACGGATTCCATTCCCGTTCCAACCAGAGGAACTTCAGGTTTCATCAACGGCACCGCCTGACGCTGCATATTGGATCCCATCAGGGCCCGGTTCGCATCGTCATGTTCCAGAAACGGGATCAGCGTGGCCGCCACACTGACGAGCTGGTTGGGGGAGACGTCCATCATGTTGACGTCCATCGGAACGACGGAGAGGAAGTCGCCTCCCTTTCTCGCGGAAATCAGTTGTCCGACGAATCTTCCATCCTTGTCGAGGGGCCGGTCGGCCTGGGCAATGATCCGGTTTTCCTCCTCGATTGCTGTCAGAAAACGAACCTCGTCCAGTACCCGCCCCTCTTTCACAACACGGTAAGGCGTTTCGATAAAACCGAATTCATTCACCCGGGCGAAGGTACTCAGCGAGACGATCAGACCGATGTTGGGACCTTCCGGAGTTTCCACTGGGCAGATGCGGCCATAATGGGTGGGATGGACGTCACGGACCTCGAATCCCGCCCTTTCACGGGTCAGACCTCCCGGTCCGAGAGCGGACAATCTCCGTTTGTGCGTGATCTCCGACAGCGGATTCGTCTGATCCATAAACTGGGAGAGCTGGCTGCTGCCGAAAAATTCATTCACCACGGCCGAGACCGGTTTGGCATTGATGAGGTCATGGGGCATCATGGTTTCAATGTCCTGAAGACTCATCTTCTCCTTGATGGCCCGCTCCATGCGGACCAGACCGATCCGGTACTGGTTTTCGATCAATTCTCCGACGGAACGCACCCGGCGGTTGCCAAGATGATCGATATCGTCCACGCTGCAATCCGGCGCGCTGTTTTTCAGGTCGATCAGATACTTGACCGCCGCCAGGATGTCCTCATTGCGCAGAACGGTGACGGTTGTAGGCACATCGAGACGAAGCTTGTAATTCATCTTCGCCCGTCCTACATCGGAGAGATCATAGCTCTCCGGTTCAAAGAAGAGGCTGTTGAAAAATTTATGGGCGGTCTCCGGCGTGGGAGGATTGCTGGGTCGCAGTCTCCGGTAAATTTCAATAATCGCGTCTTCCGCCGTCTCGATCCGATCCATCAGCAGCGTGTCCCGGATCGAGGCATTTTCCCGATCTTCATCGATGTGGATGAACTGGAAGGAGGATATTTTCTTCTCCCTGAGAAGCTGCAACCCTTCTGACGTCAGTTCCTCGTTACACCGGATCAATATTTCGCCGGTATCGAAATCGAGTACGTCGGATGAGAAGACCCTGCCGATGATATCCTCGTCGTTTACCGGTATCCGCGTCACTGCGGAATCGAGCATCTTCTTCATCAGCGGTTTTGAAATTTTTCTTCCCTTCTTGACGAGGACATCTCCCGTCTTCGTCTCAACATCCGCAAGGGCTTTCCCTCCAAGCAGTGAATCGTTCACCGCCATGAAGAGACGGCCGTTGTCCAGGAAGATCTGTTCGATGCTGTAATAATTCAGGATAAACGGTGTTGAATTCCCCATCGCCTTCAGCAGGATCGTTACGGGCATCTTTCGCCGGCGATCGATCCTGACATAGAGAAGATCCTTGGAATCGAACTCGAGATCGAGCCAGGACCCGCGAATCGGGATGACCCTTGCCGAATAGATCAGTTTTCCACTGGATAGGGTCTTGCCCTTGTCGTGGTCGAAAAAGATCCCCGGCGAACGGTGAAGCTGGCTGACAATGACCCTTTCCGTGCCATTCACGATGAAGGTGCCGTTTTCGGTCATCAGCGGGATCTCGCCGAAATAGATCTCCTGCTCCTTGATGTCGCGGATCGGCTTGGGTTCCGTATTCCGATCCGTGTCGAAAACGACGAGGCGGACCACGATCTTGAGCGGGGCCGCATACGTCATCCCCTTCTGAACGCACTCCTGCTGGTCGTAGCGGACATCGCCAATCTTATAACTGACAAACTCGAGGGAACATTTCCCACTGAAATCGGAAATGGGGAAGACGCTGTTGAAGGCGCCCAGAAGACCATAGTTCCCCCTCTTGTTCGGATCGATATCCTGCTGAAGAAACTTTCGGTAGGAATCGGTCTGAATATCGATCAGGTTTGGAATATCCAGTATCTTCCGGATACGACCAAAATTCTTTCTAAATTCGCCCATAACATCCTTTCGGCTTTTTGCCGGCAGCGATCCTAAGCTTACACCAATAGCCATAAGGGAAAAGAATCCCCTTCAACCTGTCTCTCTGCAAAATCGCGCAGACAACCTGTTGCATCCGGGATTCTAATCCTTACCGTTTTGTGACAATGACGACTAACTACTTAACCTCAACGGCGCCACCAACCTCTTCGATTTTCTTTTTGATATCGGCAGCTTCATCCTTGGAAACGGCTTCCTTGATCGGTTTTGGAACACCATCCACCAGATCCTTGGCTTCCTTGAGTCCCAGACCCGTGATCGCCCTGACCACCTTGATCACCTGGATCTTCTGATCGCCGAACCCGGTCAGAATCACATCGAATTCGGTTTTTTCCTCAACGGGAGCTGCCTGGGCCGGGCCGGCGGCGGCGACCATCGCAACAGGCGCCGCGGCGCTCACACCAAACCTCTGCTCCAGTTCCTTCACCAGTTCCGAAAGCTCCAGAACCGTCATCCCTTCAATGAATTTTACAACATCCTCTTTGGTAATCTCGTTTGCCATTGTCCTATTTCCTTCCTGTATGTGATTGTTAGTTTGCTGACGCCTTCTGTTCCCGATAGGCATCGAGAACCTGCACAAAATTCCTCGGAACCCCGCTCAGGACATTCACGAGGGAGGTCTGCACCCCGACCATCAGGGAAAGCAGTTTCCCAAGCAAAATTTCCCGGCTCGGCAGTTCAGCCAAAACCGTGATCTGCTCCCTGCTCAGGGGTTTGCCGCCCATCACGGCCGCCTTGATTTCAAGACTGGCATTCTTCTTGGCAAAATCAACCAGTGCCTTGGTGGTTTCGACCACGTCGCCGTGGGCGATTGCCACGGCCAGAGGCCCCCGGAAGTGCTCTTCCAGCGCGCAGAAATCCGTTTCGCGCGACGCGATGGTCAGAAGCGAATTTTTAACAACCCGGAGTTCTGCATTTGATTTTCGCAGAAGAACCCTCAGTGCCGTTATCTTCGCCACATCCATCCCGCTGTAACCGGTTAGCACTGCCAACTTGAAATCTTTCAGTTTTTCATGGAGTTCAGCAGCAACCTGCTCTTTTGTTCTCCGATCCAATTTTCAACCCCCTTTCCTATCTGATCCGTTGTTTCCGGATGGGGACACCTTGCGGCAAGGTGTCCCCATCCGGAAACTCTGTTGAAAAAATCAGAGAACAGAGCCAATACAGGACGATTTTCCCGACCCATAAGGCCGTTTATCCCAGTCTCGGCAGGCCGACCGACCATGTTTAAACTTCCTGTACCTGCTGTCTCAGACTTTTTTTTCTTGCATATAGCCCTTGCCGGGCCACGTCGTTAAATACCCCGGAGGCCGAGAGGATCCACTTTCACCCCGGG
Organism: uncultured Syntrophaceae bacterium; assembly: GCA_964433455.1. GTDB lineage: Bacteria > Desulfobacterota > Syntrophia > Syntrophales > UBA5619 > UBA5619. The sequence goes on from CAYSSF010000250.1 coordinate 4,775, forward strand.
ACCCATTGCGGTCGAGAGGGAGATGCTCCGGATATAAATACCCTTGCTTGATGCGGGTTTCAATTTGACGACCATCTCCAGCAGGGCAAGAAAATTCTCCATCAGTTTCTCCGCCCCGAAAGAGGATCTGCCGATGGGACAATGGACGATACCCGCCTTTTCAACACGGAACTCAACCTTGCCGGCCTTCAACTCCAAGACGGCCTTTCCCACATCAAAGGTCACCGTTCCGACCTTCGGATTTGGCATGAGGCCGCGAGGACCGAGGATTTTTCCCAGCTTGCCGACGCTCCCCATCATATCCGGCGTTGCAATCACCCGGTCAAAATCGAGCCAGCCGCCCCTGATCTTTTCAACGATATCATCCGCTCCCACCACATCGGCGCCGGCTTCCATGGCCTCCTTTTCCTTTTCGCCCTTGGCAAAAACCAGTACCCGGACCGATTTCCCCAGTCCATTGGGAAGAACAACGGAACCCCGGACCATTTGGTCCGCGTGCGCCGGATTCACCCCAAGCCGGATGGCGGCATCGACGGTCTCATCAAACTTCGCCCTGGCCGTACCGACCACCTGTGCAAAAGCCTCCTGGACGGGATAGCGCTTTGCCGCCTCGATATTTTTTTTCGCCTCGATGTACTTTTTGCCTCGCTTGGACATGATCAACCCTCAAATCGAAAACCACTGCCGGGGACAGGGGTTTTCCGAAACTTTTCCACTTAAGACGCCCGCCGGCAAATCCCGCCCCGTGTTCTGCCGGAAGCCGGTAACACCTTGCTGCAAGGTGTCCCCCCATCAGCCCGCAATTTCAATCCCCATGGATCGCGCCGTTCCCGAAACAATCCGAATCGCTCCCTCAACATCCACGGCATTCAGGTCATTGTACTTCAGTTCGGCAATTTCCTTGACCTGTTGCAGTGTTACCTGACCGACCTTATCCCGCTTGGGGTCGCCCGACCCCTTGGCGATCTTCGCCGCCTGCTTCAGCAAGACGGA
>CAYSSF010000251.1:0-5753 GCA_964433455.1 uncultured Syntrophaceae bacterium
GGCCTGATGGGCGGCAAGAGGTTGGCCGGCTATTATTCTCTCCTTGGCATGTTTGATGGCAATCTCGGTTGCAGATGCGGCAATCCCAGCGGATATTGCGGCTGCGCCAAAGAAACCCCAGCCGATAACTGCCTTCCCAATGATCTGAGTCCCTTTGCCCTCCTCACCGATAAGATTTTCAACGGGAACCCGACAATCGCTGAAAAACATCTCCCTGGAGGAGGTGCCCGTCAACCCCATTTTCTCTTCAGGTCGACCAAAAGATAGACCCGGACTATCCTTTTCAATGAGCAATGTACTCATCCCCTGAGGACCTTTTTCCGGATCCGTGCGGACCAGGACTAAATATATGTCGGCCTCTCCGGCAGAGGTGATGAAGAACTTCGAACCATTCACGATATAAGCGTCACCTTCCTTTTTTGCGCGTGTGGCGATGGCTCCGGCATTGCTGCCGCAATCCGGTTCATGGACGGCAAAAGCCCCCAGGATCTTTTCCCTCAACACTTCCGGCGACCATTTTTTCTTCATGGCTGAGCTGCCGGCATGGTCGATTGCCTTTGCAACGATCGAGTGGGAGACATAGATCAGGGCAGTTGAAGCACAAGCTTTGGCTATTTCTTTTACCAGCGCGGCGAAACAAGCCCGATTAAATTCAAAATGCTCTCCTTCTTCATAGATGCCTGTCCCCCAAAGACCGGACTTTCTTAGTTGTGCTATGTTTTCCCAGGGAAAACTGCGTTTTTGATCGATCTCGGAAGCACGTGGCGCCAGCGTATCAAGCGCAATCTTTCGAGCCAGGTCTCTGATTTCTTCAGCGGATAACTTTTCCATGTTAACCCTCCCTTGTTCTGATGCGAATGATAGGCAAAGGGGGCAGAGGCTTCTTTCACCTCTCGCTCTGCCCCCTTTGGCCAGGTCCTACTTGGATTTTTCGGCCTTTTTCTTTTCCTTCTTGACCTTGGCGCTAATTTGTTTCAGTGGAATACAGCCGCAGCCACAGGAGTTTTTCTTTCCAGCCATTTTTATCACCTCCTTTTCTATGGATTTATATGTCACTTGACCCGCTTCCTTGCTGATTTATTTAAGCATGTAAGCAATCGCTTAAATAAAAACGCAAAAAAAATTACCTGCCCTTTTTAGCCTTTATTTCTCTAATCCGCTGTTGGACATCTCTAAGCTCCTTCAATAATTCCATTTCATAATTCTGCAATAAATCCGCGCTCGAACTCTTCAATTTCTTCTCTTTGAAATTACCGGTTCCCCCGCAACCGCACGTGCAGACTTCGTTCAACACCTGCCGGCAATTTTCCAAGGCCTCTTCATCGATTGAATAAGGTATCCAGTACCCCTTTCTTTCACTCCTTACCAACCCCGCTTGTTTTAATATTTTCAGATGCTGTGATACTGCAGCGGGGGTTATACCAACGATCTCCGCGATATTTTTTACGCCAAGCGGCCCTTGGGATTTTAAGAGTTCAATGATTCTTACCCGCGTCTCGACGGCGAATACTTTGAATATTTCAGAGGGATCTAACATCATATCCAAGTCCATTGCGATTAAGTATTTTAGTTGATACTTAATGAAATAAAATCGATTTGTCAAGTTTTTTTTAAAAATATTTCAAGAATTTCATATTCGACACAGAGAAATTGGATTATATCGCCGTTGTATCGCTTGATTTAAGGAGCAGGGGCTGTTAGAATTTTCTTAAGGAGTAAATTGATGATTCCCGATCGTATTTATCTCGATTTCAATGCCAGCACGCCGATTGCACCCGAAGTTGCAGACGCGATGCAGCCTTTTCTCGCGCAACACTTCGGCAACCCATCGAGTCTTCATTGGGCGGGAACGCCCGCCAGGGAAGCGGTGGAAAATGCCCGGCGGCAGGTGGCGGACCTCCTCGCTTGTCATCCGAACGAGGTCGTTTTTACCAGCGGCGGGAGCGAGTCCAACAACCATGCAATCAAAGGCGTCTTCTTTGCTTTACGGGAGAAGGGTAACCACATCGTCACGACGCAGATAGAACATCCTGCAATCCTCAATCCTTGCCGCTTTCTGGAAAAGCTCGGGGCAGCGGTGACGTGTGTCGGCGTGGATCGGTATGGAAGGGTTGATCCTCACAACATTGAAAAAGCCATCACCCCCAAGACCATTCTTATTACCGTCATGCACGCCAACAATGAAGTGGGAACCATCCAGCAGATCGAAGAGATCGCAAAGATCGCGAAGAACTGCGGGGTCCTCTTCCATACGGATGCCGCCCAATCGGTGGGAAAGATAACTACCAGAGTCGATGACCTGGGTGTAGACCTTCTGTCCCTGGCCGGACATAAGATCTACGCACCAAAAGGTGTAGGCGCGCTGTATGTCCGGGAAGGAACGCCCCTTGAACCGCTCATCCATGGGGCAGGTCATGAGTCCGGCAGGAGGGCCGGAACGGAGAACGTACTGCTCGACGTGGGGTTGGGACAAGCCTGCGAGCTTGCCAAGAAGCATATACATGACGACGGCATTTTCAAGCTCAGAGAGCGTTTCTGGGCGCTCCTGCATGATGCCTTCGGGGACGGCGTAGCCCTCAATGGTCATCCGGTCCATCGCCTTCCCAATACCCTGAACGTCAGCTTCGTGGGAAAAGCAGGCGGGGCAATCTTATCCCGACTGGATGGAGTTGCCGCTTCCACTGGGTCCGCCTGCCACGCCGGATCGGTGGAATTTTCTCCCGTCCTGAAGGCCATGGGAGTCACCGATGAGGTGGGAATGGGGGCCATCCGTTTCAGCCTGGGTCGCACGACGACGTTTCAGGAACTGGAGACGGTCGTTCACCTTCTCAAGAAATCTGTTCCTCGCAGAGATTAACGAAAATGGAAGCCGCGTAATAACAATGCATCTTTGACGCCCTCGCCGGAAACGAATATAACTAGAATGAAAAACCGGTATGCTGCCCCTCCATCCAGGTTGCGGCCTCATCCGGCCTGATTTCCCCGGCCGAGGCCGCCCGGGCGTATGTTTTTGCCTGTTTGATCTCCTCCTCCGTTACAATCCTTTCCAGAAGTGCGTCGAATAGCGGATTGACCAGGTTGTTCATCCACCGAAACAGCCCCGATTGTTCCTTCATGGCGGTCTTGTAAAAACGGATGCATCCGAAACACTGAGGTGTGCGTACCTCGTACTCTGCCGGATTCACGCGGTAAAGGAAAGACAAAAAGCACATGCCGAGCTTGAGCGGCGCGCGGCACAGGCGAAACCAGGGAGCGCGGCGGTAGGCAATGGAGACCAGCTTGAGTGTGCAGGTGTTGCAGATGGCGTTCTTTTTGACATCTCTATTTGTCGCCAAGGGTTATCCTTCCTGCTACAGAATTCCGCTTCCCATTCCCAAGCCGATAATGATCAGCAGGATCCCGACGATGACCTGGATCGCACCCAATGTAATCTTCTTGATCAGACGCGATCCCATAAATGACCCAAGGAAAGCTGCCAAGGTTGCCGCCAGCACCAACGCCCAGATGCCGTCTAACTCGGCAAATTTAGAAGTGTAAAAGTTAAGACCATACACGAGCATGCGGGCGGCATCGACGATTACGGCAGCGACCGTGCCGGTTCCGATAAAGGCATCTTTCTCCAACCCCACCTTCATCAGAAACGCCGAACGTAGTGCCCCTTGGTTTCCCGAAAGCCCTCCAAAGAAGCCGGAAACAAATCCACCCAAGGGGAGGTACTTTCGGTTGAAAGCCAATTGGCGGAAGCGCGGCAGCAGTTCAAGGAGCGCAAACCCGATGATCAGGATGCCGATCACCGCTTTGACGACGGTAACCTCATGCACCTGTCCGCTGAACTGATAGGCATAGAGCGGCGGCATGCGGGCAAACAACGACAGAAGCGCAGCGCCGAGCATGGCGGCGATGGCACCGGGGACAGCAAAGCGCACCACCACGCCCCAATCAGCCTTCTTGCCAACGAGGAAGACCTTAAAGATGTTATTGGCTAAGTGAACCACCGCTGTCGCGGCGATCGCCACCGGAACTGAAAAAAACAGGACAAAGACCGGCATGAGCACCGTACCTAGGCCAAAACCGGAGAACAGGGTCAGTGCCGATACCAGCAGGGCCGCCAGACACACAGCGAGATAGTCCATTTCATGACCTCACAACGGGGATTTATCGTCCACTTCGTTCATCAACTCGTGTACCTTCACCAGCGCCTCAGTCACGGCGGCCTTGCCGTCTTCGGTGGCGAGGGAGTACTTGCGCACCTGCACCGTTTGATAATTCTATCAACTACTTAAGGAAAGATCAAATGACAGAGTCTCTGTCATTTGATCTTTCCACTTCCTCGTCTGTTTATTCACCGATATCCTTCTTCATCCGGTCAAAATCCTCTTTCGTAATCTCGCCCCGGGCATAACGCTTTTTCAAGATTATCAGCGGCGTCTCCATCGCGTGATCATTTCCTTTCGAAACACGTATGAAGAAATAAATCAACAGACCGACGACAACTATAAAGACAATCCACATAAACATCCCTCCCAATCCTGCATGCATGGGCCACCAACCGCCCAAGCCTCCCATCCCCATGGGGCCATAACCATACTCCCCCGCACAGGATGAAAACAGGCCAACAGATGCGCTGCTGAATAACAATTCTCTCATGGCAAGTCTCCTTTCTTTGGCATCACTTCGTTTCAATATTCAAGATCAATCCGCCTTCTTTGCATTGAGGAGACGCAAGGCGTTCATGATAACCAAAAGTGAAGCCCCCATATCCGCCGCAATCGCCATCCACAGGGTCGCGATGTTTGCCAGAGCGAGTCCCATAAACAGCAATTTGAGGCCGAGCGCAAAGACGATATTCTGACGGATTACGCCCAGCGTGCGGCGACCGTGACGGATCAGCCAGGGAAGCCGGGACAGATCATCGGACATCAGAGCAATGTCCGCCGTCTCCATCGCTACATCAGTGCCTGCTGCGCCCATGGCAATGCCCAGGGTTGCGGCGGCCAGGGCGGGGGCGTCGTTGATCCCGTCTCCCACCATCGCCACGGAACCATAACGGCCCTTCACCTCTTCGATGGCCTTCAGTTTGTCTTCCGGGAGCAGTTCTGCATGGAATTCGTCGGCCCCGATCTTCTCGCTGATCGCCCGCGCCGTGCCTTGATTATCGCCGGTCAGGATAATGACTCTTTCCAATCCGGCGCGTTTCAGATCGGCGACGATGGAAAGGGCGTTGTCGCGGACGCTGTCGGCCACGCTGATGAAACCGCAGACGTGGTTGTCATTTGCCACAACAACTACCGAATGTCCAGCGTCTTCAAGGACGTCAATCTTCTGGTGAATGTCGTCGCTCTCCATCTGTTTTTCGTGAAGCAGCCGGTGGGAACCCAGCCAGAACGTCCGACCGCCAATCGTCCCTTGCGCGCCCCGTCCCCTGAATTCGCGATAATCTTCCGCCGGGGGGACGATGCGACCGAGCTGTTCGGCCTTGCGGACGATGGCTCTTGCCAGGGGATGGCCGCTGTGCAGTTCCAGCGCCGCCGCCCGGTCGAGCAACTCTTCCGAGCTATGCCCGTTCAGCGGAATGATCTTCTGTACCTCGGGTCGACCATGGGTCACGGTGCCTGTCTTGTCCAGGGCAATGGCCTTGAGCCGCCCCGCTTCTTCGAGGAAGGCCCCCCCCTTGATGAGAACCCCGGAGCGCGCCGCCGTGGCAAGGGCCGCGACAATGCTCACCGGCGTCGAGATGACCAGCGCGCAGGGAC
>CAYSSF010000252.1:0-347 GCA_964433455.1 uncultured Syntrophaceae bacterium
ATCCCCGGCACAGGCGGAAGAGGTGCATCGCTTCATCCGGGAATGGATCGCCGGCAATTTCGGAAATGAAGCGGCGGCAGAGATGGCCATTCTGTATGGGGGAAGCGTCACGCCAAAAAATATCGCAGATCTGATGTCCCAGCCGGACATCAACGGGGCGCTGGTCGGAGGCGCCAGCCTGGATGTCGGTTCTTTCGTCCAGCTTGTTGCAGTTCAATCCATTGAAGGGGTATGAAAAAGTGCATATTCTGATCACCATTGTACATGTCGTTGCCTGTATCGTCCTGATCCTCGTCGTGCTGTTGCAGGCGGGAAAGGGCGCAAATATGGGCGCGGGCTTCGGCGGG
>CAYSSF010000252.1:357-5654 GCA_964433455.1 uncultured Syntrophaceae bacterium
AGCAGCGGTCCGGGGAGCTTCCTCAGCAAGATGACGACCGCAGTCGCCGTCGTCTTCATGCTGACCTCTCTCAGCCTCTCTTACATGGTTGCACGCAGGGGAAGTTCCCTGATGGAAGGCGCCGCCAGGCCTGTCGCGCAGGAAACGGTCCCGGCGCCAAAGCCGGCGGCCCCCCCTGCCCCGGCAACCGCCCCGGCGCCTCAGCTCCCGGCAGCCCCGCAGACAGCCAAATAGCGCTTCTGCCGGCCAAACGGAACCGCTTTTCCGGATGCCCGTCATGTGGTCAGGGCCGACCGAAAAGGACCCCTCGCAATTGGGAAGGACGAGCAGCGAAGAGATCCCCCAGCACAACGTCGGGAAAAGTGTCGAGCTTTCGATTTGTTCCGTGAGTAGACCCAAGACCTCCTGCCGTTGTCGAAGGGCTCTTTTGATATTGACAAAGCGATTTGAAACAGATAAGTTCCGAAAGCGCCGAAGAGGCATCGCAAACAAGCGATGCCGAACCTTCCGGCGAATGCCGAAGTGGTGGAATCTGGTAGACACGCTATCTTGAGGGGGTAGTGGACAAAATCCGTCCGGGTTCAAGTCCCGGCTTCGGCACCATAATAAACAAAGAGGGTTAACCCGACGATGGGTTGACCCTCTTTTCTACAAAAAATGCAATCACAAGAACGTTAAGAACGGATGCTCTTCCAGCCATCACAAACCGCCTCAAAGAGTTAAGGCATGTTATCATACTGTTTTATCAATTGCATTGTCGGAATAACGGGGCTATAATAGGCCCGCTATAATAGTTGTCCATCATCTAATAAGGAGGACCCGACACCATGCCGACAGACTTAATCGACTTAACAGCGGACATCGTCATCGCCCATGCTTCCGTTACGGAGATGTCGCCGAATGACCTCCTCAAGGAAATCAGGACGGTCTACGCGACACTCGAAGCGCTGAGCAGAGGCGGAAAAGCTTTGACCGCAGCGATATCGGATAAGAAAGCATCGACAAAGAAAATACGTGGATTTGACGACCCTTTGTCCGAGGATATGGGAGAAGAAACTGCGGCAATCCCTCCCACGCCGGCCTTGACCATCGCGGAGGCGTTCAAGCCGGACCAGGTGGCCTGCATGGTTTGCGGCAAGACGGGCATGAAGACCCTGAAACGACATCTCTCTTCGGCCCACAATTTGAAGCCCGGCCAATACAAAAGGCAATTCAAAATCTCCAAGGATCAGCCATTGGCGGCCATTGATTACGTCGAAAAGAGGCGCCGGATCGCTTTGGAAAGAGGTTTGGGAGAGAAGCTGGCGGCGGCAAGAGGGGTGAAAAAGAATAAGCAGACGGGAGAATGAAAGGAGAACAATCATGAGTTTGACCAAGATTGATATCATCGATTCCATTTACGAGAAACTCGGCATCCCCAAAAAAGAGTGCGTCAGTATCGTCGAAAGCATTTTTGAAATCATCAAGGAGGATCTCGACCAGGGAAATGACGTCATGATCTCCGGTTTCGGAAAATGGACGGTCAAGGTTAAGAAAAAGCGCAAGGGCAGGAATCCCCAGACAGGGGAATCTTTGATGATCGATGCAAGAAAGGTGGTTACATTCAAACCATCCCAGGTGCTCCGTGGAGCTGTAAACGATTGATCGCTCCGCTTCAACGGTCATTGCTCTGGGATATCCCGGAGAGAGCCATCGCTAAGGTTGCCGACAGAAAGAGGTACGTCCGGGGACATTTTGACACCACCGTCCGGACGTAAAAATCATCTTGGAGCGGCCCGCTTGGAATCGCCTTTTCCAGCTCTTCCGGATTCGAACTCGCCCAAAGTTATGGCGTTGCGATGTCGAATGGGGATAAAATTGCCATGAGGCGCGACCATCGATGAATTGTCGCCCCGTACAGCTTTGATCGGATTTCAAAGGAGAAAATACGATGGCAAGATTGAAGGCAATACTCTGTTCCTTCATGGTTATTCTGACCATGACCGGTTGTGCTTCCATTAACTACAATGAAATAGCGCCCAATGCCCGCACTTTTAAGCCGAAAGTTGCCGTTGTGCTCCCGGCCATTAAAATGCCGGAAGGCGTCGAACAGGAGGTCGACAAGGTTGTGGAGGCGATTTACAATGCCGCCGTTGCAACGAAGCGGTTCGACCGGATCATGGACCCCATGGATGCAAGATTCCAGATGTTCAATAATCGTGAGTTGCAGGACGCCGTCATGAGCTATACGGCAAAATTAAGATCACTCGGGGTTTCCGACAGGGAGAGTTGCCGCAAGATCGGAGAAATCTATCAGGTGGACACCATCATCGTTGGGGATGTGGGTAAATGGGGCCACATTAAATATGCCAATGAAAAGGCCGGAGAAGTAGGCCTGGCTATAAAAATGGTTGATGCGGCAACGGGGTCCGTTTACTGGAAGGCCTCCCACACCGCAAAAAAAACATACTCCCTGTTCAAGCCGGATCTCGCGGATATGGCCATTGATCTGGCAATAAAGATCTTCGATTTTATGCCAAAATCCAAATAACCCCCACGCCTGGGCCGGGAAGATCGGTGCTTCCGGCGCCGATGTAACTTGGAGCAAAGGGGAGATCGATCTTATTCGAACATCTCCTTGACGCGCAAAAGCGTATCCAGGCGCGAATGCCCATACCCCGAAATCCACACCTTGTTTTATTGATGTATTTTCAGCATGTTATCTTCCCCACTGCGTTCGTCCCGACAACCAAGCGCCTGCTGCGATCAGGACAGCCCCGAAGAGGAGTCCCGGCCCCATTGCCTCCCGGAAGAGCAGGCCGATGAGCAGGGTGGAACCGATGGGGATGAAATAGGCGAGCGTGCTGATCAACGGCACGTGGCCGCGCTTCACTCCGATCTCCCACCAGTGATACGCAAGCCCCACCGGCCCGATCCCGCCGAAGAGGATCCAGAAGAGCGCCTCCGCGCCGACCGGCGGCAGATTCTGCCACTCCCCCCGGATTGCGGCGACCGATGCGGCCATCAGCGCGCAGAGGGTGAAATGGAACGCCGTCCCCCCCTGCTCCGCGGGAATCCGCCAGCGCCGGAGGAGGACGTTGTAACAGGCCCAGAGAAACCCGCCCAGAAGGGCAAGGAAAAGCGGCAACGGGTTTTCCGGTACGCGCAGAAGCTCTACCGGACCACGTGCAACGGCGATCCCCGCGAATCCGAGGATGACCCCGGCTGCCGTCGGGAGTAATCGCGTTTTCTCTCGGATCAGGACGGCGGACAACAACACGATCCAGACCGGCCAGAGGTAGTTCAGGAGATTGACCTGGCCGATGTCGCGCTCCGGGGCGATACCGAAGGCGAGCGCCAGGATCACCGTGTAGAAGGCGACCCCCCAGAAACCGGCGACCATCACCCGTACAGGCAGGCGGACCAGATCGGCGATGGGTTGTCCACGGAAGCGCTGCAGGAGGACGACCGTGATCACGCCCGCTGCCGTCATCAGTGTCAGATAGGCCATCGCTCCCAGGAGGCGCGCCCCACTGGCAAAACAGACGCCGCTCGCACACCACAGCAGGATCGATCCGACCGCCGCAAGGGTTGCCCTCTGTTTTTCGTTTCTCTCCCGAGGCGCCGGCATGCGATTCCCTCTTTCTCCTATCCTGCGGGTCGCGATATCCCGGAGGGTGCTTTATTCCATTGTTCTTTAATATGGTACAAGCTTGACGGCCCGTTGTTCAATAATTCTTGAATAACGCCGGCAGGGGTGATCCGGTCGCGATAACCGAAAATTGACCACCTTTGTTGACGTTCCGAGCAGCTACAGGTAGTCCATTTCCCCTTTCCTGAACAAAAGGTCAACATTCTTTCCATCCAAGTCGTTTGCAGAAGTTATCCAGTAAAGTCGGGCAGGGTTCATCGAGGTTATTGCTATTGTCGCTGATGGTTCAAAGGTGCACAATTTCCACGTTGCCCCATTTGGAACGCAAATATTCAGCAACGAGCCACCGATGGCATCGGGCGGGCTTTTCCTCGCTGCACAGGAGGCATGCCTCATGCAGCAGATCCGGGGTAATCACCTTTTCCACCCCTCTCGCGGAGAGCAGTGCCAAGAAGTCACGCTCGTACGCCGGCCAGCTTCCGTTGTTCTTCTTGAAGGCGTCCAGGATTTCCTGTGTCGGCGCTAGATCGGGGCGATGCATATAATCGATCCCGCCGATCTCCTGAAGAAAGTAGCGGAGGTCGTCTCGTTTGGTGAAACCAGCCAGTTGGGAGACATTGTTGAGTCGGATATCGATCACCCGCCTGACACCCGCCCGCATCAGGCGGGTAAAGAACTCCTCAGCCGTCTTTTTGGTGAAGCCGATGGTGAATATCTTGACCTGGCTCATCATGTCCCTTGTCCTTCCTCCAACGTATAAGCAACCTTTTCGCCCTGAAGGTCATAGGCCCGTTGGATTTGATCCGCTTCGGCGGAAAAGAGATCCGCGGGATCGATTTTCAATTGCTTCATGAGTCGTTTCTCCGTATCCCGATTGTCTTCCAGAGAGCCATCCTCAAGGATATGCCGTATAACGACATCGTCCCCGCGCAGATTCCGGCAGATCAGGAGCATCCTGTGACAAGTGAGAGGGTCCTTCTCGGCGCACATGAGCGCAATGCGGTAGGTCGTCATGCCCTTCCGCAGACGGCCAAGCCCCTGTTGAAAGATCTCTTTTCCGGCAAGGCGGTTGTATTGAACCTTTCCGTTTTCGTAACAAGTCGGATCGGAGCTTCGCGGGCCCAGTTCCGCGCCCAGGTAGAGGTAAATGATATGTTGTCTCGCCAATTCATCCTTCAGCGGTTCGCGGTTGAACTGGGGCGTGTAACGGCTGTACGGGCTGGATCGGACGTCGCAGAGGGCGGTGACGCCATGCATCTTCAGCAGATCGACAAACCGCTCAACGGAATGAATCGAATGGCCGATTGTAAAAAGTTCCAACATTTACAAACCTTATCTTTCTATAGTGATCACCGATGCGACCAGTTTATAACAATAGCCGTTGAAAGGCTCGCCCAAACTGACGGTTAGATAAAGATCCCTGTTGATCAATGGGTATTCGCCATGCTCTTTCATGAGATACGTTCTTTCGATGCCGGAGTCGGTCACCGAAAGGAGATACGGGGTCTCACGGTATGTGAATCTGGCGCGAACCTTATTTAATCCATCCAGATCGTCTGACACCACGAGGGTAAAATCGTCCGGCCGGATCAGGTAGAGCGATGGTTCGTTTGCCGCAATCACAGTTTCTTCGGGCACGCGGTCGTTCATGCCGTTTGTGCTGTGG
>CAYSSF010000253.1:0-5633 GCA_964433455.1 uncultured Syntrophaceae bacterium
GCTTCGTAAAAAGCTCCAGAGGCAAGGCGCGCGACTCCTGAGGAATGAGGCGTACGTTTCGTACGTCGCAATGACGAAGGAGGAAGCGCAACGCAGCATATGGACTTTTTCCGTAGCCGTCATCGGTTCACCAGATGTGCAAAATATCCGGCCCCGAAGCCGTTGTCGATGTTCATGACCGCGATACCCGCCGCACAGGAGTTCAGCATCGCCAAAAGTGCGGCAAGGCCGCCGAAGCTTGCGCCGTAGCCGACGCTGGTCGGCACGGCGATCACCGGACAGGAGACCATTCCTCCGACCACGCTCGGAAGCGCCCCTTCCATTCCGGCCACGACGATCAGCACGTTCGCCTGCATGATCCGCTCCCGCTGGTCGAGGAGCCGGTGCAGGCCGGCGACTCCGACGTCGTAAGAGCGCTCGACCCGGCTGCCCATCGACTCCGCGGTGATTGCAGCCTCTTCCGCCACCGCGATGTCCGCCGTCCCCGCAGAGAGGACCATCACGAACCTGCCGTCCCCGGCGGCAGGGGCGGGGTTTTCCCCGGGTTTGTCGACCACCAGGATTCGGGCGAGGCTGTGATAGGGGCAACCGTCCACCGCCGCCGCGATTTTCCCGGCGACATCCGGCGCCACCCGTGTTGCGAGTACTTTGTTGTGGTGTCCGGAGAGCCGTTTCACGATATCCACGGCCTGCTCGTCGGTCTTCCCCTGGCAGAAAACCACTTCGGGAAAGCCGGTGCGGATTCCCCGGTGCAGATCGAGCTTTGCGCACCCGATGTCGTCATAGGGAAGGGTGCGGAGGCTGCTGAGCGCCTCTTCAACCGGCAGATCGCCCGATTTTACCCCTTCGATGATTTGTTTGAGCCGCAAGGCGTCCATTCAGTCCTTCTTCTTCCTGTCGAGAACGGCATTCATGCTGCCCATCCGGTAGCCGTTCAGATCCAGCGTGATATAAAGATAGGCCAGTTCCTTGAATCTTGCAACCACCCGTTGTCGGATTTCCGGCGAGGCGAGACGCACGATCTCCTCCGGTTCGACCTCGATCCGGGCGATCTCCCCGTGGTGCCGGACCCTCACCTGCCGGAATCCCAACTCCTTCAGGAACCGCTCCGCCTCTTCGAGACGGCGGAGAATGGCGGGCTCGATCCGGGTTCCGTAGGGGATACGGGATGAGAGGCACGCGAACGACGGCTTGTCCCAGGTCGGCAGGCCCATCCGGCGCGAAGCCTCACGGATCTCCTTCTTGGTAAAACCGGCTTCGCGCAGCGGGCTTCGGACGCCGAGCTTGGCGGCGGCCCGGCTTCCCGGCCGGTAGTCATCCAGATCGTCGACATTCGCGCCGTCGGCCACCCGGTCGATGCCGCGTTCTTGGCCGATGGCGATCAGTTTGCTGAAAAGTTCGGTCTTGCAGAAGAAGCAGCGGTCGGGGGTATTGGCGGCGAAATCGTCGTTTTCAAGCTCGTCGGTGTCGATGCCGATGACCGTGATTCCCCGCCTGCCCGCCGTAACCAACGCTTCCGCCACTTCCGATCTCGGATAGGTCTCCGAAGAGGCCAGCACGCAGATCGCATGATCCCCGAGGACCTCTCGGGCCACGGCCGCCAGCAGCGTGCTGTCGCAGCCTCCGGAATAGCCGATGACGACGCCGCCCATCTCCCTGAGTAGCGAGCGAAGCCTCTCCAGCTTGAAATCGATTGTCTCCATGGCGCTTTCCCCATTCATCGACCGTCACGTCTTGTATATCAAAAAAATGACATCGTTGCATCCGGTTCCTGCGCGCGTCTGCTCCATCCGCTTGGCTGGTCGCAGAGACGCTTTACCCGATCAAAATAACGATGACCTTTCTCGGTCCGTGCATTCCTTTGAAGAGATGCCCCTCGATATCGCCGGTCATGCTGGGGCCTGTAATAAAGACAAACTGACTGGGGAGTTTTTCTTGATTGAAAACGCTTTCGATAACCGTCTCATAAACTGGAAAGACGCGCTCCACGGGTACGATGGCGATGTGCAGAATCGGCGCCAGGGATACCAACCGAGCCTGATCCTTGTCGTGTATCAGCCCCAAAGTACCCGATTCGGCGACGGCAAAATCTACACCGGTAATTCCCGCTTCCACCCTGTCGAAGACGGCGTCTCTGAACTCATCCCGTCCGTTGAAATCTTTGGCGCTCATGACCTTCACGCCTGTTTTATTTCCCCATGCCGGAAGATCGAGAGAAGTTGCTACATCGTCGGTAGAAACCATGACGCCTTTCAGACTTTCCTGCTTCGCGATCTCCGTAAGCTTTTCCAGTGCTTGATCGTTGTTTTTCACTCTGTACACAATGCCGGTTTCCGCGGTCAGCATTTCGGCAAATTGATTTACCAGCGCCTCTTTATCCAGAGAGACCTCCTTTCGGGGCGGCATAAAGGGTCTGACGGGGATTTTCGTTTTCGGAGCGGCCCTCAACCTTTCCAGGATTTCATTTCGTGCGCTCTGCAACCTTCTCCTCCGGTATTTCAAATATCGCTTAAGAAAAGCTTTTCAACGCGTCTTCTTGATCTCTTCCCATTTTTCATGAAATGTCTTTTCGGCCATGGGGGGAAGGTCTCTCTTCCTGAACCATCCGCCGAAGGCGCCTTTCATGTTATGGATCACTCCATTCTCAGAATTCTTATTGATAAAGGGTCGAGTCACGGAAATGCCTGTATCCCATATCCAGAAGCGTTGAACAGCCATACTCCACGCCTTGAAGAATAGCGCCTCTCTCCAGGGACGCCTTTTCCCCTTGAATGAATGATCGGTAGATACATCCAAAGACCGGTAATAGAGAAATAGAGCGGGATGGTCGATGCCGGCGGGACAGACGCTTTTACATGCCCCGCAGAGGCTGCAGGCACGATAGATATCCTGGGTTTTATCCAACCCCAGGAGCAGCGGCATCAGAACCTGACCCATAGGGCCTGAGTAGACCCAGCCATACGCATATCCTCCGATTTGTCGGTAAACCGGGCATATATTCAAGCAGGCGGCACAGCGGATGCAACGCAAGGCATCCCGCGCCTTTGGGTCCTGGTAAATCCCGGAACGGCCGTTATCGACGATCACAATGATGAGTTCCTCCGGTCCGTCGATCTCACCGTCTTGCTTTGGGCCGCTGTCCATCGATACATAAGCGGATATATTTTGCCCGCTGCAATTGCGGCTCAAAAGCCTCATCAAATGCATCGCATCCTTCATCGTTGGGACTACTTTTTCCAGAGTCATCACTGATACCTGGGTCCGCGGCGATGATTTGGCGAACCGGATGTTGCCTTCATTTTCCAGGTTGATGATGGTTCCGGTTTCAGCCACCGCCATGTTTACACCGGTCACGCCGAATTCCGCGCGGTGAAATTTCTCCCGCAGGAACCGCCGGGCGGCCCAGCCCAGGGCGACCGGATCCAACGTCGGTTCCTTCATAATGCCCTTGGCCATGAAAAGATCCCGTATCTCTTCAACCGGTACGTTGATAGCCGGTCCGACGATGTGGAAGGGAGGACGATGCATCTGCTGAGTAATAAATTCCCCGAGATCGGCCTCCCAGGGTTCGATTCCGTGGTCGGACAGAGCCTCGTTCAGTCCGATTTCCTCTGTAACCATGGACTTCCCTTTGATCACAAACTTGGCACCCCGCTCGCTGGCCAGGTTTACGATATATTCACGGGCCTCTTTTGCGGTACGGGCCCAAAAAACCTTTGCTCCGTTGGCCGTTGCCTTCTTCTCAAATTCCTCAAGAAGCTCCGGAAGTCGATTGATCGCCTCCGAACGGATCGCCGCTCCATAGGCCTGCGCGGCCGCAGCGTCCGGAAGGGTTGCGAGACCGGCTTTGCGCTTCTGATAAAGGGAATGGGGCACCATTTTCAGAAACGGCCGCGCACGGGCCTTTTCCACCTCCTTTTTGGCCAATTCCGTAAATTTTTCGGTGGAAATCTTCATCGCCGCATCTCCCTTCCGTTTTGGGCCAGGAAATTTGCCAGATGCATGGCCCGTTTCTCCGGATGATGACGGCTGAGATAACCACCGATGTTCAGCAGACACCCCGGCTCGCAGAGGATTAAAAGATCGGCGCCGCTGTCCAGGTAATTTTGAACCTTGTCCTGCACCATGGACTCAGAGATATCCGGGTAGTGACTGGCGAATTCACCTCCGAACCCGCAGCAAAAATCATCCTGATTCATCGAAACGAGTTCTGTACCTTTCACGGAGGATATCAGCGTTTTGGGCTGGGTCGACACACCCAATCCCCTCAGGACATGGCATGATTCATGGTACGCTACTTTTCCTTGATACGTGGCGCCTATATCCGTCACGTTCAGCACATCGACAAGGTATTGGGACAATTCGTACACCCGGCGGGCGAGTTCCGCGGCCCGACGAGACCATTCCGGTTCATCACCGAGAAGCTCCGGATAATGGTGTTTCACCATACAGACACAAGAGCCGGACGGACTAACGATAACTTCATCGTCGCCGAAGAGTTCAATGAAATGTTTCGCCGCCTTTTTCGCCTCTTTCCGGTAGCCGGAATTCATTGCCGGCTGGCCGCAGCAGGTTTGACCGCGGTGATAGACCGGAGTTACTCCTGCCCACCGTAACAAGGATACGGTCGCCTCTCCAATAAGGGGAAGGAAGAGATCAACCGTGCACGGGATAAACAGGGATACTTCTTTCATCTCAGTCCTATACCATCAAATATTTCTTCTTCACCTCATCGTTCGCTTCAAGCTCGGCAACGGTTCCCTCAAAGCGAATTCTCCCGTTATCGATGACATAGGCCCGACTGATCATCCTCAGCGCCGATCTGACGTTTTGTTCCGACAGAAGGATGCTGATGCCCGCATCCCGCAATTCGAGAATCTGCCTCTCCAACTCACGGACGATAAGCGGCGCCAGTCCTTCCGTCGGTTCATCAAGCAGCAGAAGATCCGGCCCCCCCATAAGGCATCTTGCAATGGTGAGCATCTGCTGTTCGCCGCCGCTCAGGTTCCCCGCTCTTCTTGTTTTGATTTCACCAAGCGCGGGGAAGAGCCCGTATACCCTTTCTTTGTTCCATTCGGTTCCCCTGTGGAACACGATCTCAAGGTTATCGTCGACGCTTAAATCCGCAAAGACCCTTCGATCGTCAGGGACATAACCGATCCCTTTCCGGAAGAGCAAAAAGGGCTTGTGGCCGGTAATGTCTTCATTGTTAAAAGAGATGCGCCCTTTCCTGGGAGGGGTGAGGCCCATGATGCTTCGCATGGTGGTGCTTTTGCCCGCGCCGTTTCTCCCCAGAAGACCGACCACCTCCCCTTTGTTGACCGTGAGGGAGACCCCGAAAAGGATATGGCTCAAGCCGTAATAGGTTTCAATCCCTTTCACATCAAGCATGCGTCACTCCCGCCCAGATAGGCATCCTGCACCGCTGCGTTGCACCGCACCTCCTCGCAGGGTCCCTGAATCACCGTACCGCCTCTCACCATAACCATAATGCGGTTGGCAATCCCGAAGACGATCTCCATGTCATGTTCACAGAAGAGGATGGTAAGCCCCATGGTCCGGGAGAGCTTTTGAATGAGGTCAATGCACCGGGAGGTCTCTCCGGCGGCCATGCCGGCGGTGGGTTCATCGAG
>CAYSSF010000254.1:0-1843 GCA_964433455.1 uncultured Syntrophaceae bacterium
GTCCCAGGAATAGGCCTCGTGGACCAGCGGCATGACGCTGGTGCGCCGGCCGCCAAAGACGAAGATGTCGATCGGAACCCCTTCGGGTTTCTCCCAGTCGGGGCAGATGACGGGACATTGGCTTGCCGGGGCGGTGAAACGGGAATTCGGATGGGCGGCCGGCTCATTGCCGCCGGGGGCCCAGTCCCGGCCTTTCCAGTCGATTGCGTGGGCCGGAGGTTTACCGTCCATCCCCTCCCACCAGATGTCGCCGTCGTCGGTCAGCGCGCAATTGGTGAAAATCGTGTTTTCTTTTATGGTATCCATGGCGGCCGCGTTTGATTGATACGAGGTGCCGGGGGCGACGCCGAAGAAACCGCATTCGGGGTTGATGGCATAGGGCCGTCCGTCCGGTCCGATCTTGATCCAGGCGATGTCGTCGCCGACGCACTCGCATTTCCAGCCGGGAATGGTCGGCGTGAGCATCGCGAGATTGGTCTTGCCGCAGGCGGATGGGAACGCGGCCGCGATATGGAACTGTTTTCCCTCCGGGTTCGTCAGACGCAGGATCAGCATATGCTCGGCCATCCACCCCTCCCGTTTCGCCATAGCCGAGGCGATGCGCAGCGCCAGACACTTCTTTCCGAGCAGCGCGTTGCCCCCGTAGCCGCTTCCGTAAGACCAGATGAGGTTCTCTTCCGGGAAGTGGCTGATGTACTTCTGATCGAGGGGGGCGCAGGGCCAGGAAGAATCCTTCTGCCCCGGCGCCAGCGGCGCGCCGATGGAGTGCAGGCAGGGGATGAACTCGCCGTCGACGCCCAGTTTTTCCATGACGGCTGTGCCGACGCGGGTCATGATGTGCATGTTGCAGACCACGTAGGGGCTGTCCGTGATCTCGACACCGATCTTCGCGATCGGCGAATCGACGGGTCCCATCGAGAAAGGGATCACAAACAGCGTGCGGCCCTTCATGCAGCCTGCGTAGAGGCCCTTCATCGTCGCCTTCAGCTCTTCCGGCGCGACCCAGTTGTTGGTCGGTCCTGCGTCGTCCCGGCTCGCCGTGCTGATATAGGTGCGCGATTCGATCCGGGCCACGTCGCTCGGTTTGGAGCGGAAAAGAAAGCTGTTCGGACGTTTTTGAAGCCGCGTGGCCATGCCCCCTTCCACCATCCGCTTCATCAGGCGGTCATACTCCTCCCTGCTGCCGTCGCACCAGTAGATGGCGTCGGGCAGGCACATGTCCGCCACCTCCTTCACCCAGTCAGTGAGTTTTGCATGTTGCAGCGTCATCAATCCTCTCCTTAAGATGCAGTTACAAATATGGAGACAGGCGATCGTGAATCCGGACCCTTCCAAAAGGTCTTCAATCTGTCTGTCGTTTGGGCCGCCAACCTCTTACCGGCGCACTTCGATCCCGGCGATCTTTTCGTAGAATCGGACCAGGGCGCTGTGATCGGCGTCGCCCATTCCCTCATCCCGGAGCGAGAGCATCATCTTCATGACTTCGTCGGTGAGCGGCGTCGGCGCCGCAATCCCCTTCGCGGTGTCCAGCACGTTGGTCAGGTCCTTGATGTGGAGGTTGATCCGGAAACCGGGCTTGAAATTCCGGTCCATCATCATCGGGGCCTTGGCGTTCATGACCGTGCTGCCGGCCAGGCCGCCCCGGATGGCTTCAAAGACGAGATCCGGGTTAACGCCCGCCTTGGTGGCCAGAACCAGCGCCTCGGAGACCGCGGCGATGTTGGCGGCGACGACGATCTGGTTGGCGAGCTTCGTGACGTTGCCCGCCCCGATCTCTCCGCAGAGGACGACGGAGCCGCCCATCGTCTTCATCGCGGGCCGGAACTCGTCGAAGTCGGCCTGG
>CAYSSF010000254.1:1853-5633 GCA_964433455.1 uncultured Syntrophaceae bacterium
CTTCGGTTCCCCGCCGCTGACCGGGGCGTCCAGCATCCGGATCTTCTTTTCGGCAAGGCGGGCGGCGACCTCGCGGCTGACGAGCGGGGCGATGGAGCTCATGTCGATCAGGATCGAGCCGGGTTGCATGGTTTCAATGATGCCGTCCTTCCCGAGGACGACCTCCTTCACTTGCGGCGAGTTGGGGAGCATCGTGATGATCACCTCCGCCTTGGCGGCGACGTCCTTCGGGGAGGCGCCTCTTTCCGCCCCTGCCTGCACGACCTCATCGACCGCCGCCGCGACAATGTCGTATACGACGAGCGGATATCCCGCCTTCAACAGATTTTTGCTCATGGGTTTTCCCATGATTCCCAGACCGATAAAACCGATTTTTTTCATCTTCCAACACTCCTTCTTGTGAAACGATATGCGCGCTCTCCATCCATTCGCTTCCCGGAGAGCGCAGGTTTATGCTTTCAATAATTTCAGCACTTCACGGCCCCGGTCGAGGATCATGTTCGTCTCGTAGGAGTAGGTGATCATCCGCATCCCCCGGCCGATCCAGTAGCGAAGCTCGTCGACGCTGGCGATGTGGTTGCCGGAAGCCTTGCCGTTCTTTGCAGAGGCGTCGACCACCTTCTGGATGGCCGCCCGCATCTCCGGGTGCGTCCCCTGACCCGGATAACCGAGGTCGAGAGAGAGGTCCTGCGTCCCCATCATCGCCACATCGATCCCCGGCACTGCCGTGATCGCATCCACGTTGCTGATCGACAGGGCGCATTCAATCTGCGCGATCAGCAGGGTCTCTTCGTTGACGGCCCGGAAATAGTCGGCGGCCTGCTTGAACTCCTGGTGCTCCTTGGTCCGGAAGATGGGCACGGCGGCGCCCCGGATCCCCTCGGGGGGGTATTTTCCGAAACGGACAAGATCCTTCGCCTCTTCCACCGTGTCGAGATGGGGCACCCAGATCCCTTCCGCGCCCATATCGAGCGCCTTGGCGACATAGGCGTAGTCGAGGCGGGGAATCCGCACGACGCTGCTGATTTCCGTCTTCCTCGCGAACTGGAGGATGCCGGCGATGTCCGACATGTCATAGGAGGCATGCTCCATATCGATGACGAAATAATCGAAGCCTGCCATCTCCAGCAGTTCCGAGATGTTGATGTTCTTCGCCTCTTTGATCATGGTCCCGAAGACCAGTTCCCCGTTTTTCAGTTTTTTCTTGATTCGGTTGATTCTCATTGATTTTCTCCTTTTGTTCCTTGGGATGGGCTTAATGGGCCTCTTCCACCGCCCCTGCGATGTACATCATGGTGAGGAGCATGAAGACGACGGTCTGGATGACGGAGGTGAAGATCATCAGGACGAAAACCGGCAGCGGGACCAGCAGCGGCACGAGCAGCAGCACGACCGCCAGCACGATGTCCTCCCCCATGATGTTTCCGAAGAGCCGGACGGAGAGGGAGAGCGGCCGGGAGAGGTGGCTGATGATCTCGATCGGCATCATCAGCGGCGTGAGCCACCAGACGGGCCCCATGAACTGCTTGACATACCTGATCCCGTGGACCCGGATCCCGACGATGTGGGTCATCGCGAAAACCACGACGGCCATCGAGACGGTTGTGTTGAGATTGGCCGTCGGAGATTCGAAGCCGGGGATCAAGCCCAGCAGGTTGGAGGAGAGGATGTAGATGCCGAGCGTCGCGATCAGCGGGAAGAACCTTCGCCCTTCCGGTCCCATCGTATCGGTAAGAAAAGTGTCGATCCCCTCGACAATCACCTCCATGACATTCTGGAATTTCCCGGGAAGGATGCTTACCCGGCGCGTGGCCAGGAAGGAGAAGAGGGCGAGCGCCGCCATGATGAACCAGGTATAGGTGACGACGACCAGATGATGTTCCTTGAGCCAGTGGTTTTCGAAGAACAAAAAGGGTTCCATGATCAGAGCTCCTCTAACGCATGGGGAGAGATTTCAAATCTGTCCCCATCAGGGTTAAAACAGTCGTCAGAACGATTGTCAGAACGACGACGGAGAGGCCGATGACAAGGCCGATCACATCGGCGATATCGCCGGCGATGATCCCGAAGAGCAGGACCGTCGTAACGGCCAGACGGACAAAATAGCGCCTCATGACGGCGGAGCGGAGTCGGTTGAGCTCTCCCTCAAAGACGCTCATCAGGTTGTGATAGAGCCAGTGAAAGTTGACGACGCTGATCAGACCTCCGAGGATGATGCCGAGGCTGAAGCGGGCGGAGCAGAGCAGAAGGCTTCCCGCAATCAGCAAGGCCAGCAGGATCCAGTTCGTGATCTCAAGTCTTTTCTGGAGGGGGTCTTTTTCGATTCGCTTCACTGGGTATACCCGTTGTGACCGTTTGTTTGTCCTTGAAAGATCGTTTGATCAGGATAAACAGGTTCCTGAACCCGGCGACGATCCCCAACAGCAGAAAAAGAAGGGTTAAATAGGGGTCCGTTCCCCATCTCCGGTCCAGCCAGACGCCCAGGAAGAGAGATCCGAAAATGGCAATGACCATGCTGATCCCGATGCTGCTCGCATAGGCCATCTGGATCGCGGCTCTCTTCGTCTCCTTATCCACTTGGCGGCACCTACCACAATCGGGGTATGAAGTCAAACGAAAAGGGGGCCGATTTTAAAGGGAATGGCGACTTTTTGCGGAGGTCTGCAGGGCCGGGGAGACAATGCGGCATGATGTCCCTACAGGACGCGCCGCATCATGTTTCCCTATACGCCGATACATCATCTTCCCGTAGAAGCGCCCGCAGCGGCGGTCCGCGTTCCCCGATACCAATCGATGGTCTTCCCGAGCCCCTCCCGGAAGTCGGTTCCCGCCCGGAATCCGAATTCCCGAAATGCCCTGCTCGTATCCAGCATCCGCCTCGGCTGGCCGTCCGGTTTGGTCTCATCCCAGACCACGCGGCCCCGGAACCCCGTCAGTTCGACAATGAGGCCGACCAACTCCCGGATGGAGATCTCGAATCCGGCGCCGATGTTTACCGGCTCGGAGCTGTTGTAGCGTTCCGTCGCGAGGCAGATCGCCTCAGCGGCGTCCTCCACGTAGAAGAATTCCCGGGTTGCGGCGCCGCTTCCCCAGACAACGATCCGGTCATCGCCCTGCGCGATCGCGTCGACGCATTTTTTGATCAGCGCGGGAATCACATGGGAGGAGCGCGGATCGAAGTTGTCGCCGGGGCCGTAGAGGTTGACCGGCAACAGGAAGATCGCGTTGAAACCGTACTGCTGCCGGTAGGACTGGGCCTGGACGAGCATCATCTTCTTGGCCAGGCCATAGGGGGCGTTGGTCTCCTCCGGATAGCCGTTCCAGAGCTCCTCCTCCCGAAACGGCACCGGCGTGAACTTGGGGTAGGCGCAGATCGTCCCCAGCGCAACGAACTTGTCGATCTTCCGGAGATGAGCCTCGTGGAGGAGTGGAACGCCCATCATGATGTTCTCGTAAAAAAGGGAGCCGGGATTCTGCTGGTTGAAGCCGATGCCGCCGACCTTCGCGGCGAGGTGGACGACGATGTCGGGCCGCTGCTCGTCGAAGAGCCGCCGGATATCCTCCGGGCGGATCAGGTTGTAGTCGGGAAGGTCGGCGACCAGGACTTCATCATGCCCCCTCTCCCGGAAGGTCCGGACAAGGTGTTGTCCCAGAAAACCCCTGCCGCCGGTGATCGTGATCCGCTTCTCTTTCATCATCTCTCCTTAATTGGGGTCAGCCTTAATTGGGGTCAGGTCTTGCATTTTAGGTGCGCCAAGCGAAGCTTGGGCGAGGAGGAGG
>CAYSSF010000255.1:0-5605 GCA_964433455.1 uncultured Syntrophaceae bacterium
GGGAGGAGGGGTACGAGAGCATCATGGTCAACTCCAACCCGGAGACGGTCAGCACCGACTACGACACCTCCGACAAGCTCTTCTTTGAGCCGGTGACGCTCGAAGATGTCCTCCACATCCTGAAGGCGGAGAAACCGATGGGCGTCATCGTCCAGTTCGGCGGCCAGACCCCGCTGAACCTGGCCCGCGGTCTGGAGGCGGCGGGGGCGCCGATTCTCGGCACATCCCCCGACGCGATCGACCGCGCCGAGGACCGGAAGCGCTTCCAGGAGATCGTGAACCGTCTCAAACTCCGCCAGCCCGACAACGACACGGCGATGGACACCGAAGAGGCGATCCGGGTGGCCGAGCGGATCGGCTACCCGGTCCTGGTCCGGCCTTCCTATGTCCTCGGCGGGCGTTCGATGGAGATCATTTACGATACGGAGAGTCTCCGCTCCTTCATGGTCCGGGCGCTGGAGGTCTCTCCCGGCCACCCGATCCTGATCGACAAGTTCCTCGAGGACGCAATCGAGGTGGATGTGGATGCGATCAGCGATGGAAAGACGACCGTCGTCGCCGGGATCATGGAGCACATCGAGGAGGCGGGGATCCATTCCGGGGACAGCGCCTGCGTGCTGCCGACGATCACCTTTTCGCCGGAGCTCCTTGATACCATCGAACGGCAGACGAAGCAAATCGCCGAGGAACTCCACGTCGTCGGCCTGATGAACATCCAGTATGCGATCAAGGACGGTGAGCTCTACGTGCTGGAGGTCAATCCCCGCGCCTCGCGGACCATCCCCTTCGTCAGCAAGGCGATCGGGGTCCCGCTGGCGAAGCTGGCGACGAAGGTGATGCTGGGAAAAACCTTGCAGGAACTCGGCTTCACGCAACCCATCCGGCCGAAGCATATCTCGGTCAAGGAGGCGGTTTTCCCCTTCAACCGGTTTCCCAACGCGGACATCCTGCTCGGACCCGAGATGAAGTCGACGGGCGAGGTAATGGGGATCGACCACTCCTTCGGCCTTGCCTTCGCGAAATCGCAGATGGCCGCCGGCTTCAAGATGCCGCTCTCGGGAAGGGTTTTTCTCAGCGTGCACGGTCATTACAAGGACCGGATCGTTCCGGTGGCCGAGCTTTTCGCCCGGATGGGATTTCAGATTGCCGCCACGGGCGGCACGGCCGAGAGGCTCCGCGACCACGGGGTGACCGTCGAGACGATCCTGAAGGTCAGCGAGGGGCGTCCCAATGTGGTCGACCACATCAAGAACGGAGACATCCAACTGGTCATCAACGTGAGCCTGGGCAGGCGCTCCTCCCTCGATGCCTACCACATCCGGCGGGGCGCACTCCTCTACAACGTTCTGTATACGACGACGATTTCCGGCGCCCGGGCGACGGCCGAAGCCATCGACGCCCTCCGGAAAGAGCCGTGGGATGTGGCGCCTCTGCAGGCGTATCATGGGGTGAAATGATGATGTACGATATCGAGCAGGATGGCAAACCACGGGAGGAGTGCGGCGTCTTTGCGGTATACGGGCATGAAGAGGCGGCGCGGGTGGCCTTTTTCGGCCTTTTCGCCCTCCAGCATCGCGGCCAGGAGAGTGCGGGGATCGCAACGTCCGACGGCTGCCAGGTCTGGGCGCACAAGGGGATGGGGCTCGCCTCGGAGGTATTTCGGGAGGATATCCTTTCGAAGCTTCCCGGACGGCTGGCGATCGGCCATGTCCGCTATTCCACCACGGGCTCCTCGGTCCTCTCAAACGCCCAGCCCTTTCTGGTCCACCACGGCGAAGAGTACTATGCGCTGGGCCACAATGGAAACCTGATCAACGCGCCGGAACTCTGGACGGAGCTCGAGGAGAAGGGATCGATCTTCCAGTCCACGATGGACAGCGAGGTGATCGTCCACCTGATGGCCCCCCATCTGAAGCACGGACTCGAAGAAGCCCTGACGAAGGCTCTCGCACGGGTGAAAGGGGCCTACAGCATCGTGATGCTGACCCGGGACAAGGTCATCGCCGTCCGCGACCCCCGCGGGTTCCGGCCGCTCTCCCTCGGCCGTTTCAACGGAGGCTGGGTCGTCGCCTCCGAGACCTGCGCCTTCGACCTCGTCGGGGCGAAATTCATCCGGGACGTCGAGCCGGGCGAGATCATCATCATCGACGAGGCGGGGCTCCACAGCCTGAAGCCCTTTCCGGTGGAGAAGCCTTCCCACTGTGTCTTTGAGTTGATCTACTTCGCCCGTCCCGACAGCCAGGTCTTCGGTGAGAACGTCTACCTGTGCCGCAAGCGGCTGGGGCGTACGCTGGCCCGGGAATACCGGCCGGACGTGGATTTCGTGATGCCCTTCCCCGATTCGGGAAACTACGCGGCCCTGGGGTACGCCGAAGAGAGCGGTCTTCCGTTCGAGATGGGGATGATCCGGAACCACTACGTGGGGCGGACCTTCATCCAGCCGAGCCAGGCGATGCGGGATTTCGGCGTCCGGGTCAAGCTGAACCCGGTGCAGCCGCTCATCGTCGGCAAAAAGATCGTCATTGTCGAGGATTCGATCATCCGGGGGACGACCAGCCGGAACCGCGTCCGGCATCTGCGGGAATGCGGCGTGAAGGAGATCCACATGGTCGTGAGCTGTCCGCCGACACGCCACCCCTGTCCCTACGGAATCGATTTTTCGATGCGCGGAGAGCTGATCGCCGCCGAAAAGGGGGAGGAATCCCAGATCGCCTCCTTTATCGGCCTCGACAGCCTGCACTACCTCTCTCTCGAAGGAATGGTCCAGGCCACGGGAATGGCACGGGAAAATTTTTGCCTCGCCTGCTACACCGGCGACTACCCGCTGCCGCTCCCGGCGACGTTCGGTAAGTTCTGTTTCGAGGGTCATCCGTTTTGAATAAAGCGAAGAGAGATGGGACTTGCTGACGAAAACGGGATCAACATAACCCCCCTGTCTCGAATTTCCGGCGCTGCTTCGAAAAAATCGTCCGTGCTTCGGATGTCTCATGAGGAGAAGCCCTACCAATCCCCCTCCATTTTCTTATCATTGCGTTTCGTCGAGGCTTCCTCTACGCTTAATGCCAACGAATAGGTTCATAAAAAATGACCATCGATAGGAAATGCTCATGATGAATCATCATATACGCATTCTGATCCTGGAAGACAGGGCAAGCGATGCTGATCTGGTGGAATTTGAATTGATGGAAGCAGGGATTGCCTTTACACCTAAACGGGCCATGAACGAGAAAGAATTTCTGCGGGCATTGGAGGAATTTTCGCCCGACCTGATTCTCTCCGACTATGATCTTCCCCAGTACACCGGCGCATTGGCCCTCGCGGAGGCAAAAACGCGATTGCCTGAAGTTCCGTTTATCCTGATCACCGGCGCCCTGAACCAGGATCCGGAGAAGATCGGCAGACTTCTCGCCAGGGGCGCAAGCGACTATGTCTTGAAGGACCGTCTCGACCAGCTTGCGCCGGCCATCCATAGTGCGCTTGGTCCCGGCCGCGGGGCGTAAAACAGTCCCGGTCAAGGATCAGATCGACCTCTTCTTGAAATTTGTATGCCTGTCAAAATCCTCGGATACCCGATAGCCGGAAGCGACCAAAGAACAGGACGAACCGGAAAGATAAGCCCGAGACGTGGGAACGGAAGCGGAGATGTCTATGCCGCGGAATGGTCGCGGTGGCTCCGCCAGTTTTCGAGGTAGGGTTTGGCAAGTCCTTTCGAGCGGATGATCAGCAGGTTCTCCGCGTTCTTCTCCTCGGCCGCCTTGGTGAAGTTGAAGGAGCCGGTGATCACGACCGCCCGGTCGATCAGGATGATCTTGAACTGTCGCAAGTTGGCCGCTTTCTAATTGTTTTCCGACACCTGTCAAGGGTTATGTGGCAACGGGGCTATGAGGCAAGGCGGCGGCACGCCGTTGACAGCGTAAAAAAATGAGGTTATAGGGGTTTTCCCGCCGGCCGATCTTTTTTGTTGCCGGGTTGTTACCGCAGGGGAACGCACCGGCATGGAGATGACCGTTAGCGATCACGGAGGAGCGACATGAAGCAGGCCAGGAGCGGCAAGGGGAAAAAGCGAGGGTACCGGATTGCGGTGCTGCCGGGAGACGGGATCGGCCCCGAGGTGATCCGGGAAGGGGTCAAGGCGGTCCGGGCCGCCCTCGGAAGGATCGGTGCAACTCCGGTAGAATTTCAGGAGTTCGCCGGCGGTGCGGACCATTTTCTGAAGACGGGGATCGACTTCCCCGAGGAGAGCATGAAGGCGTGCCGGGACGCGGATGCCGTATTTCTCGGCGCGACCGGCCTTCCGGAGGTCGTGAAGGCGGACGGAACGGGAATTTCGCTGGCGTGGGATCTGCGAAAGGGGATGGACCTCTTCGCCGCCGTCCGGCCGGTGACCCTGTTCAATAGCCGCATCACGCCCCTCTCCAAACGGAAAGCGGGGAGCATCCGCTTCACGATCATCCGGGAAAATTCGGAAGGCATCTACGCCTCCCGCTACAACGGCACGGTTCTCCATGACGAGGTGGCGGTCAATCCGATGATCGTGACCCGAAAAGGGACGGAACGGATCATGCGGTTTGCCTTCGAGACGGCCCGCAACAGCCCCGGCGCACCGGGAGACGGACGCCGGCGGGTCACCTGCGTGGACAAAAGCAATGTCCTGGTCTGCTGGGCCTTTTTCCGGAAGATCTACGACGAGGTCGCATCCGGTTACCCCGATATCGAAAAGGATTATCGCTATATCGACGCGATGGCGCTGCATATGGTCCAGCAGCCGGAACGGTTCGACGTCATCGTCGCGGAAAATCAGCATGGGGACGTTCTGTCCGACCTGGGCGCCGCGCTGGTGGGCGGCCTCGGTTTCGCCCCCTCCGCGAATATCGGCATCGGCCGGGCGATGTTCGAGCCGGCCCACGGCACAGCCCCCACGATCGCCGGAAAAAATCTGGCCAATCCGATCGCTGCCATCCTCTCGGGCGCGATGATGCTCCGCTGGCTCGCCTCCGAACATCGCGATGCCTCCCTCGCAAAAGCGGCCGGCCTGATCGACGGCGCCGTTGCGGCGGTTCTGGAAAGGGGGAAGGTCCTCACGGTGGACGTCGGGGGAAAGGCGACGACCGAGGCCATGGGAGACGCCGTGGCCCGCGCCATTGAAGCGTAGAAGAGGAAGAGGACCGTCATGGGAAAAACCGTCGCTGAAAAACTGATTGCCGCCTCACTCACCGACGGCGAGATGAAACGGGGAAACCGGATCGGCATCCGGATCTCCCAGACCCTGACGCACGACGTGACCGGTGTCATGTCCTACCTCGCGTTCGAGGCAATCGGCCGGGAAGTAATTGCTTCAAATCAATCGCTGTAGGAAATTGTCAAGATATTATGCCCGAGAATTAATGAGTTGAGTGTTGTTCGAGGAGTCAGCAGACAACAGATGGTATAAAGGAGCGATGATCGATCACGCACAGGACTTGTTGTGCAAACGTAAATGTGGAGATATCCAGAAACGATAGAATAACTTGATGGGCCGCCTGTCGGCCGCCCATCGCCCCGGATGAGGAACGCGCGCCTTAAATCAGCAAGGTGGAGTGCGGCCACTTGGCCCATCAACCGGATT
>CAYSSF010000256.1:0-5586 GCA_964433455.1 uncultured Syntrophaceae bacterium
AATGATCCGGGCGGCGTCGCCGATCGCGCAGGCGCCCGAAGCGCAGGCCGTCACGGTGCAGTTGATCGGCCCCTTCGCCCGGAACCGGATCGAGACATGGCCGGCGGCGAGGTTGGCCAGGACGGCGGGGATCGTAAACGGGGACATCTTCCTGGGGCCGCCCCGGAGGACCGCCTCCTTTTCCTTCTCAAGCGTGGCCAAACCGCCGATCGCCGAGCCGATGATCACACCGGTCCGTTCCGCCCCTTCCTCTCCGATGGAGAGCCCGGCATCGGCCATCGCCATTTCGGCGGCGGCCAGGGCGTAGATGATGAAATCATCGACGCGCCGCAGCTCTTTCTTGTTTACATACCGGAGCGGATCGAACCCCTTGACCTCGCCGGCGATCCTTGTATCAAAGGCGGTGCAGTCGAAGCGGGTGATCGGCGCGATGCCGGATCTTCCGCCGCAGATCCCCTCCCAGGTCTCTGCGACGGAGTTGCCGAGCGGTGTGACGGCGCCCATGCCGGTTATAACCACCCTTCTTTTCAAAAGTTCCCCCTTTGCGCCGCTCCGGGATCGCCGTTCGGTGACGGCCTCCGCGTGGAGGATGGCGTGGGTTGACAGACGCTACTCATGCCATACGACGCCCTTGTTCCGAAGGTAATCCAGGACATCCTTGATCGAGCGGATCTGCTGGAGTTCGTTGTCGGCGATTTGAACGTCGAAGGTTTCCTCCATCTCCATGATCAATTCGACGAGGTCGAGGGAATTGGCCCCAAGATCGTCGATAAACGAGGCCTCGGGAACGCACTCCTCGCGGGTAACATCCAATTGCTCCATGATAATGCCGATGATTTTTTCTTCCAGTGTCATGAAAACTCCCTCCTTGCAGAATAATCCCTGCCGCTGCAGGGATCCGCGTACGTTTCCCCACGCAGGGGTTATTCTCCCGCTCCAGAATTGCGATATGAACCATTTTCTTCGGAAACATCCCCATTCAACGCTGAGGCCGCCGTTTCCAGCGACGCCTCGTCTTCAACGTTGAGGAGTCGGAAGCGCCGGTCGATTCGCCGGATCAATCCGGAAAGGATCCGCTTGGGGCCGAGTTCCACGATGGTGTCGACGCCCATTTCCGCCATCCGTACGATCGTTTCCCGCCATCGTACGGGAGAGGTGATCTGGCGGATGAGGAGCTCCCGCGTCCGTTCCCGCGTGTGGAGCTGCAGGGGGTCGCAGTTGGGAATCACCGGGGGCTCGCAATCCCGGAACTCGATTTTCCCGAGAGCGGTCGCGAACCGTTCGGCCGCCCCTCGCAGCAGCCGGCAGTGGCAGGGGACGCTGATCGGAAGCAGGACCGCCCGGGCGCCCTCTCGGGTTCCCGCCGCCGCGATCACCTCCGAAACGGCCCCCGTGTGACCGGAGATGACGATCTGGCCGGGGGCATTTTCGATGGAGACGGCCACGGCATGATCATCCGCGTCGCGTTCACGACACAAGGCGTCCACTTCTTCCCGAGGGAGGCCGAGAATGGCCGCCATCGCGCCTTCGCCAACGGGCACGGCCTCCTGATGGAGCTGCGCTCTTTGGTGAACCACGGAAAGGCAATCACGCAGCCCGACAGCTCCGGCCGCATGGAGGGCGGCATACTCCCCGAGGCTGTGACCCGCCATCACAAAGGGCTTCGCAGCCACCCGTTCGGAAAAGGCGCGCCAGGCGGCAATCTCCACCGTTAGGACGGCGATCTGGGTGTTCACCGTCAGATCGAGGAGCGCCTGGGGGCCATTGAAACAGAGCGAAACCATGTCTATCCCGAGAACATCTCCGGCTTCGGCAAACAGATCTCTGACACGCTGATGTTCCCGGTACAGGTCCTGACCCATCCCGGGGTGTTGCGAGCCCTGCCCCGGAAATACAAGCGCGAATCTACCCATGGGTGTTTCCTCGTCCGGCGTTTCAGGATGCCTTTTCGATCGGGACGATCTCCCTGCCCCTGTAGACGCCGCAGTTGGGGCAGACATGGTGGGGGAGCTTGGGTTCATGGCATTGCGGGCATGCGGAGGAGGTGACCGGCTTCAGAAAGTCGTGCGCCCTTCTCATGTTTTTTCTGGATTTGGAGTGTCTCTTGATTGGATTTGGCATAATGGGTAACCCCTCTTTCTCTAAGGTTGAGCCTTGAATTGTTTCAAAATGACAAGCCGTTCATCGAGGTGTTCGCCCCGACAATCGCAGCTTGTCGCATTCAGGTTGACGCCGCAATGGGGACAAAGCCCCCGGCAAGAGTCCGCACAGAGCGGTTTGAGCGGGATCTGCAACAGAACCTGTTCGAAGACCGTCTCGTCCAGATCGATCTCCTCCCCCTCGAAGTATGCGAAATCGAGATCCTTTGCGCTCAGTTCCACATCTTCCTGCGGCAGGGAAGGGGGAGGGTGAGGGACGAACGTATAGTGGAATGGCGATTGGAGCGACAACGGGGTCGTTTCCAGACAGCGGCTGCAGGGCATCTCCGCGGTGGTCGTTACAGTCCCTTCGACAAAGACGCTTTCCTTCATCCTCCGGACAGCGCAGGCGACGTCGATCCGGTCCGGGACGAAATCACCCGAATCGGTGTCGGGCAGGCGCTGCCGAAACCATTCCCCGTTCCTTTCGAACCGGAGGTTTATTCCCCCTTCGGGGATGGTGTTTACGTTGATCTTCAAAAAATCCTCTCCCACTGCTGAAAACAGACTTTTCCCCCAAACGGAGAGCTGCCGAATAAAGGGATGAAGTAAATTACAGATCGACTGAATTGTCAAGCATAATTTATCGGTTCCGCCGCGGCGGCCGATGGGAGCGTCTGCTTTTGCCGGCAGGGGCTCTATTGTTAAAAAGGCGTTGCGGCACAATGATGTGCGTGCGAAATCAAAGTGGTTTGCTTCTTTCCCGACCCGTTCAGTTTCGGTTTACATAAACGGATTCGAGGGCAAATGCAACGGGAATTTTCTTATGGGGGGGCGGCGGGGCGGATCGGGTTGCCAAATCCGCCTTGACAAAAGGGCGGGTGTGGACCTATATGGCAAAACGTTTCGCGCAATGATCAACCCGATTTTTTGGTCGATGCGATTTCCAAGCGGGAATGATTTCCATCAGGTGATTGAAGATGACTAATGATAAGGTGAGAACGCGTTTTGCCCCGTCGCCGACCGGCTTCCTCCATATCGGCGGCGCCCGGACAGCCCTGTTCAACTGGCTCTATACGCGGGGGTGCGAGGGCACGTTCGTCCTCAGGGTCGAAGATACCGATCAGGCGCGCTCGACGGATGAATCGACACGGGCCATCCTGGACGCGATGGCCTGGCTTGGTTTGAACTGGGACGAAGGACCTTACTTCCAGGCGGAACGGGTGGCCATCCACCGGGAGATGGTGCAGAAACTGATTGACGAGGGGAAGGCCTACTACTGCACCTGTTCGCCCGAAGCGCTGGAGGGCAAGCGGAAGAAGGCCCTCTCCGAGAGTCGGAAGCCAAAATATGACGGGACATGCCGGGAACGGGGGTTGTGTAGATCGCCGGAATCGGTTGTTCGGTTCCGCTGTCCGGATGTGGGCGTGACCGTCGTACGCGACCTGATCAAGGGGGCGATTTCCTTCAGCAACGAGGAATTGGACGACCTGATCATCGAACGGGCCGACGGCTATCCGACCTACAACTTTGCGGTTGTCGTCGATGATGCCCAGATGGGAATTACCCATGTCATCCGGGGGGACGACCATGTGAACAACACCCCGAAGCAGATGCTGATCTACGAGGCGCTGGGGTATGAGGTGCCGCTGTTCGGCCATGTCCCGATGATCCTGGGTTCCGACAAGGCGAGGCTCAGCAAGCGCCACGGGGCGACGTCGGTGATGGCCTATCAGGAGATGGGGTATCTGCCCGAGGCGCTCGTGAACTACCTGGTCCGGCTCGGCTGGTCGCATGGCGACCAGGAGATCTTCACGATGGGGGAACTCATCCGCGCGTTTTCGCTGGAGGCGGTCGGAAAATCGCCGGCCGTCTTCAATCCCGAGAAGCTTCTCTGGTTGAACCAGCATTACATCACCTCCTGCCCGGCCGAAAAACTGGTGGAGTTGGTGACCCCCTTCTGGGAGAGGAAGGGCTTCGATGTTACGGACGGCGGGTTTGTCGCGCAGGCGACGGCGAACCTCCGGACGCGGTCGAAGACCCTCGTGGAGATGGCCGATTCCGGTTCCTTCTTCTTCCGGGAAGCGGTGGATTACGATCCGGATGCGGCGTCGAAATTCCTGACGCCGGAATATGCCGGCCATCTGGAGGCGGTTGCCGAGCGGATTCCCGGCCTTGCGGACTACACGAAGGATGGGCTGGAGAGCTTTCTCCGCACCCTGGCCGAGGAGCGGGGAACGAAGCTCAAATGGGTCGCCCAGGCGGTCCGTGTCGCCCTGACGGGAAAGACCGTGAGCCCCGGGATCGACGAAGTGATGGTCACGCTGGGGAAGGAACGGGTGATTCGGAAAATCCGGCGGGCAATTGAGCAGATCAGGGGTGGCGGGGTCCGATAGGGTTGTGACACCGTCACGCCGTTTCTGTGAGAATGGTTTGAATCGGGCGGAAGGATTCCCCGGTTCCCGATACAGCAGGTGAGGCGCCATGATGACCGACAGCAATCCCCCCGTCCGGGGTAAATCTGGATTTATCGACCATCCGGGTCTTTGCCTGGGTACGCTTCTCCAGATTCAGTTCGAAGGGCTGGGGTCCTCGCAGAGCCGCCTGATCGGGATAGAACCGGGGAATTATCTGATCATCCAGACGCCGCCCATTGCCAATCTCGGGCTGAAACTTTTTCAAAAGAACCACAGCATCGTTCGCTACCTCTTTTCCGGTCGGGTTTACGCCTTTCGGACCACGCTTCTTTCTCTGATCAAAGAACCCTATCGTTTCGCCATCCTCTCCTACCCCACGTCGGTCGAAAATATCAACCTGCGCAAGCATGAACGGATTGCCAGTCTCATCGCTGCCGCGGTGGGCGTGAACGGCCAGTCCTACGAGGGGATCATCTCCGATATCAGCAACGGCGGATGCAGTTTTGAGTTCAGCAAATCGGAGGGGAAGTCTTTCCCCGAGCTCAAGATACGGGACGTCATCGTTATTTCAATGCGTCTGAGCGAGGGTTCCGAGGAGACGGTTTTCAATACGGATGTCCGAAGCATCCGAAGGGATCATGAAAACATGATGGCCGGTCTCCAATTCATCCCCTCGGATTTCAGCGAGACCGATGAAAAATCGCAAAAGGAGCTGAACGATTACATCCAGACACAGGAGAACAGCCTCTGCGGCCCCCTGACCCCGAACGGAACCCGGAAAAGCCGGTGAGGTTGAGCGCCGGGACGGTCCGGACCGGCGTCAAAGGATCCATCGCCTGTTCCCGTTGATTTTGACCTTGACAATTTATCGATCCTCCTTTAGAAGGAAGCAGTTCTACGGGAATTTTACGTTGGAGAGAGATTCTCGGATCAACACGCGGGGATGCCCTTCCGGGCTTCACCTTCGTGGCCAGATATGGTCCCATCGTCTAGTGGTTAGGACGCTGGCCTCTCACGCCGGAAACCGGGGT
>CAYSSF010000257.1:0-2271 GCA_964433455.1 uncultured Syntrophaceae bacterium
CTCCCTTCTCAACTCATCTTCCCTTCATGACGGAACCCGGGAATCGCCCATTTAAGGACCGTTTACCATTTCGTAAACGGATGTTTGACGAGGTTCGAGTTGAAGTAACGGGGATCGCCCGTCACCTCCTCGCCGACCCATCCGGGTTTCTCAAAGGCCTGCTCTTCGCTGGCCAGTTCCACCTCGACCACCACGAGTCCCCGGTTCTCCCCGAAGAACTCGTCGATCTCCCAGGTATGATCCCCCGCCCGAACCTTGTATCGGTTCTTCTCGATGAGCGGCCTCTCGCAGAGGTCCGTCAGCATCGCATCGGCGTCCGCGGCGGGGATCTCATACTCGTATTCGGACCGCGTCGCCCCGGTCGTGATCCCCTTCACGGTCAGGTATCCCTTGTCGTCGATCGTCCTGACCCGGACGGTCCGCTCCTTGACGCTGTTGAGATAACCCTGGCGATAACGGGTCCCGCCGGCCAGCGCCTTCCAGGCTTCCCCCTTCACCAGAAACTTCCTTTCGATTTCCTTTGCCATATCCCCCTCCCTGTTCGGCATTCTTGGACCGGGAAGCCAAATCGCCGCCCCTCCGGCCATTGCGGCTTCAGACGGGCAAGCGTTCGAGACCGATGATCCGCTTGATCGCCCTCAAGTAGTTCAGGTTCTCGTACTCCTGAAGTCCCAGCATCTCCCTGGCCTTCAGGATCGCCCCGATATCCGTGTGCTCCACGGCCACCGTCCGGATGGCCGCCCCGTTGATCAGGAGCTGTGCGATCTCGGCGATGCAGCCGTTCACCATGAAGGCGAAGCGGAGTTTAAAGACGTCAACCGCGGTCAACTGGGGATGGGGAAAGATGAGTTCGTCGAGGTACGGCTGAAGGCCGTACGCCTCGCGGCGGAAGAGCGGCTCGGCCACGCCGAAGGCGGGGAAGACCTCCTTCCGGAGGAGCTCCGCCTTCATCGGAAACTCCCCCTTCATCCGGGGATTCCACTGCTCCAGCCCCTCCCTTTTTTCGACGAAGACCTTGATGTCCATCTTGCCGTCCCGGATCTTCGTGTTATTTTCGCTGTTCGCGGCGGAGACGATGTAGATCTCGGAACTCTCCCGGATCTGCTCGCATTTTGCAAGCCTTCTCATCTTCGTCTCCACCATTCCGAAATCCTGGGCAAACGCCCGGAATTCATACCTGGGACTGTTTTCCGCCATATCGGACCTCCCGTCTGAATGTTGTTGTTGATGGGAATAGATCGATTCTGCTATAAGGTCAAATTATCTGTTATGATTGTTTTCATAAGGATTGCTGATGAACGTAGACCAGATCAAGACATTTCACAAGGTTGCCGCTACGGGCAGCTTCACGGAAGCGGCCCGGCAGCTCTTCCTGACCCAATCGGCCGTCAGCCAGCAGATCCGCGCGCTGGAAGATGAGATCGGCGGCAGGCTCTTCGACCGCTCCGCGAAGAAAATCCGACTGACTGCGGAAGGCGAGGCCCTGCTGGCCTATGCGGAGCGGCTCTTCGATCTGCACGAGGAGATCGAGACCTTCTTCGGCAGCCTGAAGACCCTGCAAAAAGGGAAGATCGCCGTCGGCGCCACGGCGGTGGTCGGAACCTATTTCATGCCCACCATCATCAGCGCCTATCACCGGCGGTATCCGGGGATCGACATCGACCTGCGGATGGGAAATTCGGAGCAGGTCCTGCGCATGATCCTGGATCGCGAGGTGGATCTGGGCGTCGCCGGGATGGTCAAGAAAAGGGGCGTCCTCAACAGCATTTTTCTCCACCGGGAGCAACTGCTCTTCGTCTGCTCGCCACAGAACCCGCTGGCTTCCCAAAAAAGCGTTCTCTTGGGCGATCTGGAACGGATCCCGTTCATCTGGAGGGAAAGGGGAACCCAGACCCTCGCGCTCGTGAAGCGCTGGTTCGATGAAAACGCCGTCGGCGATTTTCCGCATCAGACCCTCTCCCTTGCCAACATGGAGGCCGCCAAACGGATCGTCGAAGAGGGCTATGGCGTCACGATCATCCCGGCGATCGCGGCCCACAGGGAGATCGAGGCAGGGCTGCTGAAACGGCTCGACGTGAAGGGATTTGACCTGACCGTGGATTACGGCCTGTTTTACGCCAGGGGGAGGCTCTTCAGCGGCGCGGCGGAGGCCTTTCTGGCAACCCTCGGCGGCCTCGGGATCTTTTCCCACGGGGAAAATCTCCAGGGACATCCCTGGAAATCACCTTGATCCCCTTTCTCTTGATCCCCTTTCTCTTGACACAGGGGGGT
>CAYSSF010000257.1:2281-5525 GCA_964433455.1 uncultured Syntrophaceae bacterium
GGTCGAATCCCTATACTCGCCGCTGCCGAAAGCAACTCCCCTTCGAACAGCGAAGAGATCCATCTCCAATCTCTTCAGGAAAGGCTGAATCATGATCGAATTGCAAAAAAATGAGGGCGTCCTTCTTGTGAACGGCAAGGAGACGATCCCCTATGCGAAAGGAATGACGCCGGCCGATGTGCGGAAGATCCTCCCCTCTTTTCGGGGGACGGACCGGATGCTCACGAAGGAAGAGGCCCGGCAGGCCACGATCGCCTTCGGCATCCTCTCCGCGCATCAGCAGGGATCGGAGAGCGAAGGGTTGAAAATCCGTTTCGACGCGCTGGCTTCGCACGACATCACCTATGTCGGCATCGTCCAGACGGCCCGGGCGAGCGGGTTGAAAAGCTTTCCCGTTCCCTATGCGCTGACCAACTGCCACAACAGCCTCTGCGCGGTCGGCGGCACGATCAACGAGGACGATCACCTCTTCGGCCTCTCGGCGGCGCAGAAGTACGGCGGGATCTATGTCCCGGCCCACCAGGCGGTGATCCACCAATACGTGCGGGAACAGATGGCCGGCTGCGGGAAGATGATCATGGGTTCGGACAGCCACACCCGCTACGGCGCGCTGGGCTGCATGGGGATCGGCGAGGGCGGTCCGGAGCTCGTGAAGCAGGTTCTGAGCCGGACCTACGACACCCTCTGGCCGGAGGTGGTCGCCGTCTTCCTGGAGGGGAAGCCCCGCAACGGCGTGGGGGCGCAGGATGTGGCGCTCGCGATCATCCGGGCCGTCTTCAAAAACGGCTTCGTGCAGAACAAGGTCATGGAATTCGTCGGTCCGGGGATCGGGAATCTCTCCGTCGACTTCCGCAATGGAATCGATGTGATGACGACGGAGACGACCTGCCTCTCCACGATCTGGCGCACCGACGAAAAGGTGGCCGATTACTACCGAACCCATGGCCGGGAAGAGGCGTACCGGAAACTCGAACCGGGGGATGTGGCCTATTACAACGGACTGATCCGGGTGGACCTCTCGCGGGTGGAGCCGATGATCGCCCTCCCCTTTCACCCGAGCAACGCCTTTGCGATCCGCGAGCTGAAGACGGACCTGATGGACATCCTCCGGGAGACGGAAAAAGAGGCCCAAAAACAGCTTGAGAACCGGGAGCTGAAATATTGCCTGACGGACAAGGTCGTCGAGGGAAAGCTGAAGGTGGATCAGGGGGTCATCGCCGGCTGCGCGGGAGGGAGCTTCGAGAACATCGCTTACGCCGCAGCCCTGCTGAAGGGCCATTCCATCGGCGACGAGGAGTTCTCGCTGAACTTTTATCCGGCGAGCCAACCGATCCTGATCGAGCTGACGCGCAAGGGGATGCTTGCATCCCTTCTGGAAAGCGGGGCCACGATGCGGACCGCCTTCTGCGGCCCCTGTTTCGGCGCCGGAGATACCCCGCCGCACCAGGGGCTCAGCATTCGCCACACGACGCGCAATTTCCCGAACCGCGAGGGCTCCCGCCCCCAGGACGGCCAGATCGCCTCCGTCGCGCTGATGGACGCCCGCTCGATCGCGGCAACGGCGCTGAACCGGGGCCTTCTGACCGGCGCCGATGAGATCTCCTTTCATCCCCGCCGCGTGCGATACCATTTTTCGGCGGACGTTTACGAAAACCGGGTCTATCAGGGCTACGGGAAAGCGAAACCCGGTCTGCCGTTGCGTTTCGGACCGAACATCATGGATTGGCCCGCGATGTCCGCGCTGCCGGAGCATCTCTGCCTGACCGTTGCATCGGTGATTACCGATCCGGTGACGACGACGGACGAGTTGATCCCCTCCGGGGAGACCTCCTCCTACCGCTCCAACCCGCTGAAGCTGGCCTCCTTCACGCTCTCCCGGAAGGATCCGCAGTACCTGAAACGCGCAGGCGACACCCAAGCGCTGGAAAAGATGAGGCTCGCATTCCTGGAAGGGGGGAAAGCGGATCCCCGTCTGCTCACGGCGGTCAAACCCTGGGCGGCTGCGTTCGCCCCCGGCGTCCCGGTCGAGGAGTTCCTCCGGACCACGGGCCTCGGCAGCCTCATCTTTGCGCGGAAACCGGGGGACGGTTCGGCGCGGGAGCAGGCGGCCTCCTGCCAGAAGGTTCTGGGGGGCTGGGTCAATATCGCAAATGAGTATGCCACGAAGCGGTACCGCAGCAACCTGATCAACTGGGGGATGATACCCTTCACAACCGCGGAAAAGGGCGAAGAAAAACTGGCGACCGGGGATGCGGTCTTCTTTCCCTCCCTCCGAAAGACGGTCCGGGACGGCGCCGAAACCATCGAAGCACAGGTTCTGAAGGAGGACGGCCGGATCATCCCGCTGGCCCTGGAGCTCAAGAACCTGCCCCGGGCGGAACGGGAGATCCTGCTCGCCGGCAGCCTGATCAATTATTACGCCTTGCCCTGAACGGGACAAAACTGGTTCATCGGGTTCCCGCGTACTTTCTGATTTGAAAAGGGATTATAAAC
Source organism: uncultured Syntrophaceae bacterium (assembly GCA_964433455.1). GTDB lineage: Bacteria > Desulfobacterota > Syntrophia > Syntrophales > UBA5619 > UBA5619. Next base: position 4,775 of record CAYSSF010000257.1, read on the forward strand.
TTCGGGCGACTGCTCTTTCACCTGCCGATCAATAAATTCCATTATGTTGATAGTTTATTGATTATTTATTGAAGTCCGTAAGGGAGGTCGATGCTTTTTTGTAGCAAATTACAACCCGTACTGCTTAACCAAAAAGGCATGTGCTGGTTATTGTGTCCACAAGTCCGTAAGCTGCTGTCGTTAATGGAGCTGACGATTGCCGTTTGAACTGTTGTACTTAAATCTTCAGGAACGTTCCATTTGCTTACCAATCACCGGCAATACTTGGGATCCTTGCAATTGTTGCTATCTTTGAAGACTACTTTGACTATTTCCTTACCCCAAATTTTCTTCCCTGCTCGTTTAGGATTTTCTAAAAAAGCCTGATTGCGCTCAGAGAAATACCTGTTGATTGCAAGTTTACACTCGTCAACAGTTGATAAAGCTGGTATTCAAAGCAGTGATTCGCGAGGAGAAAGATTAGGCATTTAATTCTTTCGAAAGACGCTCAGACAAAAATATTTTGATGAGCGATTGATATGGAACATCTCTCTTATTGGCTATGAGTTTTAACTCATCAATCATGAGTTCGGGCAGGCGCAGAGAAATCGTTTTGAGCGAAGGCTTGATGTTGGGAAGTAACACTCTCCTTGCCTTCGACCAATCAACATAGTCGGTGGAATCAGCGTTTGCCCAAAAATCACGTTCTTCAGCTTCCGTTTTAAACTTAGGTATTTTCTTCATGGTATTTATACGCATCCCTTTCCTTGCG
>CAYSSF010000258.1:0-5492 GCA_964433455.1 uncultured Syntrophaceae bacterium
GCTGATCTCCTGGGTGGTGGATCATCTCTCCTACGTCAGCCCCCCGTTGAAGTATGATGCCCTCTACGCACTCGAATCGGGGAAGGGAAACTGCCAGAACTTCTCCCACCTGAGCGCCGCCCTGCTTCGGGCATCCGGCATCCCGGTCCGGATCATCAACGGCATCACACTGAGCCGGCCCCTCGACGTAGCCTGGCAGCAGGGGGTCATGACCCTCAAGATGGGGCAGGGCCGCCACTCCTGGATCGAGGTCTGGTTTCCCGATCTGGGGTGGGTGCCGTTCGATCCGCAGAACTCGGTCCTTTTTGTCTCGACCCGTTTTATCCGCGTCGAGGTGGGCGTCGACAACAACGAGACGAAAAACGACGGCCTGCTCACATGGACCCAGTCCCGCGACACGGCCGGGAAGCCCACGCTCCAGGAGGCTGTAAATGCGGACTTTCGGAAGGATGAGGTCCGGATCCGAGGGGAACGGGAGGCCTACGGCCCCCGGAACCTCCTCCTCAGCCCGTCGGTCCGGGCATCGTTCCAGCCGCTTGAGATCAAACCGGTTCCCCCCCTGCCCGTCTACACCGAGGCCGAGAGACGCGCCTTCCGCTTTGATACGCCCCTGATCTACGGGAACCTCGCGTTTCCGGAAGATGTCGATTTTGCCTTCCCGCGGGCGACCCGATCCGCCGGCGGGGACGCCTTCGAGATGCGCCGCAATTTTCTCGTCGAGACCGCCGAATACGTGACGACAAACCTGACCCAATACGCCCAGGTGGTGATTCTGCAGAAGCCTGTGCGCCTGGACAAGGTCGGCCTCGCGCTGCACAACTTCGGAGGAGAGGGATCGCTGTGGGTGGACGTTTTTGCGGATCGGGACGGAAAGCCCGGCGCCCCCATCGCGGCGAGCGCCCTCGTCAACGTCGAGGAGATCTCCCCAAGGCCGGGATACCGGTGGGTGGATTTTGATTTCAACCGGGAGAACGCCGTACTGATGCCGGGCGCCTACTGGATCGCGCTGGGATTTTCCGGGAGCCCGGTCGTCAACTGGTTCTACACCTACGGAAAACCGGTCGGACCCGTGCACGGCACGCGCTACAAGGGGGTCTTCCAGAAGGAGTGGAGCGGCGCGCTCAGTTATGAATTCAATTACCGGATCGTCGGCCGGACGGTGAAATAGCGTTCATTTCTCCCCCGACCGCAGGGAACCGAAGAACGCCCGGATGAGCCGGCTCACCTCCGCCGGCTGTTCCATCGGAATCAGGTGTCCGGCGCCGCCGACCAGATGATGGGTACAGCCCGGAATAAGGCTCCGGACCCGATCGAGGTCGATAAAACCCCGGTTCTCGCTCTTTTCTCCCTCCAGGATGAGGGCGGGAGAGGAGACCCGGGAGAGGAGCGGCCAGGGATCGTACTGCATCCCCCCGAGGTAGAGGGCCGCTTCGCGGCGCGGGCTGCAGGTCAGCCGGAGCCCATCCTCTCCTCCGGAGATCCCGTGAAGGAGATAGAGTTCCAGGATTTCCTCATCCCAACTTTGAAACAGCGGGCGGGAGCGGAGATAGGTCATCGCCTCGTCCCGGTTCCGCCAGAAGTTCGTCCGCTGGATCGACTTGGAGGCGAGCGGATGTTGCTCCACGCTGATGCGGATCCGGTAGAGTTCCGGCGGAATGAAAATCGGTTCGATGAGAACCATGCCCGCCGCGGGAATTCCATAGAGGGCGTTGGCGATCACGGCCACCGTCGCGCCCATGGAATGGCCGACCAGAAACGGCTTCTCCAGATGGAGTCGCTTGCAGAAGATCGCAAGATCCTCCGCGAGGGTTCTCCAGTCGACCCCTCCGTTCTCCGGATCGGCATTGCGGTGGGCGCAGAAATAGGGAGCGAATATCCGATAATCGCCGGCAAGTTCCCGGGCGATCGGATGCCAGAGCCAGGGCAGAAAACCGGTGGCGTGGAGGAAAACCAGCGGGGGCCCCTCTCCTTCATACCGGAGAGAGACGAGTTCCGTATCTCCGAGATTCTGCTTGAACGTTTGCGGAATGGGACCGTTTGCCGCCTTTCCGTTCATTTGAACCAGCGGGTGAACGCGTCCGGGTCTGCCCTTTCCCTTGTGAATTGGTTGATCGGCGCCTCCTGGTCGGAAAAGCCGAGCGCGACGCCGATGATCACCGCCTTGGTCTCCGGAATCGGAATGATCTCCCGGATCAGCGCCGGATAGCGAACCGATGCGGCCAGGATGCAGTTCCCCAGTCCCCGGGCGTGCGCCAGAAGACAGACGGTCTGCATGATCGCCCCGGTGTCCAGCATCGCGTATTCCCGGGGGATGGCTTTGTCCACGGAGAACAGCATAAGAGCGGGGGCGTTGAAGAGGGCGAACATGTCGCCGGCGTAGCGGAGACGCGCCTCCTTGTCTCCACGGGGGATCTCCAGCGCGGTCAGAACCTGCTTGCCCACATCCCCGTAGCGCTGTTTCATCGGCTCGGGCCAGACATCGGGCATCGGGGTATCCGGGTCGGGGGTGACGCCGTCCAGCAGACGCCGCCGGTTTTCCTGTTTGAAGCGGTCCAGGGCAGCCCCGGTGACGACCGAGATCTCCCACGACTGGGTATTTCCCCAGGAGGGGGACCAGCGGGCCGCTTCCAGGATCTCGCGGAGCAACGGCTCCGGCACAGGATCCGGTTTGAACCGCCGAATGCTCCTTCGCGTCGTAACGGTTTGAAAGATCTCCATCGTTCATCCTTTCTCCCCGAGGGGTCCGATCTTTGCGATGACTGGATCAGAAAATAAAAACCGCCGCCGCGATCACCGTGGTATAGCCACTGTTCTTCACGATGGACGATTGGGTGACGTTTCGGGTTCTGACGATCTTCCCGCTGATCTTGAAGATCTCCTTCTTCTCATCCCAGCTTTCATCGACATTGAAATCGATTCCCAGCGTCGATGCGAGCATGGCCGCGGCCATGTCTTCCGCGTAATCGCCCGCCTGCTTCTCCGTCTGGCCAAAGGCGTGGTATTCGCTGATGTATCCGTGGGATTGCTGATCGGCCGGAATGGCGCAGCCGACCGACGAAGCCAGCAGGCGCTTCGGTTCGTTGCTGCAGCAGCGGCTCATGACGCAAAAGGTGATCCCCCCTGCGACCAGTTCCTTGAGCCCCTGCGTTTTGGATATCATCTTGCAGTTGGGGGGAACGATGCTGGAAACCTGGACCAGGTTGCAACGTTCAATCCCCGCATCGCGGAGCGCCCGCTCGAAGGAGTGGAGTTCATCCTTGTGAGTGCCGACGCCCTTGGTGAAAAAAATCTGTTTGGGAACATGACTGTCCATCGGTCTTCTCTCCTCACGACGGGAAACCGGGGAGTTCCCCCATGCTTCCCCGAAACCGGGGCACATGCGCCCCATTATTCCTGAATTTTCAGGCAACGGGCCGGAATATAGCAATCTTCCGGCGTGATTGCCAGAACAAACTTCTTTCTTCCCTTCTGCTTCTTGACATGCCTGGCCCCTTCCCCTATACTCCCCCGTCCCGCGGATGAAGACCGACGGCAACCTGATTCCGGAGGATCGTCGACCGGCTCTTCACCCTGGGGAACAGCCACCGCGCATTGCGATGGACTTCACTTTGGAGCAAGATGGCTTGAACAACCCTGTGAAACAATCCGCCGGGCCGCTGCCAACCATTCTCGGCAACGGCCTTTCCTTTTTGAAACGACAGCAGCGGGACTGGAAAATCACCGTTTTGCGCACATCCCTCGACAAGCTGGCCTACCAGATGGTCTTTCCCTACCTCTCCATCTATATCGTGGCGCTGGGCGCGACGGGCACCGAACTGGGGATCGTCAACAGCATCGGGATGATCATCGCCGGTTTCTGCGGCCCCTTTACCGGGTGGTTCATCGACCGAATCGGCCCAAAAAAAATCTACCTGGTCGGCATTGGCTTCATGGCCCTCTCGTACCTGACCTACGGCCTGGCAAATCACTGGGGAGTGACCATCTTCGCGATGGTGGCCTACTGGCTCGGTTTCTCCACCAGCAGCCACAGTTGTGCGACCATCTGCGGCAACTGCCTGGTCAACCGGGACCGGGCCACCGGCATGCTGATCTGCGAAACGGTCGCCGCGGGTCTCCTGGGGATGGCCGGCCCGATGCTGGCAACCTGGCTGGTCACCCTCTATGGCGGCGTCAATATCGCCGGGATCAGGCCCCTTTTCTTTTCAGGGTTGATCATTACCATCGGTACATTCGTGGTGGTTCTGACGCAGCTTTCGGAACGAACGTGGGTAACAGCAGACAGCCAGAGGCGGCAGATCCGGTGGAAAGATATCTCCTCGGTCCTCAAAGGGGGCGGGCATCTGAAAAAATGGCTGGTCGTTGCCTCCGTAGCCCAACTGCCGCTCGGGATGGTATTTCCGTTCACCCAAGTATTCGCCTACCAGATCAAAGGGGCAAACGAGTTCGTGCTGGGCGCCATGGTCACCGGATCCGCGCTGGCATCCATCGTCCTGGCCATTCCTCTGGGCAGGCTGGCGGACCGGATCGGCAGAAAGAAAATCCTCTATATCACAGTTCCACTTTTCTGGATTTCCTGCCTGCTGCTGATCATGGCGCCCTCCCCCGCTTTTCTGATCATCGCCGGCATGCTGCAGGGCTTTTACTTTATCGGCGCCTCAATCGCCGCCGCGATCGAAAGAGAACTGGTCCCTCCCGAACAGATGGGAAGATGGATCGGCATCAACCGGTTTTTCAAGATGCTTCTGGGCGCCTTCCTGGCCCTGACGGCAGGGATCATCTGGGACAAGATCGGTCCGCAATACATCTTTATCCTCTTCGTCGGCATCGACCTTCTGATCCGGATGCCGCTGCTGATCAGCATGCCGGAAACCCTGCACAACCACTTCAAACCCAAAGCGGACAGAGAACAGGGATAGCCCCGGGATCGTGCGCAGCCCTCATTCACCGCATAAAGAGACCCGCTCCCGGATTCCGCTCCTCTATGTGGTGGCGCACGCCTGTGCGACCGAGGTCCAGTAGGGGGACATGCTGCGCAGCCGTTCGATCATGGGGGGCAGCTTCTCGATCACGAAATCGATCTCCTGCTCCGTATTGTAGATGCTCAGGCTGAATCGGATGGAGCCGTGGGCCATCGTAAAAGGGACGCCCATCGCGCGCAGCACATGGGAAGGTTGCAGGGAACCGGAGGTGCAGGCCGACCCCGAGGAGGCGCAGATGCCGTATTCGTTCATCAATAGCAGAATCCCCTCCCCCTCGACGAACTCGAAGCTGATGTTCGTCGTGTTGGGAAGTCGCTGCTCGATGTCTCCATTGACCCGGCAATTCGGGATACGGGCCAGCAGGGCCTCTTCAAGCCGGTCGCGCAGCCGCCTCACTTCGCTGTTTTCCGTCTCCAGGTGGCGGGCGGCCAGTTCGCAGGCCTTTCCCAGCCCGACGATGCTCGGCGTGTTCTCCGTGCCGCCCCGGCGCCCCTTCTCCTGATGTCCCCCGAT